>CAZKYP010000076.1:0-13967 GCA_964556885.1 uncultured Pirellulales bacterium | reverse complement strand
AAATCAATGCACGGGATAAAAAGGGACGGACACCGCTTCATAATGCAGCTGATTCGAATAGTGTAGATATTGTTAAAATATTGATACAAAATGGTGCTGATGTAAACGTGACAGATAACTACGGGAGTACACCTATAGATACAGCAAGGTTATACAGAAATGATGTAATTGCTGAAATTCTAAGAGCCGCTGGCGGCAAAACAGGTAAAGAAATTTTGACTGAATAATCCTGACAATGATTTGTGGACGGGATGAGGGATTGTTGTTAAAATTGTCGGTATGAAGATGTATCCATTTAAGTTCAGGCCGATTTATAAACAGCGGATTTGGGGGGGGCAGAAGCTTCGGGAGATTTTCGGTAAGGATTTGCCGGTTGATGAAAAGATTGGTGAAAGCTGGGAATTAGCTGATTTGCCAAATGATAAATCCGTAATTGCGAATGGCGAGCTGGCCGGAGAGACTCTCAATGCGGCTGTTAATAAATATCCAAAAGAGATAACCGGCGACGAAAATTTCAAACTGCCGTTTCCGCTTTTAATCAAGATTCTGGATGCCGAGGATGTTCTGAGTGTCCAGGTCCATCCGGACCCGCAAACCTGCAAGCGGATGGGCGAGGGAGAGCCCAAAACCGAGTGCTGGTATATCATCTCCGCCACAGATGATGTGGTCATATATAAGGGATTGAAAAAAGGCGTTACGAAAGAGAAATTCGCCGCAGCAATTAACGAAGGTACAGTTGCCGACTTGCTGGTTAAGGTGCTGGTTAAAGAAGGTGAATGCCATTTCCTGCCTGCTGGAACGGCTCATGCAATCGGGCCGGGCCTTTTGATAACGGAGATTCAGACGCCGTCGGATACGACATATCGTGTTTTCGACTGGAACCGGGTGGATGAATCCGGCGAACCCCGGCAGCTTCACATTAAACAGGCCCTCGAAAGCATCCATTTCGATATGTCGGATGATGAACTGCCTGTGACGACGGTCGGGCGACTGGTGAATAGCGAATATTTTAAGATAGATAAAGGCCATCAGGCGAAAAACTGCGAGGTGCTTCTGTCGCCGGGTAAAATGAAGACGCTGATTTTTCTGTCCGGCTCAGGTATAATCCTGGGAAGTGAAGTTGAGCCTGTCGAATTTAAAGCGGGCGACTGCATGCTAATACCCGCCGCTTACGAAGGTGTCATGCGATTAATAGACGAAACGCAGTACCTGACAGTGACAATTTAGTGGTTTACTATTTGCTTTCGAGCCAGACTTCGCTGTCGTAGCGGAGCATAGTAAGTTTGTCCTTGAAACCGTCGAAGCGTATATTCGGCTTTTTCCCGGCCAGTTCCTGTAAAATCCATTTGGGGAAATTTGCACCAGCCTTTATCGATAACGGTGCCCCGCCGCCGAATCGCGGATTGATTTCGATAAATTTCATCCGCCCGCTATTGGTCACGGCCAGTTGAATCGTAATGATGCCCGGCCCGGCCCCGAGTTTTTCCACAAGCTCGGTTGCCCTGCTCATAATATGCCGGTCTTTGATTGTTTGTCCCTTGCTGACCTCCCCTGTCCTGACTTCAATGCGTTTTCTGGGAACGACACAACGGACTTTCATATCGAAATCGACATAAACATCACATGTATATTCAGTGCCCTTAATAAATTCCTGGCAGATTGCGTTTGGAATTCTTTTGGCATAGAAGGAAAGTTCCTGACGGTTGTTGATAATTGCATTACCCCTGCCTGCGTAGCCGTCCCAGGGCTTCAGAAACAAAGGGAACCTTGTTTTTGATTTACTATTTCTTAAGGCAGTTCGTATACTCATTGTTGTCGGTGTTTCGAAATTATTTTTAAGCAGGAACTTATAGGTCTGTCTCTTGTCCTGGCAAATATCAATTACATCCGGATTTGAAACAAGTACGCAACAGCCGAGAGCTTCGAATTTTAACTTATTTTGACTTAACAGTTTCAGGTCCAGATCAACCGTAGGAACAAGAAGCCCGACCTTGTTGGCTTTTACTATCGACAGCAGTTGCTTGATATAGACGGGGTGTGTGACCGGTTTGACAATGAATCGTTTGTCGCATAGCTGTAAAGCTGGGCTTAACTCGGTCTTATCCGTTCCGAAAAACATAGCTTTGATTTTCAGGTCTATAGCGGCCCGGCGAAAACTGTTCAGCAGCGATACACGTCTGCCTATACAGGTGAACAAAACGTTCGGATTAGCTGCGGTTTTCAATTTTTTTTTCTTCAATTTAGAAATCATGTCAATTAATATTATCGGCCAATTTTTAATTGAAAAAAAGGAATAGTTCAATATTTAATCGGCAAAATCCAATTCTTTTGACTTTTTTAGCGAATGAGTCTAAACTATCTCTTTCTTTTGATTTAATTGAGAGGAACATAAATTGGACAGATGGAAAAGTAGGATTGACAATAAAGAGGTTATTGTCGGAATATTAGGGCTCGGTTATGTTGGTCTGCCGCTGGCAAGGGAATTCGCATCGGCGGGTCTGAAAGTTATCGGTTTTGACATAGACCGGAAGAAGGTAAAGACCCTAAATTCCGGCCGCAGCATTATAAAACATGTGCCGCACGCACAGGTCAAACAAATGGTTAGTTCCAACTGCTTTCGTGCTACAAACAATATGGCTGAGATAAAAAAGGCCGATGCTATTTTGGTCTGTGTTCCGACCCCGCTAACGGAAAATCGGGAGCCGGATATGCAGTTTATTGTCAGCAGTACTGAGACAATAGCAAAATACCTGCGACCGGGTCAATTGGTCGTTCTGGAAAGTACAACATACCCCGGTACGACGAGAGAGGTCATGGCGCCGATACTGGAAGGCAGCGGTCTGAAAGCAGGCAGGGATTTCCATCTTGCCTATTCGCCTGAGCGGGAAGACCCGGGCAACAAAGATTTTACAACGAAAACCATACCCAAGGTAGTCGGCGGCCTGACAAAAAAATGCCTCGATATGGCATGTATGCTTTATCAGACTGCTATTGTTCGGACTGTTCCTGTATCGAGTCTCGAGGCTGCTGAAGCTGCGAAGATCCTTGAAAACATTTACCGTTGTGTGAATATTGCTATGGTTAATGAGCTGAAAGTGGTTTTTGACAGGATGGGTATCGATGTCTGGGAGGTTATAAACGCCGCGAGTACGAAACCTTTCGGCTTCAAGGCTTTCTATCCGGGTCCCGGGCTCGGAGGGCATTGCATACCAATCGATCCGTTTTATCTTACATGGAAGGCAAGGCAGTACGGAATGCCGACGCGGTTCATCGAGCTGGCCGGAGAAATCAATACCAGTATGCCTCACTATGTCATCTCAAAGACGATGGAAGCCCTTAATGAGCACAGGAAAAGCCTTAAAGGTTCGAAAGTGCTTGTGTTGGGACTGGCTTACAAAAAGGACATCGACGACCTTCGGGAATCTCCTTCGATTGAACTGATTGAGCTTCTGCGAAACAAAGGAGCAAAGGTCGATTATAACGATCCATATATTCCGAAGACCCACAAACAACGTCAGCATGATTTGAAAATGACAAGTAAAAAGTTATCGGCGAAAATGCTGGCCGGTTACGATGTTGTTTTAATCTCCACCGACCACAGTGATTACGATTATAAATGGATTGTACGCAATGCCAAGCTTATTGTCGACGCCAGAAATGCAACAGTATCGGTGCGAGGGGCCGGCAAGAAGGTAGTCAAGGCATAACATCAAGATTGGAAAGGTTTTTCATGCAGATCCCGATTCTGGATTTGAAGAGACAATATCAGCCTATCAAAGACGAAATAATGCAGGTGATAAGCGACGTTTGTGACAGCCAGTATTTTGCTCTCGGACCTGCTGTAGCAGAATTTGAGGAAAAAATCGCCGCATTTTGCAATAGTAAATATGCAATTGGTGTTTCGAGCGGTACTGATGCCCTGCTTGTCAGCCTGATGGCCCTGAAGATAGGGCCCGGTGACGAAGTTATCACCACCCCTTTTACATTTTTTGCCACCGCTGGCTCTGTAGCGAGATTGGGGGCGAAACCTGTCTTTGTGGACGTCGATCCGGACAGCTACAACATCGATCCGTCCGGTATTGAGGACAAGATAACCAATAGGACACGGGCGATTATCCCGGTACATCTGTTCGGGCAAGCGGCCGATATGAAGGCAGTTATGCAAATTGCACAAAAACATGGACTTTCGGTCATCGAAGATGCCGCGCAGGCAATAGGTGCAAGCCGGGACGGGGTGCAGTGTGGCAATTTGGGTGATTGCGGATGCTTTTCATTTTACCCGACCAAGAATCTCGGCGCTTTCGGCGACGGCGGTATGGTAACGACTAACTCAGATTCACTTGCAGAAAAAATCAGGATTCTCCGTGACCACGGCCAGAATCCGAGATATTTCTATCACGAGATCGGAGGCAACTTCCGTCTTGATGCCATTCAGGGAGCGGTCTTGACCGTTAAGCTCAGGCACCTCGAACAATGGAACGAAAGACGAAGAGAAAACGCCGCGATTTACGACCGTATCTTTGACAATTCGCCGATAAAAAAACCAAAGATTGATAAAAACAATATTTCCATCTATCATCAGTATACGGTAACTGTGCCGGAAAGAGATAAATTGCAGAAATATCTCGCCGAGAACCAGATAGGCACGGCGGTATTTTATCCGAAACCGCTGCACCTGCAGGATTGCTTTAAGGAATTAGGTTATAAACCGGGTGATTTGCCCATAGCAGAAAGGCTTTGCAACGAAGTATTGTCGTTGCCGGTTTATCCGGAGCTTTCAGTGGAACAGATTGAGTTTATCGCCAGGACGGCGCTTAAGTTTTACGGAATAAATTAGGAAGAATGAATTGTTAAAAGCAGAAGATAATCCCCCTCTCATTTGGCCGGAAATCGATTCTATCAGTGATTTCGCTGGCGAGTGGTGGGTCGTGCATACGAAAAGCCGGAACGAAAAGGCCCTCGCTCATGATTTAATTGTTAGAAATGTCAATTACTTTCTGCCTATGAGCTGGAAGGTCAGGCGTCGCAGCCGCAGAACAATAAAGTCACTGCTCCCATTGTTTAGCGGTTATTTGTTTTTTTGCGGCGATGAAAATCAGAGACTGGAAGTGCTGCGGACCGACCGAGTGGCAAATCTGATTAAAGTCGGGGATCAGGAGCAACTGCTCAGCGAATTAATGCAGATTGAACAGGCTCTCAAAGCCGGTGCTCCATTGAGGCCGTATAAATACCTGAAGAAAGGTCAGAAGTGCAGGGTTATTGCCGGGCCGCTGCTTGGCTTGCAGGGCATCGTTGTCAGGGCAAGGGACGCCGCACGGCTGGTATTACAGGTCGATATGCTCGGTCAGGCGGCAAGTGTCGAGATAGATATCGACATGGTAGAAACTGTTGAATAACTCAATACCGAGCTTGTGCGAATGTGCGATTAAAAAACTGGAGATTACAAGATGCAAATATGTGTTGTTGGTATTGGCTATGTCGGGTTGGTAACTGCGGCTTGCCTGGCAGAGGCTGGTAACAAGGTCGTTTGCGTTGATAATGACCAGGAAAAAGTATCCGGTCTTAAAAATGGTGTGATACCGATTTACGAGCCGGGTTTGACCGAGGTTGTCGGACGAAACGAAAAGCTCGGGCGACTGCATTTCACTACGAATTTAAAAGATGGCCTGGAGAATTCTCTGGTTATTTTTGTCGCAGTCGGCACTCCATCCTCACCGGACGGCTCATCCGATTTGTCGGCTATTTTCTCGGTTGCATCCGAAATCGCCGACAATATTCGCGATTATTGCATCATTGCGACTAAAAGCACTGTACCGGTAGGCACACATAAAAAAGTCACCGACATTATCAAATCCAAAACCGATGTTTCTTTCGATTATGTCAGCAATCCCGAGTTCCTCAAGGAAGGAGCTGCCGTGGAAGATTTTATGCGGCCGGACAGGATAATAATTGGGACTAACAGCCCGTCTGTTCAGGCGGTTATGAAACAGTTATACAGCCCGTTTATGCGGCAAAGAAGTCGGTTATTGATTATGGATACTGCTTCGGCGGAAATGACAAAGTACGCCGCCAATACGATGCTCGCCACAAGAATATCATTTATGAATGAAATCTCGGTGCTATGTGAAAAGATTGGAGCTGACATCGAGCTCGTCAGGCAGGGTTTGGGGAGTGATTCGCGGATAGGTTCGGCCTTTTTGTTTCCCGGCGTCGGCTACGGCGGCGCATGTTTTCCGAAGGATATTCGGGCGTTGGTTCATACCGGTTCGGAGCATGGTGTTGAGATGACGATTGCAAAGTCCGTACAGCAGGTTAATATAAACCAGCAGGAAAGATTCGCAAAACGAATTACGGATTATTTCAAAGGCCGGGAATCAAAGACCATCTTGGCCGTTTGGGGTTTGGCGTTTAAGGCGAAAACCGATGATGTCAGGGAATCACCGGCGATTTACTGCATAAAAAAACTGCTCGCTCATGATATGAAAATCAGGGCCTACGATCCTGAGGCGGCCGTATCGGCTATTAAAGCTTTGGACAATAAGATTACGATCTGTGATAACGGATATGATGTGCTGAACGGCGCCGATGGGCTTGTTATTTTTACGGATTGGCAGGAATTCCGCAATCCCGATTTCGAAACCATCGTATCGAAACTCGGCAAACCGGTTATTTTCGACGGTAGAAATCTTTATGATCCTGATGTCGTGAAGAAAGCTGGAATCGAGTACCACAGCATAGGAAGAACATCTGTCATGCCGTAAGATGTAAAACCGGTTCCCGAAAATATAAAGGGAGTTTATTATGGGGATTGTCATTGTCATTAAAAGTCTGGGCATAGTTTTCGCTCTTATAGGAATTTTATATCTATGGAGGCCGGATTTTTTCAAGTGGCTGATCGGATTTTTCAAGCAGGGAAATCGAATGTATATTGCAGGCGTTATCAGGTTCATTCTTGCTGTTGTCTTTCTTGTTGGTGCGACTGAATGCAGATACTTCTGGGTAATACTTATCTTCGGGATAATTTTTCTGCTTTCAGGGCTCCTGATATTCATGCTGGGACCTGCAAAAATAAGGCGGATGTTCGAATGGTATGAGATACAATCTACGATATTGTATCGAATTATCGCTTTTTTTGTTTTGGCCGTTGGAGCAGTTATTATTTATTCCGCCTAAATTATGTATAGCTTAATGCTTTCATGTATGACGGACATCAGAACTTGGAATTAATTATATAATGCAAGGTGGGAAAATATTAGTAACAGGCGCCGCCGGATTTATCGGCTCGCATTTATGTGAACGCCTGCTTGGCGACGGCCTAACGGTTATCGGTGTGGATAATTTCGATAATTTCTACGATCCTCAAGTGAAACGCCGCAATATCATTGAGTGTCTTACTAACGAGAACTTTCGATTGGTCGAAACCGATATCCGTGATGCATCGGCTATGGATAAGGCGACCGCGGGCATGGATGTAATAGTACACTTGGCGGCCCGGGCCGGTGTCCGTCCCTCGATCGAACAACCCATGCTTTATGTCGATGTGAATGTCAACGGGACCATGATTTTGCTCGAAGCGGCCAGGAAGAATAAAATTAATAAGTTTATTTTCGCTTCAAGTTCGAGTGTCTACGGCAACAATAAGAAGGTCCCCTTCTCGGAGGACGATAACGTCGATTTTCCGATTTCACCTTACGCCGCGACAAAAAAGGCCGGTGAGCTGCTTTGCCATACATATCATCATCTTTTCGGCATTTCCATCACATGCCTGCGTTATTTCACCGTCTACGGCCCTCGACAAAGGCCCGACCTTGCGATCCATAAATTCGCCCGGCTCATCGAACAGGGTAAACCTGTTCCGGTCTACGGTGACGGCACGATGATGCGGGATTTTACATACATCGATGATATAATCGACGGCACAACGGCCGCAATCGACAGATGTAATGGTTACAACATTTTTAATCTTGGTGAATGTCAACCTGTCACGGTCAACGACCTGATCGAAGAGATTGAAAAGGCCCTCGGCAAAAAAACTTTCAAGGAACATCTGCAGCTTCAACCCGGTGACGTTGAGCTTACCTTTGCGGATGTTACGAGGGCTGCTGAAAAGCTCGGTTATAACCCATCAACCGATATACAGGTCGGTTTGGCGGAATTCGTCGCATGGCTAAGGCGGCAATAAGTAATCATCAGCTTTTATCCGGCAAAATTAAATCAAAAATATAAATACAGATAAGTCCAGCCCTGGATTCTCTCTTTCCGGAGCTTTTTTATGTCCATAATACCCACAGGAGGCTGGTACTGTAATAAGTTCTTGCTGTGAAAACATATTTATGTTAAAACCAATTAATACGCAGACTTGTAATATCTGGGTTGTAATATACCGGAAACCTGACACGCAAAGGTAATTGTATTGATGGCCGTAAAAGTACAAAACTGGTATAAGCTGTCGGATGAAGATGTTCTGCAGATGCGCGTTCGCGATCTTGACGTGCAGATTTCCGGTTCCGAACTCGAATCCCTGATAGACAAGCTGTACGACGAGCTTGACGCCGGAAACATCCAATTTCATCCTCCCTGCTATCTGGCCGACGAGTGGCTCTGTCCTGACAAGGTCCCTATCATCGGGATTCCTTTTTGCCTTGCCCATCCGCGTCTGAAGCTCATCGAACAGAAAATGATGTACGAAGTCGAGGGCGGCAGCCGAGAGTCCTGTATGAAGCTTCTTCGCCATGAGTGCGGGCACGCTTTGAATTATGCTTATGAGCTGTACAAAAAAACCAGATGGCGGGAATTATTCGGTTCATTCTCAGAAAAGTATCCCGGCTCTTATTCCTTTCGTCCTTATTCGAGACGTTTTGTAATACATCTTGAAGGTAATTACGCCCAGGCGCATCCCGACGAGGATTTTGCCGAGACGTTCGCCGTGTGGCTTTCGCCTGACATTAACTGGGAGCAAAAATACAAGGACTGGCCGGTAATAAAAAAACTCAGGTATGTAAACCAGTTAATGGAAAAAATATCTGATAAGTCCCCTGTTAAAACCTTTCATGGTCGTCCGCCGTGGTCCGCCTCACGAATGACATCTACCCTTGCCGCCCATTATGAACGCAAACGCAAGGCGCTGGGAAGCGAATTCCAGGGATTTTATGACGATAGTCTTAATAGACTTTTTGTGTCGAAACGTGACAGCGCATCAATGAAGGCGTCGATGTTTTTGCGGCTGAACCAGCGTGAGCTTGTGGACAATGTTTCGTTCTGGACGGGACATCGAAAATATGATATTCGTCAGTTGGTCAACACACTTATTCTTCGTTGTGATTCACTCGAATTGTATACCGGATCAAAACAATCCAACGGCATTATTAGTCTTACAGCTTTATTAACAGCCATTGCAAGCAATACTCTTAGAACCTACAAGGAAGGGACACGTTAATGAGCCGGAGTATGCATATTGGAGTTTTGGTGGATGCATCAGAGGTAAGAGATGACGATCCTAATTTCGAGTCTGTTCCGATGACTCCGATTACAGAATACCATGTAATCGGTTCGCTTAGAAAGCTGGGCCATACAGTATTAGCTATAGGAATCAGCAATATTGAAACTGTTGTTAGAACGCTGACAACGCAGAAGTTAGATATAATTTTTAACCTTACCGAATCCTTTAACGGGGATCGGGCGATGGACAAGAACATTGTCGCCCTGCTCGAAATATTGGGACTTCCGTTTACCGGTACGGCCGCTATGGGACTAATGCTGTCTCGCGACAAAGGATTATGTAAGCAGCTTCTGAGTCTGCATAAAATACGCGTCCCGGCCTTTCATTCTTTGCCGGTCGGGCGGAAGATTTTCATTCCGAAATCAATTCACTATCCGCTTGTCGTAAAACCGGCGCTGGAGGACAGTTCCGAGGGTATTTCCAATGCGTCTCTGGTCGGCAACGATAATGAATTAGCGGAACGGGTTCGTTTTATACATGAAAGATGGAATCAACCTGTGATTGCCGAGGAGTACATCGAAGGCAGGGAACTGTACGTCGGTGTTATGGGTAATAAGAAATTAACCGTACTACCGATTCGAGAATGTTTTTTAAACTCCAATGGCGGGGAGGGCCCCCAGTTGGCGACTTACCGTGTCAAATGGGACGCGGAGTACAGGGAGAAATGGAATATCCGGTTCGATTTTGCAGAGCTTGACGAAAAGATAATTAAAAATATCGGGCATGTTTGTAAGAGGGTCTATCACATTCTTAATATAAGGGATTATGGTCGAATTGATCTAAGGCTGACGGCCGACAACAAAATAGTTATTCTTGAAGCGAATCCGAATCCTGACCTTGCCTATGGAGAGGAAGTGGCCGAAGCAGCGAACAAAGCCGGTATGCCGTACGAGGAATTTATCGATCGCATCCTGTATTTGGCTTTGCGCCGGTATGAGTGAACAAACTGTCGGCAATCACTCTTTATTCAAAGAAAATCGCTTTACAAAGCTTTCTTTTGTATAATCTTCCAGGATGTAAGAAGAAAGGAAAATTTTGGAGGTTATGAAAATGCCGGATATTAATCCAGTGAAAGTTCACACCTGTTCTCATACGAGCAGATTGTCGGATTGGAGCCAAGAGCATCCCTGGTTTGTATGGTTGGTTCCGGTTATCGGTCCGGTATCACTTGTCTGGTTTTTAATTCGTGTTATACCGAAGCCATCGCGTGCCGCATATCCATGCCAGCGGCTGGCCGCACCATTTGCAAGCGGTTTTGTTATATGGATTACTTCCCTTATCGGCTCAACCATAATATATCGAAAGGTTAGGATATACTTAAATAAATCACGATATATATTGGCCGGTATCTGTACAGTTGCAGCCGTCGCTGTTATATGGGCTTGCATTGGTGTAACAGGTGGCAGTACCGTCGCGGCGCAATCCTTCCGGCCTGCGGAATCGGTAAACAGTCCTATTGGAACGGCTAAAGGAATTAATCCCGGCCGAGTCGTTTGGATTCGAGATGCCGATGCAACAAGCTGGGACGGAACAACGGGAAACTGGTGGGACAATGCAAACACGAACCAGAACATAGTTTCGAAAATGATGTCCGATGCAATCTGTTCCCTTACCGGTCAACGAACGGACAAGCTGGCGTGGGATGCTTTGTTCAAGCACTTCAACCGGACCGGTAATTCAGGTGATGTCGGATATAAATCCGGAGAGAAGATAGTTATTAAAATCAACGCCAATCAGGATCGTTCCTATGAATGGGGCAAAGGATGTGGTATGCCAAGTCCCCATGTGATTTATGCGTTGGCAGAACAGCTTATTAAAAAAGCAGGTGTCCCGGGCGAAGATATAACAATCTATGACGCAACACAGAGACGCAATATCGGTGATCCTATCTATTTAAGAATTAAGGCCGGTTCGGACAGCAACTTTCAGTTAATAAAATTCGTTGCCGGTACCGGGCAAGCCATGGAAGGCCGAGCCGGGCCGGTTTTTGACAGGGATAATCCTGTTAAATTCAGCAGATCGGACCTGCCGATGGCGTACCTGCCTAAGTGCGTCACAGGGGCCAAATACATGATAAATCTCGCCCTGCTGCGGCCGCATAATTTGTGTGGTGTAACATTGTCAGCTAAAAATCATTACGGTTCGGTGTACTTCCCGAATGATGGCGGCTGGGTACCGAGGGCTCTGCATCGTTCCAGTTCCAGCAACAACCCGATGGGCTCGTATAACAATCTTGTCGACCTGACCGGACACAGGCATTTGGGCGGCAAGACATTGCTCTATATATTTGACGCACTTTATACGGCGGAAAATAACGAAAGTAATGTATTTCGTTTTGAATCACTGGGAAACGACTGGACTTCCAGCCTGCTTGTTTCACAGGACCCGGTCGCAATCGATTCGGTCGGTCTGGATATCCTCCGCAGCGAACCTCGGGCCATTGTTCGAGGCAATGCAGATAACTATCTGCATGAAGCGGCCCAGGCGAACAAGCCCCCTTCGGGAATTACTTACGACCCGGAGGGTGATGGCACAGCGTTGGATAGCCTCGGCGTCCACGAGCACTGGAACAATCCGAAAGACAAAAAATATTCCCGCAACCTGGGGACCGGAAATGGTATTGAGTTGATTATGAAGAATTGAGGACATCCGGTTATGGTAAAGATTATTTATATCGCGGTAGGAGGAGCTATCGGGGCGGTTGTTCGCTACGGTATGTCCGGCTGGGTACAGAATATAAGCCGTGGCGGTTTTCCCATGGGGACTTTGTGCGTTAATACACTCGGCTCACTTTTGATTGGCTTGTTCTGGGGCCTGACCGAATTGACGCCGGTTTCTCCGGCGGTAAGGTTATTTTTTGCAATGGGTTTTCTTGGTTCATTTACTACCTTCTCGACTTATTCTGTTGAGACATTAGGTTTACTGCGGGATAAAGAAACGATGCTTGGATTAATGAATATCGGGCTGAATAACCTGCTCGCACTCGTGTTTGTTTTCGGAGGTTATTTTTTCTCCCGCTATATTATTAACTTGCTCAAGTAAGGATTCTGAATATGAAACTTCCGGAAGAAGGGATGCTGCTTCGTATTTTTATCGGTGAGACCGACCGCATCCACGGTAAATCACTCTATGAACAGATTGTCCTGAAGGCCAGGGAGCTTGGCCTGGCCGGAGCGACGGTCGTTCGGGGAATTATGGGATTCGGCGCCGATAGCAGGATGCACTCGGCCAAGATTCTGAGATTATCCGAGGATTTACCGATTGTGATTGAACTTGTCGATACCGAGGAAAACCTCAACAAGCTAATGCCCTTTATCGATGAGCACGTTACCGAGGGTCTTGTGACAATGGAGAAGGTACGAGTCATTAAATACCGTCACAAATAGATCGACTTTCAGCCTATCCGTATGCCGACTTGGTATACGGCCAGCGTTAGCACATAAGCTAAAACAGTCAAACTGAAGAATTGAAACATCGCCCATCGCCACGAATTCGTTTCCTGCTTTGTCATCGCCACCGTTGCCACACACGGTGCATAAATCAGGCAAAACAGCATAATGCAAAAACCGGTCAGTGGCGTATAGTTCGCTTGCAGCTTCTGGCGGAGCGTTGTCGTTCCTTCGTCCTCGGTGCCGATTGAATAAACAATAGCCAATTGCGATACGAATACTTCCTTAGCCGCGGTTGCGCCGATCAGGGCCGTTCCTATCTTCCAGTCGAATCCGAGCGGCTTTATTACAGGTGCTATTGCATGTCCAAGTCGTCCGATGACCGAATGTTCAAGAGATACCTGCCGGACCTGCTCTGTATTCAATCCCATTAGAGATTCCGGCCTGGGTTTTGGGTAGCTTCCGGCTGCCCACAGTAAAATAGATATGCCAAGAATTATTGTCCCTGCCTTTCGCAGGTACATCCAGCCTCTTTGCCACGTATGGATACAGATCGTACGAAAAGTCGGCATACGATACGGCGGCAGCTCCATTACAAACGGGACTGTTTCGCCGCTGAATACGGTCAGCCGGAGAATCTTTATACATATAATCGAGAGTATGATGCCGATTAAATACATAATCCACATCATCGGCCCATCCCACGATTGCGGGAAAAAAGCCGGTATAATCAGGGCATAGATTGTCAGCTTTGCTCCGCAGCTCATCAGCGGGATAACCATTATCGTTGTGAGCCGGTTGCGACGGTTTTCGAGTATTCTCGTGGCCATAATCGCCGGCACCGAGCATCCGAAACCAATGAGCATCGGGATGAAACTTTTTCCGTGCAGTCCGATTTTGTGCATGACACGGTCCATAACAAACGCCGCCCTTGCCATATAGCCGGTGTCTTCCAGAAGGGCTATCGCTGCGAATAGCAGCAGGATATTCGGTAAAAAGACAATCACTCCCCCTACTCCGCCTATGATACCATCCACCAACAGCGACCTGAGCCAACTATCGCTTCCGTCCGGCCAGAG
>CAZKYP010000075.1:0-14551 GCA_964556885.1 uncultured Pirellulales bacterium | reverse complement strand
GATGACCACCCTGTGGTACGAGATGGACTTACCACAATTATCAATCATGAACGAGACCTGAATGTATGCGGTGAGGCTGACGATGCTCACGAAACTCTGAAAGCAATCACTGAATTAAAACCTGATGTCGTTGTTGTAGACATATCCCTGAAGAGTTCGGATGGGATTGAGCTGACAAAGAGTATTAAGGCTAGACACCCAAAATTGTCTGTCATAGTCCTTTCCGTTCATGATGAATCCGTGTATGCCGAGCGAGCCCTTTTAGCAGGTGCAAAAGCCTATCTGATGAAGGATGCTGTTTCTGAAAATATTGTCAAGGCGATCCGTACGGTTTTAAGCGGCGAGATATATGTCAGCAACACAATTTCAAAGAAGTTCCTCCATAAAATTGCGGGAGACAAGGCTGGTACGACCAAAACACCAATAGAGAACCTCAGCAATCGTGAATTTGAAATCTTTCGTTTAGTAGCTCAAGGGTACAAGGCCTCGCAAATAGCCAAGAAGCTCCGTTTGAGTGTAAAAACAGTTGAAACTTACCGCGGACGGCTTAAAGAAAAACTGAATCTCGACAGCGCTACAGAGCTTTTGCAATATGCTATAAAATGGGCAAAAAGTCAGGACCGAGAGTGATTTTATCCTGATTTGTAGTCCTTCAGATTACTACACTTAACATAACACTTCGGAAACGAATGCTTTCTTTGTTCAGACCACATTGTAGGATTTTACCTACACAAAGGTAAGCATTTTCACCGACAGAAAAATCAGCCCCCACTCCGATTTACACAGGTTGAACTTATGTTATTATCGGATTCTATATTAATAGCGCCGAGCACAAGACTTCGCATTAGTTCGGTATGGATGCCTTGGAACAGGCCGAACGGTTTCAGAGAGAGCGAAGGAAAGCTGGGTTTAGCAAAGAAACGGACACTTTAGCTAAAGCAGCGGCGTCGGGTTTGGCAGAAAACAGACGCAGCAATGGAAGGCCGCGAAACGCATAAGTTGGGCATGGATGCCTTGGAATAGGCCGAACGGTTTCGGAGAGAGATAGATAGGAAAGCCAGGTTTGGCAAAGAAACGGACACTTTAGCTAAAGCAGCGTTGTCGGATTTGGCAGAATACAAACGCAGCGATGGAAGGCTACGAAACATATATAGCTTGGTTGACAGCTTAATAAAAACTTCTGTCCGCAATATTTTTAGAAGCTCGTCGAAAGCTTCTTATAAGAGGATCTAAAATGTCGGATTTAAGTCAACAAAATACTGAGTCGATTGTAATAACCAGAAACACAGATAACTCTATGAATTGGGGCGCCAGCAACAAGGCCCGGGGGAGAATAACCGCTCAGACGTTGCAAAACAGTCGCTCACTGCCACCAGTTCGTAAGAAGAAAATTTTTAAGGTTAGGCAGCAGCTTGCCGAAGGCACATACGACATTGATAAGCTATTGAATACTGTTCTTGACCACCTTCTTGATGACTTTATCGAATAGGACCGCAAAACAGACCATTTGTGTCTAAATGCCGGCTCGTTGACAAATAGGTCTCTCGGCCTAACAAGACACAGATTGGTAAGTACAGGAAATAATTAAAACCGGCAGCGACAGAAGATTTTGTTACAAATGGGTCGATAATATTGGTATTTGTAGTCGTACCGACTTAGAACAATAATTTACCTGTTCTTTTCTGAAAGTTATTATAAAAGTTGCATGTGAACATATTATGGTCGAAAAGAAAAACAGCAAAACTCTCGCATCAAGAAAAATTAATATACTGGTTGTTGATGATCATCCTATAGTACTTGATGGATTAACAGAGCTTCTTAATCACGAAGCGGACCTGGTGGTTAGTGCCAGGGCGGGAAACGCTGCAGAAGCTGTGAGAGCCGTAAAAAAACAGCGAATTGATCTGGCCATTATCGATATGTTACTAAAAAATACCACGGGCATTCAGGTTACAAAAAAGATAAAAGCACTATGTCCAAATATTGTTGTGCTGATATTTTCTATGAGTGATGGACTGAGATACATCAAACAAGCTTTCGAGGTAGGAGCAAGAGGATATATTACTAAGGATGAGCTGTCTGAAAAAATTATCGTTGCAATAAGACAAATTCTTGGAGGGGGAATTTATCTTAATAAGAGGTTAACCAAAAAGTTCCAAAAGCATGAACTTAATGAGTTCTTAGCCGATGATTCTAAAAGGTGTTGCGAATAATACCTTAAAAATCCTAAAATAGATTATGGACATAACAACCTCGAAAAAATAACGAAAGGTTGGTCCTAAAATGTATGATTCATATAGATCGTTTCAACACAAATTGATGTAAGTTGTTTTCTCCAGAGAATAACGCCTCCACCTTTCTTTTGCCGCCCAGCCCTCTTCGAGGGCGGTAAAAGCGGATTTCGGCTAAAACCGATAATCGTATTTTAGCAGATAACAGCGGTCACTTATGTGTTCTCGCTATTGAAAGGATATCTATAAATCGCACAATTTATCAGTAAATTCCGTTTTTTATCAATTCATAGAGAGCTGTTAGATATATTCGATACACTTATATCAGTAAATTCCGCAAATACGAAACTGCCCTCAATGTCCTCATAAACTGGTTTCGGAAGCCTGTGTTTATAATCTAAATATCGTTTTACAAGCATGATTACCGTAATAGGTCTGTTGCCGGAACCTTCTGTAATCAGCTTTTTCAATTGGTCGATATCAAGCAGGCGCTGATGCGAATCCTTATATTGAAGTCCATAGTCAAACTCACCGGTCCTGTCGAGGAAAAAAACATCGCTGCGCTTGTAATTCCAGCAAATTGCAGATGCGAGATAATTATCCGAGACAATAATACTCTGACGGTTAATCCTGTCTTTATGTTTAATTAAGAATTCGGAAGGAGCCTTCTTTTCCATTAATTGATTGGGTAAGGCAAAATGTGCAATGAACATGACTAAAACCGGTGCTAAACAGGATAGAGCAAATTTATTCGTGTTTGTAACAGCACCTGCAGCTTTAGTAAGGAAAACTGCATAAAATAAAAGCCCGATACTAATAAGTAACCACTTCCAGGTCTCGCTTGAACTGTAGATTTTTGTCTGAGGTATAACCGTCTGAGTTAATACCAAAACAATAATTGAAGTCACGATCAATACTACTCCGATTATATCAGAAGGTTTGAATCTTTTGGTGATAGCTGTCTTGAATTCCTGCTGCAAGCCAATCGCAAAGAGTACTATCAAAGGTGGAAAACACGGTAAGATGTAAGTTCCCAGCTTACCTCGACAAGCTGAGAAAAAAAGAAATGGAAACAGAAACCAGCAAAAGGCGAAACAATTAAGGGAGGACTTCCTGTATTTGTATATTACCGAAGCAATTTGAACCGTCCAAGGCAGAGTTCCTGCTAAAATATAGGGCAGATAGAACCAAAATGGCTGCGGATGCTGGTCTCCATCAGGAGAAACGAAACGATCAACATGTTCGATCCAAAAGAAGTAATGCCAGAAATCAGGCTCTTTAAGATAAATCATTATGCACCAGGGAAGAGCCGTAAGAATTGCAGTTGCTGCAATTATCAAACACATAAAAATGGATTTTGTGAATCTTCGCTGCCAGATTGAGAAAGGAATGATTACGATTGCCGGTATCACAAATGCCAGGAATCCCTTGGTTAAAAATGCCAGGCCGCAGGCAATGCCTGCAAGGAGGAGAAAGGTCGTTTTTTTCGACGAACGGGTCTCCATAAAAGCAAAATAAAATGCTATCATTGTGGCTGTAACGAACATAGAAAATATACTGTCAAGCACACAAAAAGTCCCTACACCCAAAATTTCAAAACAGGTCAAAAAAACTGCAACAGCAGCAATTGCAGCCGCTGCTCCACCGGTAAATCGACGAACAAAAAAGAATAGTATTAACGCCGATAATCCCACTGCCAGAGCGGAGGGCAGGCGTATAGCAAAGGCATTTGTGCCCAGCAGCTTAATGCTTAATGCATGGAGCCAATAACCAAGGATCGGTTTTTCGAAATATCGCAATCCGTCAATCCGAGGGACAATCCAGTCACCTGTATCAACCATTTCTCTGCCAATCTCAGCATACCGAGTTTCATCCGGAATCAAAATAGGCCGCACACCAAGCGGCAGGATGTATAACATAAAGAATAATATAAATATGGCTATAGTGACTTTTTTCATCATTCTAACTGATTAATATTGATCAACGAATTTCCGTTGAAAATGATATATATGTGCAGGGAATCTGAAAATAATCAAAAATTCCTCCTGCTTTATGTCCTGTGAGTAGCTCCAGAAGATATGTTACATTCAAACCGATACCAATATAACTGTAGCGGTGTTTATTGCTGAAATAACGGTCATCTCCTGTCCCATAACCACGTGTGTAATATCCTAACTGTAGTTCCATCAATTTTAACAGAGGATCTCCTGTTTCCAGGAAACCGTCCGGTTTCAACGCCAGAAGATATTTTTGACCGGAATAATCCGTGAATGGGTCCGACCTGTCCCCGTGCCGAAAGGCCGGCGAAGGATACCACTCCATACGAAAATCCACCTTTTCCTTAATCGCAGGGAATCGATGGCGCAGGTAAGCCATACCGACTCCTATAGTGTTCATTACTTCATCCTCCCAGCAAAAACCCTGTTCTTCACTGAAGCCGTCACAAACTTCAATCAGGGTCATTTGAGACCAGCTGCTTAATGCTCCTCCGAGAATTGCCTGTTCATCGGAGTACCCGAATTTTTTGTAAATGTTATCATAAAAGCTGGTGAGGGCGTATGCACCAAAGGCATGTCCAAGCTTGTCCGCACCGCCGTAATTAGTATCGGGGTCAAACCAGCCCTCATTCTCAAAATGAAAGGAAGAACTGCAATAATCCCAGGATGACGATCCAACCGCCAGTATGGTGCCAACAGCGGCCAGGTTGAGCGCAACCACCTTCTTTTTGCGCGACCAGTTGTCAAACGACCATGATGAATTGAAAAATGAAGCGTTTTGTTTCGAATACATACTATTATACTGGGCCGGAGTAAAGATATATTTATCGAGGAGATTGATGTTATCCCGGGCAAAAAGACCGTTTTGAATGCCCGGACACATCAACGTAATTATTAAAAACCTATAGAACGATTTAATTCTCAATGAAAATCTCCCTTTTATTCGTTAAATATGAGATGGAACACCGTTACTTGACGAATTGGTTTCATTAAAATCGAATTTACGGGAAAATACCACACAATCCTTATGGCCGATTTTTCCATAAAATTCAACATGCATTCTCTGTGCAACCTCTTCAGGTAAATCATCAAATCTTTTTTGTCGGGATATAAAATATGTTTGTGACGATTCTTGTAAAAGGTCTGCAGAATCTTTTATGAACACAGGCTTTATCGGCCCATCGTAGTTAGCTGCAAATTTGATGTCTTCCGCGTCGGGACCTATCTGGTAAAAAGCTATTCGACCTTGATGCTCCTTTTGTAGAAATTCCATTTTTTCAACAAATGGCCTGGTATTTTCCAGGGCCAAATTGGCGGGCTCGACAACGCCAATATTAACAATAATAAATACTAATACCGCAACCACTACAAAGCCCATATCTCTTCTGGAATCAACTTGTGATTGTCGTTTTTGAGTTCTGACAATTATAGTCAAACCGATCAACAATAACAGTACGATTATATAATGAACATTTACGGGAAAGCCAAAGTACCTGCCGAAACAAAGGAGACCCACTATTGCGAGACTCGCCGACAAGGGCAGGAAAGAGCAAACAGAAAGAAAAGCCTTTCTTGCCTCAACCAGGATTCCTTTGGTTGAAGAATCAATAAACATGTAAGAAGCAACCAGAGAAAGAGCCGGGACAATCGGTGTAATATAACGTATGTTTTTTGTCGCCGGGATTGACATACCTATTAATAAGATAAGAATCCAGCTAAAAAGGCAACCCATTAGGATATAATTACTATTTTCCTTTTTCACAATATTCTTGAAGCCGGAGATCAGCATCACGATAGCTAAAGGATAACATACAGCACAATTATACAGGCAGCCGTACCAATAAAATAAATAACTTTTATTGCTCTGGGCCATACGTCCGGCCGCTTGAGCATCAATCACCCTTTTTACAAATGCTTCCCCGGCCTGGAAATCGGCCGCAGCTAATAATCCCACACCACATAAAATCAGTACGCACAATGCCGCTAAACCCATCGCAATCAATTTCCTGAATTCTCTGCGCCACAGGTAATAGCTGCACACGACAGCGGCGGGAATTATCAAGCCGATCGGGCCGCGAAAAGAAAAACTTACAGCCAGCAGCAATGGAATAAACCATAAACGTTTTCGTCTGTTAAAAACATCTGCTGAATAGATTATATAGAAACACAGAACTGTTGCCAGACTCACATACTGGTCCAAAGAAATACTCCGCGACTCGCTGAAAAACAGATGTGTTGATAACACAAATAGTACAGCGAGCAAACCCCATTTCCTTGATTGTATCGCACCAATTCGGTAGGTAACAACGAGTATCAAAGCAGAAGTTAACGCTGTTGGAAGAACTGCAGAAAACTGAGTCACTCTTCCAAACAACAGAGAGACAAGGTAGATCATAAAAGTTGATGTTACCGGGTAGTCTGGATACGGTATCTGATAGGTAGTTGGAAAAAAGGTAGGGCCGTAGCGCAGCATTTCCTGTGCGAACAGAGCAAAACGGGCCTGGATGCCTGTGAATTCCGGTTTAAGAGCTATTGTAAAAATGATGAATCCAAGGAAGAATATCGCCAGCGAATCTTTGTTAAGTTGAGTGAACTCTGTGGAAATAGATACAGTTGTTAGATTTTCCGTGTTCAACCTTTTACCTTTCAACGGGACCGCGGAGACTCCTGGCGAGATATCCATCCTTCGCGACCGGTAATTTCACTTCTAATAATAGCTGCATTACTAATATCGTGGCAGTTTTGAAGCAGGACTCTCAAAGGGACTAACGAGATTTCCTTTGAAACAGCTTTTTTCACAAATTTTCTGAACAACTCCAGACACACAATACCCTCAACCTCGGCGTGAATTGTCAATACGTTAAGCTTCGCATGTTCGAGCAGGGAAAACACATAATCGTTATAATTATCGTCCGTTACACTGTTGCGGCCAATCACTTCATCATAAGTCGGAAGGGTAACAGGAACCTGTGGTTGGGCAAGTTCCTTGCCGTTTATAACAGGACGAAATATGCTCTCGCCCCTGCAATCACTGTTGTAATCAAAATCGAACCGGCTCTTTGCCAACAGAACCTTGTCGTTACATTTCCAGGCAGGAACAGCGGAGCATTTCGGTGGTTGACCAAGGATTTTGGTAAGAGTCTCGACGCCTTTTTTCAGAGAATCTTCAATAACATCCATATTCATTTGATCTATGTGCATTTGCCATGCATGGTGGTCCCACGCATGCAGACCGACTTCATGGCCGGTTTCGAACGTTGACTTTATTACTTCTGCAAGTTTTCCTCCGATTACAGGTCCTGGCCAAAATGTGCCTCTCAAAAGAATATCCCATCCATATAAACTTGCAGCTTTCGTTCGCAACATTTTTTTCAGGAATGCCGGCCGCAGTAACCGCCACAGGTGCCGACCCATATTATCCGGACCAACCGAAAAAAAGAATGAAGCCTTTATCGAATTTTCGGAAAGGAGCTCACACAGATTGGGAACTCCGAGCTGTGTCCCCCTGTAAGTATCAACATCAATTCTCAGACCGATTTGCATGAATCTTCAACTCCGGGGACTTATTATCAATGATCTTTTGTACGATAGGATGTTCATAGATGGAAGATGATATTGTGTTTGCAACAACTTCGTGACCAATGGGAGTCCAGTGGTCGTCATACGTGAAATAAAGCTGCCGTCCATGAGCGATACCTTCACGTAATGGCTCGGTAAGACTTACAAATCCGATTGATTCCCGTCTGCAAAATTCTTTTACCGTGGATTCCCTGACCTCCACGCGAGCAAGAACCGTATTCATTAGTTCTTCAGCGGCTGGCAAATTGTTCTGTTTTAATGCCATAAATGCCCGCAGGCTTTCGGGCGGAACTTTGTCTCGAATCAGCGGCATAAGAACGTGCGGTTTATCCGGAGCAAAAACAATTATGAGGCCAATATTATTAGTATCGCATATTTCCTTGATTTGATGAAGACAGGCAAAGGCTTTTTTGCAACTTTTCGAATGCAGAAATGTATCACTGTCCTGGAAATCGGCTAATACACTTTTAACAGTGAAAGCATAGAATTTTTCATCCGGCCCATCGGACACCCCCACCGGCAGCCAGGAAAGAGCACTTATCAAGGTGGCATCAGTGCTTGTTTTAACATCACCAGCATTACTGTTTTGGGTAGTGACCAGATTTTCACCTTTCGAACCTAAGCGGCGTATCAAGAACTCAATTAAAGCGAGGCGTAAGGGTGATCTTTTGAAGTAATTACTTATGTAATCTCCAAATGTATCTTCCCGCTGGAAGTTGGAGTCGCGAAAATCATTTCCTTCATAGACCATACAGAGCACCATTTTAGGCGACAAGTCAACACCGAATCTTTTAAAAGTTTCCAGGTATGTACCGGGATTACCTGCCGCCATTCCGAGGTTGCAAACTGTCAGGTTACTTTTTTGGGCCAGTAAATATGCCCATATCTGGTTATCTGGTACGTTGGAGCCTTCTGCAAACGAATCGCCCAGCACAACAATGTCGTATTTATCAAAGCTCGTTCCGTTTCTAAAACCCCTTTTGTCGGTCGTCAGAGTGTACTCGATATCCGGGTAGCCGGGGCGCATATTTGGATAGGAAAAGGCGTTTTCCGGCATATCATAAAAGGTCCCATGAAGAACTTTATCAGGAGCAAGGTGGTAATAATCCCTGTGCATTATATATTGTTTGGGCTTCGTTAGACGCATGAACAGATCGACAAAAAATAACGGGCCAATTATGGAAAGTGTAAGTGCAATAACCTGGAATTGACGTTTCTTCTTATTTTCTTCATTCGACCAGATAAGATAAAGCACTATAAGACTTATTGGAATCAGAACGAGTATCCATGTAAGCCGGGCCAAACTGTATCGACCGAGTAAAACATCCCTGTTCTGGGCGATTAGGTAAGCCACATTACTTGGAATAGCCCATAAAAGAAAATTAGCAACTACTATAACACCGGTCTTTATCCATCTCCCAAAGTAATCTGTAAAGACTATTTTCATACTTGAATTATTTCCTTCGCCTATGAATTCCGACACCCTGTTGGAATCTCAATATCAATTCTACCGAACAGGCAGAGAAACACCTGTACAGATTCGGCACAATTGAAGCTAATGACATCAATCCACAGACTTAACTTTCATGAATCTTTAACTTCAGAGATTTCTTATCATCTTTGTGGGATACCTGTACTATATCGTACGGTACCTGGACTTTTAACTGTGGGCTTTGCAGAAACTCTGAAGATTTTATGCTTTCCTGCAGGAAGAATTCCAGTGTTTGTCCTACAGATTCTTCCAAATCAACAGTAGGTGTCCAGCCTACCAGTTTCTTCGCATTCCGGATGCTGGGTCTTCTGTGTTGGACATCCTGGTAGCCGCGGCCGTAGTAAGAGCCGCTTTCAATCATACGAAAACCCGCGAAGGGAGGGAAGTTTCCCCTCAACGGATGCTGCTCAAATTTAGCAAGTAACATTTCTGCCAGTCCCCTGATGCTTATCTCGTTGTCGGGATTACCGATATTAATTATTTTTCCATTACAGACGCCGTTTTTGTTCTCGATTATTCTAAACAGGCATTCCACTCCGTCAGATACGTCGGTAAAACATCTTTTCTGGCTTCCACCGTCTATCAGCAAAATAGGCGTACCTTCCACAAGATTGAGAATCAGTTGTGTGATGACACGAGAGCTTCCGATTCTTGCAGATGCTAAGCTGTCAAGCTTGGGGCCGACCCAGTTAAACGGCCTGAACAATGTAAACATGAGTCCATCTTTCTGCCCGTAGGCCCAAATGACCCTGTCGAGCAACTGCTTGCAGCAGGAATATATCCACCTTTGCATCCGAATCGGACCCAAAATCAGTCTGGAGTTGTCTTCGTCAAATTCTTTCTCATCACACATTCCATATACTTCCGAAGTCGATGGGAAAATGATCCGCTTTTTATATTTGACACAATACCGGACAACCCTCAGATTTTCCTCGAAATCCAGCTCAAACACACCTATCGGATTGCGCGTATATTCAATCGGTGTCGCGATGGCTACCAAAGGAAGTACAATATCACATTTTTTTATGTGGTATTCCGTCCATTCACGATGGATAGAAATGTCACCCTCTTCAAAATAAAATGACGGTTTGCCGATAAGATGCTGGATATAATTCGATCGAATGTCCATTCCGTGTACTTCGTATTTCCCGTCCCGAAGCAATCTTTCACTCAATGCGTTACCAATAAAACCATTTACTCCAAGGATGAGAACGTGTTTTTTCTTCGAAGTTTCGATTCGGCTATGCGAACTTGGTCCGAATCTCATTCCCTCAACCAGGTTTAGCTCGCGAGCGAGTTGAGCTCCATTCATATAGATACCTTTCTCCGCCTGACCGAATTCCACTCGCACCGCACCTTCACCACATGCAATCACGAGAGGATCTGTAGAAATTACGGTACCCGGGCTCAACTCCTCTCCGAAGCCGGACTCCTCAGAAACTGCCCAGAAGATACATTTATCGTTTGCGATATAGCTGAAAGCCCCAGGGTATGGCTGAGTTACGGCACGAACCAGATTCCGTACCTGCTTTGCAGTGACATTCCAGTCAATTTCACCGTCTTCCGGACGTCTCCCGCCAAAATATGTCGCCTTGGAATGATTCTGTTGTTTTCGTGGTGCGGTGCAGTCTTTTATTTTCGGCAGGATATCATCGAGCATATTGGAAGCTGCCTGGGCTGCTTTCTCATGCAGAGACTTTGCTGTGTCATTTTCTGCGATTACAATTTTCTTTTGACAGACGATATCACCGTCATCCGGCTTGGGTGTCATGTAATGCAATGTTACTCCTGTCTGCTTTTCGCCGTTGACGAGAACCCAGTTAATCGGGCACCGTCCACGATATTCAGGCAGAAGCGAACCGTGCAGATTAAGACATCCGGCCGGTGGAATATCCAGGATAGGCTGCCTGATGATGTCTCTATAATAAAATGAAAAAATGATATCCGGCTCTAATTCCTTAATCCTCTTCACCCACAGGGGATGATTGATGTTCTCAGGAGCGAAAACGGGAATGCCCCGCGATGCAGCAAGCTTCGCCACTGATTGAAACCAGATATTCTCATTCGGGTCCTGTTTGTGGGTAAAAACAGCAGCGATCTGAAAGCCGTTCCGCAGAAGGGCTTCTATTCCGACGCAGCCGATATTGTGATAAGCTAAAACAATAGTTTTCATACCATAACCTTAGAATAATTTCTTGTGTGAGTTTCTTCTTCTTTTTTTCTGCCGACAACTTGCTGTACAAAATAACGTGGACGCCCTCTGACATCGTAATAGATTCGCCCGATATACTCGCCAAGCAGACCCATCCCGATAAACTGCGCACCAACGAAAATAAAGAGAACCGCAAAGAGGGTAAAAACGCCTTGTGCCGCCCAGGTTGCACCATATATCAATCTCATCGCAAGCAGGAATATACCGAATCCAATACCTATAATTGATATAAACATACCCATGACACTCAAAAGCCGCAGTGGGAACGTAGTCATGCTGGTCAGAAGATCAAACTGGAGGTTGATTAATTTCCACAAACTATACTTCGAATCTCCCTTGGTACGTGTCTCATGGCGTACTTCAATTTCTGTGGCATGACGTGCAAAACTGTTGGCCAGCACAGGGATAAACGTGCTTCTCTCATCGCACTGGAGCATGGCGTTCACTATTCCTCGCCGATAGGCACGCAGCATGCAGCCGTAATCGTGCATATTTACACCAGTGGCCTTTTGGGCAGCTTTATTTACAATTCTGGAAGCAATCCTGCGGAAAAAAGTATCACACCTCGGTACACGGACGCTGCCAACAACATCAAATCCCTCTTCGACAGTGTCGATAAGCTTCGGAATCTCTTCCGGCGGATTTTGCAGATCTGCGTCGAGAGTAACAATGATATCCCCTCGCGATTCGGCAAAGCCTGCTATGACTGCGGCGTGTTGTCCGTAGTTTCTGTTCAAAAGCACGCCAACTACTTTGCCCATGTTTTGCTCGGCAGCCTCTGTGATTATCTTCGGTGAAGAGTCCTTACTGCCGTCGTCCACGAGAACGAGCTCGAACGGTCTTCCCATCTCGCTGCAGGATTTTATACATCGTCTGATAAATTCCCGGAGGTTTTCCTGCTCATTAAACACAGGGACAACAATTGATATCAAATCTGTTTCATTCATTTAGTTAAAACCTCCTTGATCGTTTTGACAACATCATCCACATCATCAAAAGTCATATCCGGGAAAAGTGGAAGAGAACATATCCGGTC
This sequence comes from uncultured Pirellulales bacterium, assembly GCA_964556885.1. Taxonomy (GTDB): domain Bacteria; phylum Planctomycetota; class Phycisphaerae; order Sedimentisphaerales; family Anaerobacaceae; genus CAZKYP01. The sequence goes on along the minus strand of CAZKYP010000075.1, from coordinate 2,004 downwards.
CGAATTCCACTCGGTGTTCGGTAACATGCCGCGATGCGTACCCATTGATTCGGTGTAATATCTCTGAAGATGCACAGCGCGATAATGAAGCCCAGTTCCAATATTCCTTGCTTTGAGTTCTCGCATGAAATCATCCCGGCTAAGGCCAGCCTTGTCCGTATCGAGACGTACGACAAAAAGATGCCAGGAATGTTTCATTGGACACGAAGGATCGTAAAGCGGCAGAATCTCATCAACCTCGCTGAGCCGCTCACGGTATTTCATAGCCAGTTGGGTCCTGCGGCTGTTGAACTTGTCAACACGGGCCAGTTGACCTATACCCAGAACAGCAGATATATCCGTCATGTTATATTTATAACCAGGCTCCAGCACCTCGGCCTGCGGAGACCTGCCCTGAGTATGACGATCATAAGCATCCACTCCAAGACCATGAAATTTCAATCTCCGAATCCGGTCCAGCAAGTTCTGATCGTTCGAGCAGAACATGCCGCCTTCACCTGTTGTGATATTCTTAATAGGGTGAAAAGAAAAAATCGAAGTTCCCCTGCAACCAATCCGTTCACCTTTATACTCTGTACCCGTAGCATGGGCCGCGTCTTCAAGAAGGAAAATGTCATTTTCCTCTGCCAGCTTACGAATAGGACCGATGTCTACCGGAGCGCCGGCAAAGTGCACAGGTATAATCAACCGCGTTCGGTCGGTAATGCATTTCTCTATGGTATTGCTCGAAACCATCAACGTATCTTTGTCGATATCGGCAAAGACCGGCATAGCACCGGCAAGGACTATCAGGTTCACCGTGGAAACCCATGTCATCGAAGGTGTTATGACCTCGTCTCCAGCGCCGATATCGAGCGCCTTGAGTGCAAGATGCATTCCGGCTGTTGCCGAAGATAATGCCACTGCCCCGCTGCAACCAACATAGTTACAGAAAACATTCTCGAATTCGCTGGCCTTCATACCTGTCGTAATCCAACCGGAACGAAGAACCTCTGTAACAGCAGTAATTTCTTCTTTACTAATGGATGGCCTGGAAAAAGGAAGAAAATCACTTCTCATAATTCGCCTCCATATTCTCCATTGCAATCTGCGAGACATCCTGGTTAATCAACCACGCCTTCATTTTCTTCTGCTGTCTATCAGGTGATTCCCATGTAAAGCAGGTTTCTGCGAATACAGGCTGCTGTGGTAACATTGATGCAATTGTGCCGGTTACGTACCTGCCTTGCGAAATTATCAGGCCGGGTTGATCACTTTTTAGAAATTCCCGCAGGGAATCCTCATCTTTGTACCAGGTTATGGGCGGGTCCAACTTCATATAGAAGAGCATTGTCTCATCATATTTTCGCCAGTACAAGATTCGCTCTTTAGGCAATGATTTAGCTACTGCATTTACTTTCATTGTGAAAGGCTTTTCGGTGCGGCGTGATTCCAAAATATTGTATTGCCAGGAGAAAAAACCGCCCAGCAGAATGCCCGCCATAAGAATCATCGTCCAGACGGTTTGCAGTTGGCGGTCTTGCAATATTTTTCCGATCATTTTGTATGCAACGGCTCCCGTAAGCAAGGTAGCCAAACCGACGGCAAAAAACGAAAAGCCCAGATTATCCGGCAATTCAAAGTTCTTTTTGTTCACAAGTATCCATACTACAATAGGTCCTAATATCAATTCTGAAACGGCCACAATAATCAAGACCAGTTTTTGAATCCGCAAGCCCCGTTCTCGATGCTCTCTTATAACCTCCCGGCGCGTTTCCGTCAAGAACAACGCTGCCAAAAGCATACAGAAGGGTAAAATAGGAAGAATGTAGTAACCTCGCCGTGAGCCGGATAACGTGAAAAAGGCAAAAATGATCAATATCGCCTGTATCAGCCAATGGGTGTTCTTATCAAGTTTTTTCCAGCTTGTTGCTGATATTATCAATGCGCCAATGAAAATCGGCAGCCAGGGCATGATAAACGCGGGCAACATATAAGTATAAACATAAATTGGTTCTTTATGGT
>CAZKYP010000074.1:0-14698 GCA_964556885.1 uncultured Pirellulales bacterium | reverse complement strand
TTGATAACCGAAAATATTCCGAGGAACTGGGGCAGAGAGAAATGTATCAAAGTGGCACATAACATACCTCCTATGGTTATTGCCAGTGATGGAAGATGTAAAAACGTTTGCCAGCCCCCGCCGGCAACTATGGAACCGACAACAACAAGAAAGCCTAAAATAACCCCTATGATAGTTGCAATATCCATATACCTAATTTACCTCACTAATCTGTTTCAATCTCTGGCATAAAGCGGCCGCCAGAGCCGGTTCGGAAACAGCTATTTCAGCCAGCAGTTTGGCCTCAGTTCTTTCGCTCATATAGTACAATATCTTCACAGCGTCGTCGAAACTGCCGCCTGTGCCGCTTTGAGTCGTGCTTCTCATGGAACACATATTTGACATTATCTTGCCGGCACTGGCCGGTTCCATCTTGTCGTATGTCGCCGCTATTGATATTAAATTCGTCTTCTCTGTCTGCTCTATCTCAAGTTTGCTTTTAATCAGCTTGTCACGCTCACTCTTCAAATTGGCAATGATAGAGGCAAGCTCGGTCCGCATGTTGTTAAGATTGTCGACGTCTTCTTTAAGCATATTATGTGCGATTTGCAGTCTCTGCTCACGTACACCGAGAATCCGCAGCTTGTTGTCATATTCGTTCATTTTCGTCTTTACGTCCTGTATAAGAGCCTTGAGCTGCTGTTCAGTCAGTGCCTTGCTTACGGCTACGGCCATACCGTCCGGAGTTTTTGTCGTCTCGGATGGAAACGGCGGCAGACCGGGTTCGGCCTTTTCTGCAGCGGCAACACCAGCAGACTGGGAATCAGAGTCAGCCGGTGGAGCGGCCGGAGATGAGATGAATAACCACGCAAAAACAAAAGAGCCGGCAAAACTTAACAAACCCGCCCCCGCCGCTATTAATATCAGTTTTTTGCTCATTGTTTATCTCCTAACTTCGAACTTTACGGACGAATGAAATCGCAGCCGCCTCGTCCTGTTTCTTTTGTTCAAGATGGGATTGTTCTTTCAAATACTGCATTTTTGCTTCCACCCGAAGTCTTTCGAGTCCTTCCTTGAATCTTCTTACCTTCAGCAATTCTGATATCTTTTCTTTTTGCTGTGTTTCCAGTTGACTGATTTTCTCTTTGAGCATCTTTATCTGTTTGTCAATTGTCGCCGAATGTTTCAGGAAAAATTCCTGTTCGCCCAGCAGCTTTTTGGGATTATCATAAGTCAGACCGCTGATTATCTGTTCCAAAATCTTATGTTGCCTGAGCAGCTCGCTGCGAAACCGTGCGAGTTGCTGCATCAGTTCGAACAATTCCGACCTGACCTTTTGTTCTTCTTTTTTCTTTACGTCAAGTACACGTTGTAACCGCCATGCAAAACGCTTCATTTGATACCCGGTATCCAGTTTATTTCTGCGATATTCTTAAAACACAATCTGTCACGCCACCGTACCGAGCAGTTCGTCCCATGATTTTGTAATTGCAATCAACCCCTTCACCGTTTCAGAAAAATCGGTTCTGTCACGCACCGGCTGAATGAGAAAGTTGATTATCCTGTCAATCAAAGCCACCGCCCCGTCGATTCGCCGATTGCTGCCCGGTGAAAACGCCCCGATATTGATAAGGTCTTCGGCGTCGATATAAGTGGCGTAAATTTCCTTCAATTTCTGAGCCGCGAGCCTGTGCTCTTTTGTTGTCACCGCCGGCATTAACCGGCTTATGCTCTGCAAAATATCCACCGCAGGATAATGTGACCTCTGCGCCAGCTTTCTTGACAGCACTATATGACCATCCAGCAGACTGCGGGCACTGTCCGCCACGGGATCATCCAAATCGTCATTTTCAACAAGAACAGTAAGAATACCTGTAATGCTGCCAACCTCGGCGCAGCCCAAACGTTCTATGAGTCGCGGCATCAGCGAAAAAACGCTTGGGCAGTAGCCTTTTGATGCCGGCGGCTCACCTGCGGCAAGTCCAATCTCGCGCTGGGCCTGGGCGAAACGAGTGAGCGAATCCATCATAAAAAGAACATTCCTGCCCTTGTCTCTGAAATATTCTGCAATCGTCACCGCCACAAACGCGGCCTTTACCCGCTGGATCGGCGGTGAATCCGAGGCCGCTACGACAACCACGCTTCGCGCCAGACCTTCTGCACCAAGGTCCGATTCCAGGAATTCCCTTACTTCCCGGCCACGTTCACCTATAAGAGCAACCACGTTCACATCTGCTTCGCTCGAATTGGCTATATCACCAAGCAGAACGCTTTTGCCGACCCCACTGCCTGAGAAGATGCCTACTCTTTGACCCTTGCCGCAGGTGAGGACGCCGTCAAGCGACCTGATTCCAAGAGCCAGCGGGCTGGTAATCTTCTCCCGACTCAAAGCTGGAGGACTGCCTGCATCCAGAGCCTTCTTGTCGGTTCCGGTCAGCGGACCTTTGTTGTCTATCGGCTCTCCAAGACCGTTTACAACCCTGCCCAGTACGGCCTCGCTTAGGACGATGTGGCGCGGATTGATCTGAGACGTTACCATATCCCCGGGCGATATACCTTCGATATGCTCAAGCGGCAACAAGATAAGGTGGTCATTTTCAAAGCCGACAACTTCCGCCAATACACGCCGGCCGTCACGAATCTGAATCGAACACAATTCCCCGATACCGATCGACGGACCCGTGGATTCGACTGTCAAACCTGAAACACGGACAATATAACCACGTGAGCTCATCAGGTTCACCTGGCGAAGCGCCGAATGAAACTTCTCAAAATCTATCAAATTTTCATCGATTTTGCCTGTCAACATGTCTTATCCGGCCTTTTGAAGAGCTTTACCAACTTTTTCAAGCTGTTCGTTAATTAATGATTCGATAATCCCTTTCGGGCTTTCGAGCAGACATTCCGCCCGGCCGATTTTGGGATCAGGAACAAGTTTGATTCCGTTAAAAATACCTACCGGCTCATCCTGCTGCGCCTTTTGGCAACTTGCAAAGTCATCGGGATTCAGATGTACTATGATATCCTGACGAGTCGGCACATTATTCAGTGCTTCCTGGACTATGGATTCGATTTTATAGTCCCCGTTTTCCACTTTTTGCACCAATATCTTTCTTGCTATTTCGACCGACAATCCGGCAACCTCTTTTTTATGTTCCGAGAACAATTGTGTGCAGAACTGGTTAAGTTTGTCTGTAACATTGTTGAGAGTTTGACATGCCTGCAGGAAATCGCTTTTCTGACTTTCTAATTCCTTTTCGGAAATTTGCCCCGACTTCGGTGAACTCAATCGAGCCGAATCCGTATGTTCGTGTGAGTTTGGTTCTGCTCCGGTCCTGCCCGGCAACGAATCTTGGTCACTCGGGACTTTATTGTTTTCCAGAATTTTGACCGATGTGACAGGCTTGGACAAATTGATTTTAAGCGGGGCAGACATAATAACTACTCTTCTACAAATGAAAGCTCACCTTTTTCATTTATTTCTCGCAGGGCTTTAACGATTTCATCTCTGGCATCCTCAATATCCTGTTTTTTGGGAGCCGACATAAGCGACGCCTCCTCATCCAATGTAGCAGCGGCCCTCTCGGAGATATTCGATTTAATTTTTTGTATAATGACCTCGTCTGCTTTATTCAGTGCCAGGGCCAGTTTTTTCGCGTCAACTTTTCTGAGTATCTCCTGGAGCGACCTGTCAGCCACCTGCGGTATATCCGTCCATATTATCATCAATTCAGAAACCATTTTGCCGGAGTTCTCATCCTTGCTCTGTATGGCACCGAGCAGACCGTCACGAAGCTCTTTTCCGAGACCTCGTAAAATAAGGGCCACCTTTCTCAAGGATTGTTCCGGCCGGACGATTACTGCTCCGGCTTCAGCTTCACTGGTGATAGATTCGAGGCGTCGGTTGACAGTTTCCGCTATACGTGTCTTTGTCTCGGCCGGGATAGATTCACAACTGGTCATCCTGCTGATAGCGCTGAGCCTGATGCCCTCACCTAACAGGCCCAGTACCTCAGAGCTTTTCCGGGGTGAAAGCTCCGATAGGACCACCGCCGCCGCCTGTGGGTGTTCGCCTTCCAGCACTGATGCTATAGATTGTGTATCGGCCGAACGGATAGTGATGAACGGATCTCGCTTCATCAGCAAATCCTGAATCTGGGTCTGAATCTGGGTGGCCTTTTCGTTGCCCAAGGTACTCTTAAGCATATGATCAAGAAAGCTGTTCAGGTGAAATCCCTTCCTGGCGTGCAGTGACTTATAAAACTCACGTGCAACTTCATCACCATTGTTGCTTTTTCTTAAACCGGAAGCATCCAGATACGCCAGCTCCACCGCCAGTCCCTGGACTACGGTAGGATCAAGACCTTTAACCATCTCCGCCGCTGTGGGTGCGTCCAGACTCATAAGCAACATTGCGGCTTTCTGTTTACCCGTCAAAGCCATTTACCTAATCCCCTTTCTCTTCAATCCAGTTTGTAAATAATTGTCTGACACGTTCAGGATTATTTCTCAAAGCACCGGCAATCTGCCTGCGGTACATCAAAGATTGTGAAGCCGAAGACTCAGCCGCAACAAGCCCGGTAGATCCTTCAGCACCGGACAACTGCCCCTGTACGGCTTCCATTTGCACTTTCTTTCGTGCACCTTTGAACATACGAAGGACAATCAATGCACAGACTGCCATGATTCCAAGTGAAGCCTGTCGGGCTATTGCCACAAAATCCAGTCCCCCGGCCATCTCTTCTTCAGGTATTGTCTCGGTTGGTTGCTGGAATTTGACGTCAACTACTTTTAACGAATCTCCCCTTGTGGTATCCAAACCGAGAGCGTTTTGAATGAGTGTTTCCACATCGGTAAGCTCCATTATCTTGGCGGTCTGTCCTCCGGCCTCGGCCCCATTGACATCAGCCGGTGACAAATCGACAACCGCCGCTACCGACAGGGATTTAATTGTGCCTGGTAGAACAACTTCCTGCTTTACAGTTTTACCAACCTGGTATTCAGTAACTATTTCTTCTGTCTTAGATACGGCTGGCGCACTTGACTCACCCTGTGCTACTGTACCTACGGGTTCGGAGCTTGATGTGCTCTCTTCTTTTGTGGCAACTCCCTTTGGCTCGTATTTTTCCGTAACAGTACTGACGCTGTTCATATCGATAATGGCATGAATTCTTATTTTCGCCCTGCCCCGTCCCAATACAGCGGTTAGCATCTCTTCAACTTTGTCTTCGAGACTCCGCTCCACCCTTTCCCTGTAATCCTGAACGGTGCCGGCGCCGCTGGACATAGTACCGTCCGATGCACCTGAAAGAAGCCGTCCCTGACTGTCTATGACCGTAACATTGTTGGTATCAAGACCTTCGACGCTACCCGAAACCAGATGTGCGATTGCGGCTATATTTTGAGCACTTAATCTGTAACCGGATCTCAGACGAACCACGACGGATGCGGTGGTCTTGCCGGCTTCAGATGTAAAAAGAGTCTGCTCGGAACTGACTATATGAACTCGGGCATAAACGACGCCATCTATCATTTGGATACTTTTGGAAAGCTCCTCCTGGAGCGCCCTTTTGAGGTTTATGTTCTGAACAAACGGACTTATACCGATCTTTTCCTTGTCGAAGATCTTGTAGCCGCCCTGCTCGCCCGCCGGTAGCCCTTCCTTTGCCATATCGAGCCGAAGCTGATATACATCCTTGTCCGGAACATAAACGCTCTTGCCACCGTTTCGCAGCTCATAAACAATGCCTTTTTCGCTGATTTTTTCAGTAATCTTTGAGGCTTCTTCGGGTGAAAGCTCCTGGTACAACATTTTCATATCCGGTTTTCGCGCCCAGTGAGTAAGAAGTACCCCGATAAAAATAAATGTCAGCACCACGGATGCAAGCAAAGCTCGCTGTATAAGGCCTAATTTTTCCCAAACCAATCTTATTTTATAAAAAAAACTCATTGAAGCCTTCCAATTGTTTCCGAAGTCCAACGACTAAAAACAACCGATTCCGGAAACGGTGACTCATATCGGCATATTAATTGTCTGCTTGTAAGCCTCGATTAACTTGTTTCGAACACCTATAAGCAACTTGAAGCTCATATCGGCCTTAGCTACCGCCGAGACCACCGTAGTAATGTCTTCACTCCTGCCGGACAACAAATCCTGGATGGACATATCCGATGACTGCTGGAGGTCGTCAACCTTGGATATATAGTTGTTGACGGCCTTAACAGCATTATCAAAACCGGAGCTGTTGGAATTTCCAACCTTCATCGTTCCGATAGAATCCGGGCTGGTTTTGGGTGCTATGGAATTGTTCTCCCAAACACCTTTAATCGAATTCGATATTCCACCTACATTCGTATTCATATTAACCATCGTTTGTCCCCATACTTAACGAAGTAATTCGAGTGTCGTTTCCACAAGCTGCTGATAGCGTTTTAAGACCGCTATATTGGCCTGGTACATACGTGAGGCCTGGGTCATATTCATCATTTCCACCGGTAATTTAACGTTCGGCATCGACACGTAGCCGTCCTCATCCGCCTGTGGGCTGCCCGGATCCATGACCTTGAGAAAATCACTCATATCCGTTGCAATCTCTTTGAGCTTCACACCTGATATGTCGCCGTCTGTTGAGAAAATCGCCTCGCGTCTGCGATAAGGCTGGCCCTTGCCGGCATCGGCCGTCTGGGCATTGGCGATATTCGAAGAAATTACTTCCATCTGTTTGTTTTGCGCCCGTAAACCGGAGACAGCTATATCTATAGGGCCAAAACCGCTGCTGATTTCCATACTGTTTTTTCCTTAAGGAATTTTTAGCCGTTAATATTCATTGCCAAATCAATTTGCTTATACCTGCTGTTCAGCAATCTGACATAAGCCTTGTAATGCAGGGCGTTTTTGATCAAATTAGCCACTTCATCTTCCAAAATAACGTCATTGCCGTTCGACTTGACAGGATTCAGCTCCGGTCGATAAAACTCCGGCTCAACATCATCGAGGTCGAGCTCTCCCGACGATAATAGGGCTTTTGCAAGCATCTCTTCGAATTTAATATCGAGCCTGCGATATCCCGGTGTTTCAAGATTGGCAACGTTATTGGCAATTGCCTTGTTACGAAGATTCTCGGCTCGAATTCCGGCTTCGAGAATCTCCATTATGTTCTCTGTTGACATCTTTAGTCTTCCTGTATTTAAAATTAAACACAATCTGCCAAATAAAAAGACAGCAATAGTCATGCCAAAAGTGATTCGTCCGGAATTTTCCGCATGGAACCTATATTATCAAGCAAATATCACCACTTTTAGTGAAAGGTTACCGGTTATTCGATAATATGATGTCAGGATTTTATACAGCAACATGTGTTTTCTTACATTCAAATCTGGTCCACAGAATCCGGTTATTCGTTCGAGTTACTCTACTGAACACAGGACATGCCCGGGGCCCATAACAGAAATTTCCTCCTGTAACTAAGAATATTTCTCCGCATCATTCGACAGCCGTCATAGAGGGATATTTTTTTAATTTATTCAATACTCATAAGTTCCTTATTACCAATTAGTTATTTCCACATACAATTGACGATGGAATTACTGGCACACCAGTTGCTTTATTAATCTTGTTTTATTGGATTTACTGTATGGACACTAATTTAATAACAATAAGTAACTTAGTCGCACCGGTAGAGAACGTCTCTGTAACTCCATCCAACACCGGTTCGTCCAAACAAACCTGTCACTCATCCATAATTAGTAGCGATAGTTCCGGTACCGGAAAAACAAAAAAGACCGATAATTCATTTCGACAGGTGCATAAAAAGACTATTGAGAAACAATCCGGCGATTCCGAGCAATCGTTAGATCAATCTCAAAACACAACACAAACTGCCGAGACACAGGATTGTACAAAGCCAAAGATACAACAGACAAATCCGGAAGAGACTTCTGAAACAAATTCAACACAGACCCTTCAGAGCGAAAATCCTGCGGTTGTTACCGTTGTTCCGGTCCAACAAACAAATGAGCAGGTACTGGTTGAACAGGCGGTTGTAAATGAGATACCGAATACGACAGTATCTCTTCAGTCAAGTGAATCGACCGCCGGCGTCCAGACTATAGAGTTAACAATGGTAGAATCTTCAGAACCGGCAAATGTCGTCCCGGAGACTGAAACTAAGATTATTCCAACACAGGCAAGTAAAATTCAAAATGGATATGAAGATTCAAAAACCGAAGCATCCGTAAATCCACTTGATAATGTCATTGTACAAAAAACTGAAGACACCATTATTGAAAACCAGATTTTGAATAGCGAAACCGGCATTTCGGAACAGGTGATTGTTTCGGATAGCGACCAAAAACAATTCGCAGCACAAGCCGATGTCGGTAACCAGCAGATAAAAACAGACGCCCCTGACGCTCCTGATGCTTCTGCCACGGATACTACCCAGGTTATATCCCCGACGAGCGAAACAAAACCAGCTTCTGGTCTTGTTGACGTGAGTAATGTAGAAACATCCGCAGTAAACGGAAAAACACCGGAAATAACAGCAAATCCACAGGTGGTTCAGATCAAATCACCGGAGCCGCAGATTCAAGAAGCGAGCAATATTGATACGGAAAAATCCGGACAGCCCAATGAAAAGCAGACGGATGATAAAACAGTTGATCTCAAAACAATCCCACAGATTCCAGGCAACAGCGAAAAGGAAAATCCAGATGTTCGGAATGATACATCGGGCGATTCGGCCGTCCGGAAGTTGAACTTTATTAATACACATATTCCCGACAACGATACCAAAGATACCGGAAACTCAACATCAGACGGCAATGCCAATACTGCAAGCGAGCAGATGCTGCATTCAAGCTCTTTACAGAATACCACTATTGAACAATCTTCAAATATCGCGAACAGTACAAAGACCGCAGAGCCGACCTCACAGAACCAACTGACCGATGTATCCGCCGACGTCGGCAAGCAGATACTCGAATCGATTCATAGTTCCATGTCCCGCCAGGGTGAGGACCAGCAGATTACGGTCCGGCTCAATCCACCCGAACTGGGAAGTGTTGTCATAAAATTCCAGGAGCAGGACAACCAGGTTACAGGCATACTGGAAGTCAGCAAATCGCAAACCAGATTTGAGATAGAGCAGGCGCTGCCGCAGATAGTTAGAGACCTTGTGGATTCCGGCATTCAGGTAAGGCGGTTGGAGGTTGTACTTTCAAGTCAGGAAGATTTTGGACGAGAGACCCTCAGAGAACAGTTTATGCAGAACGGAAACTCGCAAAACGAAAATGCGAATGATTCTGGTTCCGGGCAGAGCGGACCAGACAGAGGCAAGATTAATGAATTTCTGGTGAACAATATTAATTACCAATATAAATCCCAATTCCAGGATGCCTTTACCAGCGGCGGTTCGATTAATATGCTGATGTAGAATGCCTGAACTAGGATTTTTAAAAGGTCACATACGGATGCCGACTATTACAGAAACTTTAGATAGCGCTGCACGGGAACATCAAAAGGGGCATTTCCAGCAGGCGGAGCAGCTATATCAACTGGCTCTGCAGAACAATCCTGATAATCCGTTCGCATTGCACTCGTTGGGGATATTAGCACATCAGACAGGAAGGAACGATAAGGCACTGGAACTCGTAAAACAGGCGATAGCATCGAACGGGCAAATACCCCAGTTACACAATTCCCTCGGACTCGTCTGCGAGTCGCTCGGAAGACTTGATGATGCGGTTGTATCATATCAGCAGGCCATATCGCTGGAACCAAACTATGCCGAGGCATATCATAATATGGCGATTGCACTGCAATCACAAGGCCGCTACGCAACCGCAATTGAAAAATGCAAACAGGCGATATCGTTCAGACCGGATTACGCCGAGGCATACAACACGATGGCCTACTCACTGCAGAATCTGAATCGAAATACTGAAGCTATAGAAAACTACAAGCAGGCTATTAAACTCAAGCCGGATTTCGTCGAGGCATATAATCATTTGGGAGTGCTTTTTAATCAGCAGAGACGGTCCTTCGAGGCCATCGAATATTTCAAAAAAGCACTTCAATTTGATCCTGAGTACGCCGAGCTTTATAATAACCTTGGTATCGCCCTCAAAGAACAGGAGCATTTCAATGAGGCCGTAGTAAATTTCGAGTTGGCAATAAAACATGAACCTGGTTTCGCGGAAGCTTTCTATAATCTTGCCAACAGCCTGCGTGACCAGGGTCGATGCAACGAAGCCATCGAGAAATATCGAGAGGCGATTCGACTCAAACCCGATTACTCCCAGGCCCATTGGAACATGTCACTTGCTTACTTGCTGAATGGAAATTACGAACAGGGCTGGAAGGGATATAAACAGCATCGAAATGCCATCCTGAAAAAAATTACCGATTTTCGATGCCCCGGCAAACCTCGCTGGGATGGTTCATCCTTTGCAAACAAGAGACTTCTAATCCACTACGAGCAGGGACTGGGTGATAATATACAGTTCGCAAGGTATCTTCCAATGGTCAAGGCCCGGCGAGGTACTGTAATATTCGAAACGCTCGAACCCCTGATCGGACTATTCCGGGATTTTCCCGGCATAGACGAATTATTGGTCTATGAACACACTAAAAAACCGTCCGTCCAGTTCGACCTTTACACATCCTTGTTCGATTTACCGAGCATATTCCAAACCACGCTGGAGACTATTCCGGCCAATGTGCCTTATATCCACGCCGACCCGACCAAGATCCGGTCCTGGCGTGATCTGATAGCCGGACCGGATTTCAAAGTTGGAATCGTCTGGGCAGGCTCTCCTGTTCACGGCAACGACCGTTATCGTTCCTGTCCGTTGGATTATTTTGAGCCGCTCTCGAAGATAGATGGTGTGCGGCTGTACAGCCTGCAAAAAGGCCCCGCAACCGCCCAAATAGACCTTCTGGCCGGAAAAATTTCAGTCACCGATATATCGAAGCATTTAGAAGATTTCTCGGATACCGCTGCGGCTATTGAAAATCTTGACCTGGTCATTTCGGTAGATACATCCGTCCTGCACCTGGCCGGGGCAATGGGAAAACGCGCATGGGCGGTTCTTCCATTTGCTCCCGAATGGCGATGGATGCTTAATCGGTCGGACAGCCCCTGGTACCCAACCTTAAAACTGTTCAGGCAAATCCAATGGAAACAATGGGAACCGGTATTTGAACGTATTGCCGGGGAGCTTCGGAATCTGGTGGCAAATTGTAAATCAGAAATTGTAAATCCGACAAAAAGTTGTGAGAAAAAAGAGATGATTACAGCTATAATTCCAGGTTATAAAAACAAACATCAACTCGAAAATTGTATCGCCCACCTTAAAAATCAGACCTGTGCGATCGAGATATTTGTCCGTGATAATGACCAGAACAACGTTAATTTCACTGCGGCGGTTAATGAAGGCATAATTAGGTATTTGAACCGGCCATGCAAATACATTCTTATTTTAAATCAGGATATGTATCTGGAACCCGGCGCTGTGGAAAAAATGGAAGCATTTATGGACGCACATCCAGAGTGCGGCATCGGCGCTCCGCTACAGCTTAACAGCGAAAGTCCGAACTATGTGATTTTTGCCGGGGGCTGTGAAGCCTTTCCGGCCGGAAAGCACCAACACGGATCGCTGTCGGAATTCACCGAAGATAAACAAATCCCCTGGTGCAACGGGGCCTGCATGATTCTCAGGACGGAGATGATTCGGCATATCGGCCTGATGGATGAGAATTTTGTCTTTATCGGCAGTGACAGTGATTACTGCTTTACTGCAAGGTCAAGAGGCTGGCAGGTCTGGAGAATTGCCGCAGCCAGGGGTATCCATGAACAGGGAGCTTCGGTGCAGCCGGCGGATTTGGAAATCGAACTGTTGAAAATTCAGGACATGATTTATTTCGGAAAAAAATGGTTAACAGGCCAATTGTACAAAAATTTGGCCCACGAAACTGAAAACTACACGCCTGAAACAGTCAACAAGATAATGACAGACCTGCTGGAAACCGAAAGTGAGCTTAAAAGTATAAAAAACTCAGATGCCTATGCAAATAACATCCGTTCGTGACGCATAATTTGTGCCCACCTGCTGATTAACACGACACCCACACCGACACTTTCACTTCAGTTCGAGCAGCTTGTTTAATACTTCATCTGAAACGACAAAGGCCGTGCCGTGCCTGGTATCATTGGGAAAGGACAATTGCGCGGTGATTGACTCCCATTTTTTCAGGTCTTTGGATTTTACTCCTTCGTAGCGGTGCCTTGTGTATCCGTCGTAATACAAATACCACGTATCGTCTATCTTCAATACGGTCGGTCCTTCGACCCAGTCCGGCGAAATCGGCTCGGATGCGTGGCCGTACGGCCCTTCTAATTTGTCACTGTAGGCAACACGGATTTCCTTTTTAGGCTCCGGAAATCTCGTTTCGTCCTTGACGAACATAACATATCTGTCACCATCCTTGACGATAGTCGCATCGATTACATTAAAACCGTCGTCATATAGCAATTTTGCAAGCGAATAATTCATAAAATCCGTTGTCGTTACATAATAAATACGATGATTAAGTCGGCCGCCTTCTGCGATATCACCGAATCGTTCGCTCTCCGGGAACCGCCCCGGTATCGTCGTCGACCAGTAAATAAAATACTTATGGTCCTTTAAATCGTAGAAAATCTCGGGCGCCCAGCAGTTCCTCGCCGTCGGCTCCTGCTCCATAACGCCAATCCATTTCTGCTGTGACCAGTTAATAAGGTCTTTTGAGTGGGCTATGCCGATGCCTTTGTCCCACCAGCCGCTGGTCCAGACCATGTGAAATGTGCCGTCCGGCCCCTGGCAGATACACGGATCGCGCATCAGTTTGGTTCCGACTTCCGGTTTGAGGAACGACTGGTCGTTTTTTAGAGTCATCCACTTGAGTCCATCATAACTATACGCAAGGTGCAAACCATCCTCGCCGTTTCCCCTGAAAGAGCTGAAAAGATAATTTGACCTGATCTTGGGTTCTGCTTCCTGGGCCGGACACGTCGAGCAGAACACCAGAGCGGCCGACAAAATCCCACTTAGCAATCTAACCTTCATAACAAAATCCTCCCTATACAGAATACAATTTTCTCCTGAAACTTATCATTAACGTACCAAACTAACCAAAACCATGGATTTCGTCAAAAAAATTTTATGTATACGAGAGGAGCATATATTCCACAACAGCTTAAAATACATTTTGCAATTACACGTACACTTCATAAAATAGTCCAAAAATTAACTTTTGTAATTTTGGAAACCTTACTATGATAGCCAAAATCAGACACATATTATGGATTGCTGTTGCAGTAGTAATATTGACAGGTTGTTCCTCCCTGAATAATCAATACCCCGAAAAAACCAACGAATCCGATATGCCGCACCTTGCACGGAACGGTAATGCCACCCAGATGATTGTTGATGGCAAACCGTTTTTGATGCTGGCCGGCGAGCTTCACAACTCCAGCTCTTCCAGTCTCGATTACATGAAACCGATATGGCCCAAATTGAAACAAATGAATCTCAATACGGTTCTTGCTCCCGTATACTGGGAACTCATTGAACCGGTTGAGGGTGAATTCGACTTCACGATTGTGGATGGTCTTATCGAGCAAGCAGGACGTCACGATCTACATCTTGTCATTCTCTGGTTCGGTAGTTGGAAAAACGGCATCTCACATTATGTCCCCGCATGGGTCAAAAAGGATACAGAGCGGTTTCCGCGCGTCCGAATATCAAACGGTAAAAATATCGAAGTGCTCTCGCCCTTCAGCGACGAAAACCTCCAGGCCGATATCTATGCATTCACCTCGCTGATGCAGCACATCCGCCGGAAGGATGCAAAAGAACATACAGTCATTATGATACAGGTACAAAACGAAGTCGGCATCTTAGGTGACTCGCGCGACCGCTGCCCGGCTGCCGATGTTGCCTTCTCCAAAACGGTTCCGGCAGAGTTGATGCAATACCTAATTCAGCATAAAGACAACCTTTCGCCGGAGTTGCAAAAGACATGGTCGGCAACCGGATTCAAGGAATCAGGAACCTGGACGGAGGTTTTCGGGGCTGGCATCGAGGCGGATGAAATATTCATGGCCTGGAACTACTCCCGCTATATTAACAAGATTGCTGAAGCGGGAAAAGCGGAATACCCGCTGCCGATGTACGTGAATGCATGGATAATCCAGCCGAGGGATACCAAACCCGGTGATTATCCGAGCGGCGGCCCGCAGGCACACATGCACGATATCTGGAGGGTCGGCGCACCGAACATTGATATTCTCGCCCCGGATATCTACCTGCCGAATTTCACCGAAATATGCGCGATGTACACCCGGGCCGAGAATCCGCTTTTCATACCCGAATCGTTTGCCGGACCACGCGGCGCATCAAACGTCTTCTACGCCGTCGGGCATCATAATGCTATCGGCTACTCGCCCTTCGGAATCGACAGCAGAATCACCGACCCGGAAAATGACCCGATATGTAAAAGCTATGAAGTCCTCTCGCAACTCGCCCCCGCTATCCTCGAAGCACAGACCAAAGGCACGATTGCCGGTGTGGTGCTCAATAAGGAAAATCCGGCTCAGCGGATAAGTCTCGGTGACTATACGCTAAACGTCGAGTTGCGACGGCAGCGTTGGGGAACGACCACTCCGGACCTCGGGTA
>CAZKYP010000073.1:13520-14816 GCA_964556885.1 uncultured Pirellulales bacterium | reverse complement strand
AAGGTTGATGACGAAGATTACGAATGGCTGTCGAAATATGACTGGTATGCCTACTACGACCCGGAGCGGCGAATGACGTATGCCGCCCACGATACGCCCGGCGGAAGGCGCGTCCTTATGCACGATGCCATCATGGGCCTCGATACGCTTGAAGATGAGACAGTCAATTAAGAACACGGACTTGCACGGACTGAAACACTGACAGACACGGACTTTAAACACAGATTGCACTGATTTTTAACACAGATTTACACAGATTTTGCACACCAATAATTACTTGACTAAACAAGTAAATTATCATACCGTATTTGTGTCGATATACATACTGACAAACCAAAGGACTGACCGCGAAAGGACGGATTTATGAAACGAAGACAATTTCTCGCATTAGGAGCCGGCTCGCTCGGCGGCCTCTACCTGAACGGCTGCACGAGCCTAAAAACAATGTTCAAAAGCAAAAAGGAACCATTTAAGATCTCTTTGGCCCAATGGTCCTGGAACAAAAGACTTTTCGGCCGGGCCGAGCCGAAAATGGACAATCTCGATTTCGCAGAAAATGCCGCAAAGATGGGCATCAACGCCGTCGAGTACGTCAATCAGTTCTTTATGAACAAGGCCGAAGACACCGAGTATCTCAAGGAGATGAAAAAACGCGCGGCCGACAGCGGCGTCAAATCCCTGCTGATTATGTGCGACAGCGAAGGCAACCTCGGCGATCCGGATTCGGCAAGGCGCACCCAGACCGTCGAGAATCATTACAAGTGGGTTCGGGTCGCAAAGTTCCTCGGCTGCCATTCGATCCGAGTCAATGCATACTCTGCCGGCACCGAAGCCGAACAGCACAAACTCGTCGCCGATGGCCTGAGGCGGCTCTGTGAATACGCCGCAGATTACAAAATTAATGTAATCATCGAAAATCACGGCGGCCTGTCGTCAAATCCGGATTGGCTGGTCGGTGTCATCAAGGAAGTCAACCTGCCAAACTGCGGGACGCTTCCCGACTTCGGCAACTTCCCACCGGCAATAGACCGCTACGAAGCCGTCGAGGCAATGATGCCGCTTGCCAAGGCGGTCAGTGGAAAAAGCTACGATTTCAATGAGGCCGGCGACGAGACCACCATCGATTTTTACAGGATGATGAAAATCGTCCTTGATGCCGGCTACCACGGCTATGTCGACGTCGAATACGAAGGCAGCAAACTCAGCGAAGACGACGGTATAATCGCCACAAAGAAGCTGCTTGAAAAAATCCGCGACCAGTACATGAACGCATAATATTTATCCAGTATCGAGTAT
>CAZKYP010000073.1:0-13420 GCA_964556885.1 uncultured Pirellulales bacterium | reverse complement strand
ATCGAGTATGATTGTCGGTGTGATGACAGCACAGATTTCCATGCCGGGCGTGACATCGCTCAAGGGCAAAAGGAGCATCGTCAAGAGCATAATCGGCCGGCTCAAGAGCAGGTTCAACATCTCAATCTCGGAAGTCGACCACCAGGACAACAGGACAATTGCGGTTCTCGGAATGTCAGTCGTCTGCAACGACGCCCGGTTCATCGACCGGCAATTCGACGCCATACTTGATTTTATGCGGAACGACGCAAGGTTCTTCATCGCACAAGTCGAAAGAGAGAAATTTAGTTAGTCTCTTTTACGCGGGAACGGCAATCACTAAAAAATCGTATCGACGATAAATCTTGCACCGAGGAATATGTCCAGGCCGAGTGCGGCATAAAACATCCAGCTCCATAGCCGATGGAGCTGTAGCTTAGCAGTCATGAGTATATAAAGAATCCCCATCAAGACTGCACCGAGCACGTACATTTTCGCCGACTCGGCAAAAAGCCGGGCGTATCCGTCCGCCAGCGAAAAAAATACCTGGAAATATTTTGTTGCGAGAAGCAGCATTAAAATCGCAAGCACTCCCATGATTACCACGTTCGCCATAATCCATTTCCTGTCTGAGTATCCGGCACGGTCAAATCCCTGCACACCGGCGCCGATAAGGACCGAACAGCAAAGAACGGGAACAACCAGCCATATAATCGGGCTTACATCAAACACTGGCCTGCAAAAAACCAACACCATACCGACAACAAAAACTACGATCACACCCAGCCTCCGTGCGGCCAGGAGCATCGAAATACCGATAACCAGTGCGGCTACGAGAACATGATAAAAACCAATTAAAGTCATTCCTCGCCTGGCCGCTACGTACGGAGTTAGCAGGCCGATTACATCAGTCGGACTTAGTTTGAGCTGAATCGGAATCGGGTAGAGATGATAATGTGCGGCCGCCTGGAAGTACAATACTACCCCCAAAAATGGCAGTAATGAAAGCGGCACTCCGGCGTATCGGGACCATCGGCCTTTTATCCTCGAACAAAACGCGGCGGGGCAAAACAGCCACGGCACAGCCGCAATTAAAAGACCGGCCGATGGGTGGAACCTGGCCAACCCGAGAGCAAACGGCCCGAACCCGTAAACCGCCCCGGCGAACAGCGACTCGAAGAACCCGGCCACCCAGCGCCTACTGAGCACGTAACAACCTAAAGATCCAACGGGCGCGGTGATAACAAGAAGGTACTGCCATCTGTCGAATTTCTCAAAATACGGGCGATACAGGTATACAGTAAAACAAGTGTATACTAAAACCACCGCGATGAACGATGCAACACCAGGATTAACGCCGCTGTTGACCCTGCTGATTGTTCGTGTCGCTCTGTTAACCATAGTCGTCTCTCGCAAGAGTATAGCGGTTATTAACAACGCCCTTACCCGGCATGAGTCACTTTATAACGAGACTTTTTTCTCCGCCGGTTCCTTCGCGGGTCGTTTCCTTACGTCGACAATATCTATTCTCGCTTTTTTGCACGATGGGCTCGGGCATTCACCGGTCCAGCAGTACAGACAAAGTTTTTCTTTGGGCAGCCCGATCGCCTCGACCATATCGTCAACGGTCTGGTACCTCAGCGTCGTAACTCCGAGGTCTTTCGAAATACATTCGACCATCTTGCGGTACTTTTCGGTCTTCGGGTCGATATATTCGGACACATCCTCGATATCTTGCTTCTCCAGATTGTGAATGGCCTTTCGGGCGGCCAGCTCATTGACAGAACGCGTGGAAAGATTGAACCTGCACGGAAACATCAGAGGCGGGCACGCCGGTCGGATATGTACCTGCCTCGCTCCGCAGTCCCACAATTTTTTAATAGCGAAGTTTTTAAGCTGTGTCCCCCTGACAATCGAATCCTCGCAGACAACTATGCTGTTGTCCTTAATCACCTCTTTAATGGGAATAAGCTTCATCTTGGCAATCAGGTCGCGCGTCTGCTGTGAAGGTGGTGTATAGCTCCTGCCGTAGCCCGGCGTATATTTAACAAGGGGACGCCTGAACGGCTTGCCGGACTCCATGGCATATCCCAGTCCATGTGCGAACCCGGAATCCGGAACGCCCGAAACCAAATCAACATCGATATCCTTATCGTGCCTGGCCAGGAACCGGCCGCACGTCTCCCTGACTACCTCCACATTTATCCCCTCGTAATTCGACGCCGGAAAACCGGCGTATATCCAAAGAAAAGCGCATATCTGGTTAACGTCGGCCTTGCCGGCCTTCTTTCGCACCATCCCCTCTTCATTGAGCAGAATTATCTCCCCCGGCTCGATATGCTTTACGACTTCGAATCCGTTGTTCGGGAAGGCGCTCGTCTCGGCGGTGACAGCCCATGCATCCGGCCGCCTGCCGACGATAAGCGGCGTATATCCGTACCGGTCCCTTGCGGCGTATATACCATCCTCATGCAGCAACAGCAGCGAGCATGAACCTTCAATTGAATCGAATACATTTTCTATGCCGTCAGCCAAACTCCTTCCCTGGTTTATTAACTTTGCTATCAGCTCCGGCGTATTTACCGCCCTGCCGCTTACTTCGCTGAAGGATATTCCCTTGCTTAGAAGCTCCGTTGCGAGCTTCTCGGCGTTCTCCACGTATCCGCTGGTCACAACACAAAGCGGCCCGAACCGTGACTTCAGATAGATCGGCTGCTCATCGTAATCGCTTATAACGCCGATGCCTTTGTTGCCACGAATATGTTTGTAATCATCAAAAAACTTCGATTTGAACTGATGTTGACTGAGGTTGTGAATCTGCCGGGTGAAACCGTCCCCGAGCACTGCTATGCCGCCGTATTCGGTGCCCAGATGTGAGTGATAATCCGTACCATAGAAAAGTGTTTCAGCGCAATTTCCATTCGAGACTACTCCAAAAATACCGCTCATGTCATGCCTCCTGCATTAAACGTTAACAGATATTTATTGTGAATATCAGTAGTTTCTACTATGGGATACATTAACTGTAAAAGTTCATAATTTGTTGTTCATTGTTCATCGACGAACTATGAACTACCATCAATGAACGAAAACTCTTAGCGTTAGTTACGCCGAACCTCAATAATTCATTTGAGAATTACTTTGCCGCCGCCTGAGGTTACTGTGCCTATCTTGTAAACATTCTCGCCCGATTTCGACAGCATTGAAGCTATCGAATCTGCAAAATCCTCGGCCACTATCAGTACATACCCTATCCCCATGTTAAATACACGGAACATTTCCTCTTCGTCTACCGGTCCGGCTGCCTGTAAGAAGGTAAATATCTTGTGCCTCGGCCAACTCGATACTTTCAGAACCGCATTGCAGTCTTTCGGCAGGACACGCGGGATATTGCCTACAAGCCCGCCCCCGGTGATATGCGCCATGCCATGAACGATTCGTTTGACCTTGTAATGCGAGAGCACTTTTATGACCGGGCGAACATATATACGCGTCGGCTCCAGCAGCACGTCACCTAATACGGCGCCGTCAAGCTCATCCAACACGTCGGTCATTTTAAGCTTGGCCTGCTTGAAACAGATATTTCGAACGAGCGCGAAACCATTGCTGTGCAGGCCGCTCGATGCAAGACCTAAAATCACATCGCCTTTTGTGACCGTCGTTCCGGTTATTATTCTCTTTCGCTCAACGACACCGACCGCAAAACCGGCCATATCGAAATCACCCTGCCGGTACGTGTCCGGCATCTCGGCGGTCTCTCCCCCTATCAGCGCGCAATCGGCCTGTCGGCAGCCTGCGGCCACGCCCTTGACCATTTCCGCAATTACACCCGGTTCGAGCTTATGCACCGCCAGGTAATCAAGAAAAAACAGCGGCTCGGCGCCCTGGACCAGCATATCGTTAACACTCATCGCCACCAAATCAATGCCGACGGTATCGTATCTTTTTATCTCAGCGGCCAGTTGGACCTTGCTGCCAACACCGTCCGTGCAAGCAACAAGGACGGGATTTTTATAATTTCTTTTGAAAAGTTTCTCGTCGTAATCCAGTCGAAACAGCCCGGCAAAACCATTCTTCAATTCGATCACACGCGGCCCGAACGTGCTGGTAACGGCTGAATTGATCTGCTCGACCATCTGGTCGTTGGCCTCAATGTTCACCCCCGATTGCTCGTAGCTTACATATTTACTCATAAGTTGCGGATAAATCGTCAAAAATATTCATCTGGTAACGTTCCATAGAGAATTTATTGACGGTAACGTCAATTGGTATTTTGTACTTTCCGCTCCAGCAGGCGGTGCAGTAGTGGTCCGCCGGCAGGGCCGCACAACCAAGAAGCCCGTCCAGTGACACATAACCGACACTGTCGACTTCAAGGAATTCCTTAATCTGTTTTAGATTGCGGTTATTTGCCAGTAATTCTTCTTTGGTCGGGAAATCAATGCCGTAGAAACACGGGAACCTGATAGGAGGACAACTGACTCGCATGTGAATCTCCTTTGCGCCGGCCTGACGTAATGCCCTGATCTTGCCTCTTGTCGTCGTACCGCGAACAATCGAATCGTCCACTACAACGATGCGCTTGCCTACCACAACCTCATTGACGACCGCCAGCTTGAGTCTTACCTCCAGCTCCCTCAGTTTCTGGTTGGGTGAAATGAATGTTCTGCCGATATAGTGGCTTCGTACCAGTCCCATATCGAAAGGTATCCCGCTCTGCTCGGCATACCCTATCGCCGACGAGGTCCCGGAATCGGGTACCGGAATCACCACATCGGCCTTTGCCGGGTGCTCGATGGCCAACTGCCGACCGAGCTTTTTCCTGAATCCGTGCACATTCTCACCGAATATTGTACTATTCTGCTTGGCAAAGTAGACATGTTCGAAAATGCAATGCGCCGGAGTAACGGTACCCGGCGTGACATAATATCTGCTGCGCAAACCGTCTTTATCCAGAGCCACAATCTCGCCCGGCTCAACCTCACGAATAAACTCCGCGCCAATCGCATCGAGAGCACATGTCTCACTTGCCACAACATAAGCACCTTTTTCCGTCTGTCCTATACACAACGGCTTTATACCATAGGGATCGCGGCATGCCTCTATGCGGTCGGGAAACAGGAACAAAAGACTGAATGCACCCTGAAGATGGTTTAATACGTGTGCCAACGGGTCGGGCTTGCTAACATGGGTCGGTTTGGCAAGCAGATGTGTGATTACCTCCGTATCACCGGTGGATTTGAAGATGCTGCCGTAGGCCTCATATTCATCCCTCAGCAACGATGCGTTAATCAGGTTGCCGTTATGCGCCACCGCCACCTGCCCGCGTGAGTACTCGGCCAAAAGCGGCTGACCGTTCGCAAGGTTACTGGAACCCGACGTCGAATATCGCACGTGACCGATAGCAATCGGGTTGGACAATTTCTCCAGGATGTCGCTGCCGGCTCGAAAAACCCTCCTGACCATACCCATCCCCGTATAGCACTGGATTAAATCGCCGTTGCTGGATGCGATCCCCGCCGATTCCTGGCCGCGGTGCTGAAGACTGTGTAAACCGAAATAGGTTTTTTGCACCGCATCCGCGTCGCCGAAAATGCCAAAAAGACCACAGTTTTCACGAACCTCCTGAGTTCCCGATGTGCGTCGGGAACATCCGGCGGAATCACCGGATTTAGCATCGATTCTTGAATCTGGCATATTGCGTCCCGTACCTGCCCTTCTACTTCATAAAATAATAACTTTAATAATTTGACAAAGACAAGTCAACTGTATTGTTCGAAGCATTGCTACGAACCTGTATACATAAAATCAGGTATCCGTCGGATTTTGCCTTCGGCATCGACGCAGGCCAGCACGCTCGAGCCTTCGGTCAAAATCACCCCATCGCGGCAGCGAGTCAGTTTATAAACGTGCTCAACCTTACTGGCCGTTACATTTGAGCAGGTCGTTTCCAGCTTCAGCTCTTCATCATACTGGGCGGGCCGGCGATATTTTATGCGCAATTCGGCCACTACGAAAAATACTCCCGCCTGTTCCAGGTTTTTGTATGCGAGCCCGTTAGCCCGTAAAAGCTCGGTCCGCCCCATCTCGAACCATATCGGATATACGCTGTGGTGCACCACTCCGGCCCTGTCCGTTTCCACATACCGCGGCACAATCGTTATCGTATGGCTTTGAATCTTTATATGTTCCGGAAAATCCATCTTTCACCTGAATTTCGAATATACCCCCTGTCGGAACCGGGCATTATATTATTACCTAAAAACCTTTTTTTCGGACTATATAATATCTGATAAATACTACTGCTAAAATATCGACGGCAAACTTCACAATAGCTTCAAACAAACATATCTTATTATAAGTAGTATACATGGAAACGTCGGTAAAAGTTTAATTAGCAGATAATTTGTAATTTTTCAATCAGCAGCCGATATTTTTTTGACGATATTCTGTCAAACCGTCGGTATTACCATAAAAATTGAGTTCATAACCCAATATTGACAATGTGGAATATCTTTGACATTGCCGGCTTTCAACGAAATAATGACAAATTCTCCGTAAGTCCCGTAAGGGATGCCTTACGGCAGAGTCCATAGGACAGCCCTTCGTTATGGGCTTTTTTATTTCTTAAATCTTACGAAAGGATATTAATTATGAAGCTTCGCCTCATCAACCTTAGAATTTTTGTATGTATAACCATTTTATTCGCCGTCCTGAGTCCAGGCTGCGCACGAAAAACGTCCGAAAAATCGGACGCCAACGTACATGAAGCAACCCCGACGTTAAGCGCCGCTCAGCCCGATACGGCAAAACCCGAACCGAACATGCCCACTCAAACCATGACGGAAATGCCTGAAACCGCCGTTGCGGTCACAGTAAACGGCATCGACATCATGGAAACAGATATAGAAAAAGCCATGGAGCCGGAGATTAACAACATAGCCAAGCAGAATTCAAACCTGCCGCCGGCGCTAATCGAGCAGCTAAAGAAACAGCTAAGAGCGCGATATATAGACCAGCTTATTCGTGAACAATTGCTGAGTGAACAGGTCAGGGACGCAAATATTGTAACTACCGACGAAGAGATAACGAACCAAATAAATCAACTGATAGCCAACCAGCCGGAGCCCATGACTTTGGAAGAGTTCAAGGAAAAAACCACCGAATACGGGATGAGCTTCGACGAAATGAAGGAAGATATACGAAAAAGACTCTCTTATCGCAAGCTCATATTGGCTCAATGGGAAGGCAAGATCGATGTCAACGAAGCGGACGCCAAAAAGTTCTACGATGAAAATCCGAAGGAATTCCAAACGCCTGAACAGGTCTCGGCGAGTCATATTCTTATAAAACCCGATCCCAATGTCGCCGACCCGAACCAGGCAAAAGCACAGGCCAAAGCAAAGGCCGAGGACCTCTTAAAGCAGCTAAAAGACGGAGCGGAATTTGCCGACCTCGCGAAACTGAATTCCGCCTGTCCCTCATCCGCCCAGGGCGGCGATTTGGGATTCTTCGCCAGAGGTCAGATGACGCCGCCTTTCGAGGAAGCGGCCTTCAAATTACAACTTGGACAGCTCAGTGACATTGTGGAAACAGAATACGGATACCACATTATCAAATCCACCGGGCACAAAGACGCAGGGCAAATTTCATTCGAGCAGGCAAAAGACAGCATAATCAAATACCTGACCCAGGAAAAACAGCAGAAGTTCATTAACGACTATATAGATTCACTAAAGGCCAAGGCGAACATAGTCTATCCCGAAGGCAAAGAACCGCCGACCGCCGGCGCCGCATCCGAAATACCCGGTTAACGCCGCGACTGATAATTACAGAAGCGCAGCAGGGTCGAGATTGGCCGATTCTATATCCCTGAAGTACTTCGCCGTGCCGACTTTTAACTCGATGGTGGCCTCTTCGTCGCAAACAATGATACCCTTCGGATGCGTCTGCAGGGCGCTTATCGTCCATAAATGATTGACCGCACCTTCGACGGCATGCCGCAGTGCGCGGGCTTTATTGTGGCCGTTGACGATAATCAGCACTTCATCCGCGTCCATAACTGTTCCAACGCCGACCGTCAGGGCGGTCTTCGGAACCTTGTTAATGTCTCCGTCAAAGAACCGGGAATTTGCCACGATAGTATCATAAGTAAGTGTTTTGACCCGCGTCCTCGACGACAGCGACGAGCCGGGCTCGTTAAATGCTATGTGGCCGTCCGGACCGATACCTCCGACAAATAAATTAATACCACCGACATCCATTATCTTTTCCTCGTAGGCGGCACACTCTGCTTCGAGGTCCGGCGCATTGCCGTTGAGGATATTTACGTTTCCTTCCGGAATATCTATATTACTGAACAAATTTTTCCACATGAACGAATGATAACTCTCCGGGTGCTCTTTGGGCAGGTTCACATATTCGTCCATATTGAAGGTGATGACACTTTTGAAAGACACTTTCCCCGCCTTGCAGTGCTCCGCCAGCTTTTTGTACATGCCTATCGGGGACGAACCCGTGGGCAGGCCGAGAACAAACGGCTTGTTCTCCGTCGGGTGGGCGGCATTGATTTTCCCGATAACATAATTTGCCGCCCATTGAGAAGCTAAATCATAATTCGGCTCGATAATCACTCTCATAATTTACTCCCTCTTCAAAAGGTTAACATTGGGTCGTTTAAAATAAGGATTGCGAATTTAACGCAATTTTTCCATCCGGCCGATAAGCTCGTCACCGAGCCTGGTTTTGTCCGCGATGTGCTTTTCGATTTCCAGTACGAAACTGTTTTTATCGTATGTGCCTCTGACCTGCTCGAAATCGGCGCGTTTACATTCGTCGGGACCGTCGAGCCCGAATCCGATTTGGGCCGTGCCTGTAAATTCCTTCCCGGCATCGGCGTAAAGCATATTGTCAAGCTCTACCACCGCCTTTTTCCATCTCGTTGTCAATTCGATAATATCCTCGGCCGCTATCTGCTCGAACGTCTTGCCCAACTCCTGTCCAAGCACCATTGCCGCCCAGGCCCACTCATATTCGGGGTAATGATCATACATGTCTCGGAAGGCATCTTTTACCTTCTCCAGCGTGTTGATGGCGCCTGTTTCGATCTCGTCAAGCATCTTCTGTACAAGCTCATCCGGAGCGAACAGGCCGGCAAGGTCCACCCATACCCCACGTCCTATATGCGTTTTTGGAGAAAGCTTTGCCCGAAGCTCGCCAACATTTTCAAGTTGAACGTCTTTCAAACGCTGAATCAGGCAGTTACCTAAAAATTTATGAATACCGATATCATACAGCCTGACTCCCCTGTTCAGCGAGGTATTGATGATTTTAACGCTGTGGTAGGTAAAGTAATCCGACGCCTCGCCGCTGGTCGATTTGAGGTTCTTCAGTATCCGCCGCCCGTTGAGCATTTTCTGGACGGTATACGGGCTCAGCAGCTTGAAGTTTATCAAGTCAAGTTTCTCCGGGTCCTTTCGCTTGTCCCTGTTCGGCCATTTCCTGGCGTCGCGAACCGTACCGACGCTTCGCAGATTCACACCCGGGACAAGAACGCTCTCGTCCTCATGCTCGATTAAATACGAAAAAGGCAGATCCGAGGTATCGGAGTTCCGGTAATGTCTGCCCATTACCACGGTAAACGCCCCGACCTTCGCCGGCCAGAGCATATACGAATCGCTGGCGGTCTTGGAGCCGCGTTCGACAACGCCCTGATGCACCGGCCCTAATTTATACATGTGATTGCTTTGGTTCGTCCCGCTGCCGGCGTTCAGAAATGAAAACAGTCCCGCAATCAACAGCGTCGATTTGTGATGAGTAACCGTATACGGTCCGGCGAATATCGCACATGCCTCGCCGTGAAAGCCGCCGCAGTTGGCAAAGAACACGGAGTTTTCCGCTGAATATTGCTTGGCCAGCTCCGTGCTCTGGCCTACGAAGCATTTATGTACTATGGCCCCGTCCGTAATTTTCGAACCGCTGCATATAATAAAATCTTCGGCAAAAACTCCGGGTCCTATATAAACCGGGTCTTCCTCGCAGCTATTAATCGAGCCGTTCTCCAGCCTGTTGACCGCTTCCAATACGGCGGCCGGACCAACTTTGACGTTTTTAATAATGCGGCAGTTGACTATCCTGGCACCTTCGCCCACAAGACCCATAGAAGATGTAACTGAAGCGGTATAATCCGCAATCATCACGTACAGTTTTTCAATCACCTTCGGCCTGTGGCGGTAGAATGCAATCATATAAGCCATGTGGGCGGACAGCTTATCGTAAATTGGTATTTCTCTGCCGCCGGCTTCATTTACAGCCGCCACTTCCGTCCCGTTGCCGAAGCTGCTTTGGCCGTCAACCGCAAGAATGTCGATATTATCAACCACTGCATCATCTTCGATTATATAGTTGGCGATGTAGTTTTTCACCTGGTTAATATAGACGTTGTTTCCGACAGTGCAATTATGGAGTGTCGCGTTACATATACCGGCCGGCTTTTTAACACCGCCGAAAAAAGATACATGTTTATCGAACACGCCCAGTTTTATCCGGCCGCAGAAACGCGTCGATACGACCGTGCCCGCCCTGAAGCCCTCGGCTACCTGTACCTGCGACCAGTCATCGCAACTGCATCGCTGGTTTGTTAGTTGTTCGATCTCTTCTGTAGATAATGAACGAAGCTTATCGTGACTCGAATTTGTCATTTTCTTCTCTCCCTTTCATTTACAATACCGTGAATGGGCAGATTATAATACATATATACAGTCCTCTTTTCCGCCTGCGGTTATCATAACGAATGTTACGGCTCAGATCATACAAAGTGTCGTCTCATAAATCAACATATTTATAACAAGCTTTCTGTTAAGAAACCTCAACAAAATTCCAAATCCGTAAGGAGCACACTCTTTCTTCGAAGGGCTGATAGACGGCCTTTGCGTGGGACGCACTAATCTTCAAGGGACTTCCAACCGAAGATTAGATTGCAAGCAATATAAATTCTTGTCAAAATTTGGAGTAAATTGTCGGAAGGTGCCGATGTGATGATTATCAGGATAATAGTTAAATGGTAATTGGTTAAATAATAACCAATAACCAATTACCAATTACCAATTACCAACACAAGCAGGGATATGACAATGCCGACTCAGCCAAGAGTTGCGAAGGTTTTAGCAATGCTGCTCGTCTCGATGACGACCGGGGCGATAGTCCTAATGGCCCTTGGCCATAATCCCCCGTCCGCAGGCCCGTTCTCCCTATGGACATATTATTGTCTGACTCCCGTTAATAACGCCATTTCTTCACAAGCGGCCCAAGCGCCCGGACGCTGGGACCGAATCGAGATATATTACAGCGGCACCAGGAGCGGCAGTATAGAACCGGCCTCGCCCGGCAGCTCGGCCCTGAACTTCCATTTCTGCCTGTGCAACGGCTCGGGCGGCACCGACGGCCAAATACAAACCACAGAAAAATGGCAAAAACAACAGCCGGCCACTCCAACCAGGACCTGGCACGGAACTAATAAAACCATACTTATTTGCATTATAGGCAATGCCAAAACAATCCCGCCGACCGATTGTCAGGTCAAAAGGCTCCAGATGCTGGTGGAAGAATTGTGCAAAAAGTTCGATATCCAGCCTGAATCTGTATACTATCCCAGCGATTGGCGCTGAAAAAAGCTCTTTAATTCCCAAAAACCCGCGTTTCAGGTTTAAAAATAGAACTGGACGTGCATCTTAATATCTACGACGCACATCCAGTCTTTAAAGGAGGGCGGTTATATTTTGAGCGGCTTTCTTAGCACTTCCTCAACCACCGTGCAGTATTGCAGCCGCTTTATTCTTAATATCAAATGCCATCCCATACCATTTCCCGGCATTCATCTGTATAGACGCACAACGACGCGGGATTTATTGCAATTTCGGATAAATTTAGAAAAAAAACATAAAAAACAGAATATCACCCCCAAAAACGCTGTTATTTCGTGAAAAATCCACCAACTCCCAACAATATCAGGCAGGAAACTGAATTGCTAACACCGCTAAGCCCGCAACGCCTCCTCAGAACCGCCGCACAGGTATAAATGCATCTTTTTGGAAGGCAATCGCGGCTGGGCCACAGGCTGAAAAGAACGAAAAACATAGCATGCTTGCCTGCCATGTAGCATTTTTGAACAAGCCCGATCCCGATGTACATCGGGACCATATAGCTAAACCAAGCTCGAATTCAAACGTCAGGATAAGAATTTGTGCCCCGGGCAGCGAACTAGTTTGGATTTATGCTTATAGTCTCTCTTTATGAGGTTGGATAAAACTACAGTAAGATATACAATACCGCTTAAAAGCATTATCACTAATGCCCGAATCAAGGTTATGTAGCTTATTGTATCCGCGATGGAAGAGCTAAAACAACCAGACCTTATATGTCAATCATCGCGAATACATGAATATCATGACGTATTTGGTTTTCTTCTTGTACTATCCTGACTCTTCACAGCTTAAACCACTATTGGTAATAACAAAGAGATGGACTTCAAAATCAAAAGCCTGATGCCTTAATCCCTTATAAACAACGGAGACATCTGCCTAAGAAGAGGTTCTGAATGCCCAGGAACACCCATGGAATTTGGTGGACAGTAATGAGTACTAACTGTAAAATAGTGTGTTTTTACGGCTATTTTGAGGATTATTAACGTTGCATATCCCTTGAGTTGGGTGAGGGTAAACATCAGACATCTCGGGGAGAAGGAGAAAACCTTGGCAAAAGAAGTGAAGATACCTCAGAGTAAAGCGGAACTCAAGCGTCCGGTTGACAAGCGTCATGCGTTCTTGCGGATCGAGAAAGAGAACGCCTGGATCCGAAGTCTCAATCGTAAGCTCGCGGAGACCCTCTGCGCGCTGGTCATACGGGGTGATTCCGTCACCGTCGAGAAGACCACCGGGATTCTCGTCTGGGGTACTTATGCCGGAGAGCCTGAGGAAAACGGCACAATCATCCTCGGTCTCAAACCAGACGGTCGCTTCAAGCTCGTACCGATGGACATCACGCCGGACAGCCTGCTGACACAGGTGGCAAACCTCGTCGGACGTCAGGGCAGCGTAACCTCCAAAGAAGGACGCTACGGCCTCACCTTCAGTGGTGAACTCCGGAATCCGGGCGAGCCCATCGAGCCGGAATCCGAGGTCGCGCCGGCGGCCCAAGCACCCACAGGCGGATTCGAGATGGTCACCGGGAACGATGCAATCGCCGCCATTGGGCAGAAAGTCACCCTGGAAGTCATCGACCGGGGCGTCAAGGTCCGCATCCGAGGCAAGCAGGCGGACTGCGAGAAGACCGCGAAACGTATTATCAAGGGCAGGCCGACGCTGGCTTCGCAGCAGGGCGCAAAATACATGATCGAAGGCAACCTTAATAAGTCCTTTCTCAGGAAGGGAACCAACCAGCAGGG
>CAZKYP010000072.1:0-14845 GCA_964556885.1 uncultured Pirellulales bacterium | reverse complement strand
CAAAAACAAGGGAATTTCGCGGACGGAAAAACAGAAGGCAGAAGACAGAGGACAGAAAGCAGAGAACGAATAACGAATATCGAATCACGAACGCGGAACGCAGAAAACAGAGGACAGAGGGCGGAATACAGATTACAGAAGGCAGTCCCGATAAACTGCATCGGGAACAAACCACGAATCACGATCCACAATCCACGATTCACGACCCACGATCCACATTTTCCTTGATTTGCAGGTCAAAAGTGCCGATAATTAAATTCAGTGAAAAAACTATTATCACATGGGGATTCAATAAAACCGGTTTAGTTAGGAGAAATAAGATGAAGCGATTAATTTTATTAACAGCGTTGATGGCAATACTGTTTCCCGTTGCGGCCTATGCTCAGGATAATCCGCCTGAAGAGGTCCAGCGACAGAGAGCAGCAGCACGCCCAAGAGAAGTACAGACGCGTGACAGGGACATGGAAATGCGCAACAGGGAGATGGAAACGCGCAACAGGGAAATGGAAATGCGCGAAAGGGAAATAGGACTGCAACAGCGAGAAACTGAAATGGATTTCCAGAGGCAACAACAGGAAGCTGAAATGGACTTCCAGCGGAAACAACAGGAAATTGAGCTGCAGAAACGCAGAATGGATCTCGAAAATATGCAAAGACCGAAGAAAAAAGAGCCGCATCCAATACTGATCCTTATCGCAGTAGTCAATATCCTTTGCACCGTATGGGTTTACCAGGACATTCAAAAGCGATCCCACGAGTCCGGGATTTGGATTGTCATTACTCTGTTAACCGGGCTGCTCGGGGCACTGGTCTATTCTGTGGTTCGCATCGGAGAGGCTGCAAAACAGAAGGCTTAAGCACGCAGTAATTGTTAGGGTGGGCGCGGCCCATCCGAACAATTTTGAATATCGAATCTGGTGGGGCATAGCCCCACTCTACCTTTTGTGAATTACGAATCTCGAACACCGAATTTCGAACATCGAATCACTAATCACGATCCACTAATCACAAACACGGCGGGTTTGTTCGGGACTTGTTTAAGCAAGAAAAAAAACGAAGCCGGGTATGGTGCCCGGCTTCGGTGGCTGGTTTGTATATCTAATTTACATCTATGCTGCTGCTGCTGCGGGAACTGCCGGTATCATTCCAAGCAGGAACACCATCGTGAAGATACCGACTGTCTCGACGATACCCATCGCAATAAGCAGGAACGCAAAGCCCTTGCCTTCGCTTTCGCTCAGCGAGCGAACGCCGGCCGCACCGATCAATCCCTGCATCCACGCGGAAATCATTTCGCCGAGCCCCGTCGCCAGGCCGATACCGAAAAGCAGGCCCGCATTGGCCACGGCGATTTCCGAGTGCTGCAGGACCTGATTCATTTTATTCATGACAATCATGGCATACAGGGTCTGGCTGATGGGCATGCCCACGAGAATGATATAAGTAAAGCTGAGCGTCTTGCCGGCTTTGCCTTCCTTGCCCCATGCGCCTGCGGCGGACTGACCGGCCGCTCCTATGCCGGCGGAACTGCCGAACGCGGCAAGACCCAACATTATTACGATTCCCATTTGTCCCAAGAATGTGAGTGTGGTCATTTTATTTTACTCCTGAATGATTTTTCCTAAAAGGTTTATAAGAATACCCTATCCACGTCATGCCAAGATTGTTCGAAAACTCAAGCATATTCAATCGGACGCCGTGAGCAAACAGTGCTATCATGGCCAGGCCGAGGTTCAGGGAATGGCCGAATATCAAGACAGGCGCCGCGATAAGCCACGAGCCGGAATTCTGCGCCAGTTCGTTAAAGCTGCTCGCAAGAACGCCGCTGGCAAGCCCTACCGCCATCAGACGAACGTAACTGATAACATCGGAAAAAGCTCCCAACATCGACAGCGGAAAGTTGGCAACTCCCAATAAAATCATCTTGATGATATTTTTGCTCGGGGAATTAAATAAAATTGCCAAAGCCGACCCTGCAATTAAAAAATAAGGCCACGGGGTGCTCCAGGTCATCTCCATGCCCAGGACAAACATCTGAACAATGCCGAGCATTCCCCAGACAAAAATCCCCCAGCCGACTTTCCCGAGAAAACGCAAATCCGGAAATATCCTGAACGCCTGCCACAATTGTGCAATGCTTAGATGTATTGCACCCATCGTAAAACATATCTTCATAAGCAGAAAACGAGATTTGTCCGACATGTTTACGGCAATCACCGGTTCATAAAGGACAACCCCAAAGAAGCTGCCGCACAAAAATCCCCAGAGCAGAGATACTGCACCGACGATGATAAGCAGTTTCGTAAATTCCGGGCCAAGTACTTTGGAAGCCTTCTTGAATCCGATCAGTAAACCAAAGAACAAAACCGCCCCGTACCCGCCGTCGCCAATCAGCATTGCGGCGAAAATCGGCAGCGCCAGCATGAATGGTATCGACACATCAAACTCACGATACCCCGCAACAGTACCAAGCATATCGAAAAGTCCCTTGATGGGTTTTGTCCAGCCCGGATATTCGATAAGCGTCGGCGGCTCTTCACCCTGCTCCACAGGAAGAATCTGGACAGCCGCGGTAATGTTCCGTTCACTAAGAGCGGCAGACAGCGAACCGGCTTTGCGGGAAGGCACCCAGCCCTGCAGGGCAAAGAGAGCCTCACTTGCAAGACCGCTGTTTTGAACAACACAATACTCCGCCTCCGTTTGATATTCATTTCGTTGTTCCTGCATCGCCTTTATCAAGTTGGCCAGTTGGGCCAGGCGCTCGTTATTATGCTTAAGTGAAGCATCAATCTCGGCGGCTTCTTTTTTAACAGCAGGCAGGTCCGTCGCCGGCCACGGTATTTCTTTCGCACCTTCAGGAGCCTCAAACTGTCCCGCCCGGTCAACAACCGCAATTATTACATTTTGTCCCGACAGTTCGGTAACGATTTCGATACATTCGGCCCTGAGTTCGGCCAGTGATTTCTGAGCCGTCAGGAAAAACCTGATATCGATACCGACCGAGCGAAGTCGTTCGAGCTGTTCGAGCTTAACATTGCCCCAGACGGCAAGCTGATTCGCTATTCGATGCAGAGTGCTAAGGCGATCTTTTTCATTCACCATTGTCTTATTAATTGAAATAACTTCCCTGGCCGCATCCAGCGCGGATATTTCGGGAGCGTCACCGGAAGGCTGAACGGAACGTAAAATTTGCAGAGCCTGGTCAAGGGTAGATATTGCATTTACAGTCTGTTCCTGAGCAACAGCCTTTTCGGGATTTACCGGTTCGACATGCACAACCCCAAGTTGCGCAAGCTCTTCCAGAAGCAGGGCGTGATTATAACCCTGCGTTACGATATATATTTTAGACATCGGAACAATCATACTGTAACAACCTCTCCGGATCTTTCTGCCTGTTCTTTCAGCTCTAATTTGGCCTTTGCAATCTTGGCCCGGGCAACACCTGCCGTCATCTGGTCGCCCAGTGCGATTCGAATGCGGCGTATATTTTCAAGAGTGCGGGGAATCATGACCTTTTCAAAAAGATTTACCCGCTGCATAACTTTTTTCAACTCGGTCTGCAACAGCTCAAGGCATTTATTCAGTATATCCAATTCCGCCGCCTGACGATTAAGTTTCCTCTGGTCGGCAAGTGCCCTGTCGGTCCATGACGCCGTCCCGAAGAGACTATAGTCGGCGCGGGGGAAGATGATATTTTCAAATCGCGGCACATGCACTCCGGCGATACTATGCGTTGTCGTTTGAATCTTGTCCGGCGCGGCCAATTGCCTGACATTTATCCCCGCCGCATCATTGAACAAGCCATCATACACGGAGATGGTTTGTCTGGTAGCTTCGACGGCTTCTTTCATTTTATGGTATATCTGGCGAGTTTGCACAATAGACGTCTGCACCTGTTGTTGTTTGAGCTTGAGAGTGGGCAAATAGCGATTGAAACGCGCCAGCGCATCACGCTGCTGTTTTAATTCGGTTCGTGTATATTTTATCTTTTTTTTAGCCATTTATAAAAACGTATTATACCTGTACAGTCTCAGCGATTTCTTCCGTTTCCTCTTGTTTGGCCCTTCCGGGCCAATGCTTCTCGATAATAGCGTCCCTGATACCGGTTTCTTCAGGTGTGAAACATTCGGCAAGGATTTCCCAGCACTTATCCAGGGCGTCGAAAAGCTCGATATTCAAGGTCAGGTCCATTATCTTTTCTTCGAACATGTCACCGTATTTCAGCAGTCTCTCGTCCCATTCGGACAATTCGAAGCCCATCTCGCGTTTTTCCCGGCTCTCATCGCACTGCGCATAAAGCTGGATACAGGCATTCATGATAGCCCGATGGTCGTCGCGTGTTTTTCCGTTTACCAACTGTTTCAGACGGGACAGTGAGCCGAACGGCTCGATACGACCGCCGCGCAAATAAAGCTGGCCTTCGGTAATATAACCCGTATTATCCGGAACCGGGTGTGTGACATCATCGCCCGGCATAGTCACACAGGCCAACACGGTCATAGCGCCGGCTCCGTCGAAATCAACCGCCTTTTCATACCTTCTGGCCAATTGCGTGTACAAATCACCGGGATAGCCGCGGTTGGAAGGCACCTGCTCCATAGTGATGGCAATCTCCTTCAGCGCATCTGAAAAAGACGTCATATCCGATAAAAGCACGAGGACATTTTTGCCCTGTAAAGCATATTGCTCACCCACGGCCAGCGCCAAATCAGGTATCAGCAGACATTCCACAACCGGGTCGGCGGCGGTATGAACAAACATAATAGTCCGTCCCAATACACCGGCTTCGTCGAAGCGTTTTCGGAACGTCAGATAGTCGTCATGTCGCAAACCCATCCCGCCGAGAATAATCACCTCCGCATCGGTCTGCATACCGACTCTTGCCAATACATCATTATACGGCTCACCGGCCGATGAAAAAATCGGCAGTTTCTGGGAGCCGACCAGTGTATTGAAAATGTCAATCATTGGAATACGCGTGTGTATTACTTTATCGGGCACCCTGCGTTTGATCGGATTAACGGCGGGCGAACCGATTTCAACGCTTTCCGCCTGGACCTCCGGTCTGCCGTCCCTCGGACGCCCGGACCCGTCAAAAACTCTTCCAAGCAACGCATCACTGAAAGGCACTTTGAAGGAATGGCCGAGGAACCGAATTTTATCCCCGGTGGAAACGCCTTCAGTACCACCGAATATCTGGAGACTCACCTGGTCATCCTCAAGTCGAATGACCTGAGCCAGTGAAGTGCCGTTGCCCGATGTAATAACAGCAAGTTCGTCGTAACCGATTCCCTGAGCTTTCACGGTTACAACGTTGCCTGCTATTTTCGAAATCTCGTCATAAAATGTTCTCATTACCAATCGCCTTTATATTGTTGAGCGTTCCTGTTTTCTTTATTTTCGTCACTCTCGCAGGACATTACCAAAACAATCCCACTGCTATTCACAGTTTTATATAGTCACCTGTTTAAGTTCGTCTTCTGTCTCTTCCTCCGTATTAATTTCTTTGTTAAGCAGTGACTGGATATACTGATCTATTTGACCGAGTATATCTTTAAAGCTGCCTCGTTCGGTGTCTTTTTCATCCTTAATCATGGATTTATTAATCGGCTCATCCTGCCTTTGTGATTCCGGAACAACACTTTCATCCCATGGAGCATAATTCCAGTTAATAAACAAACTGCTTATCTTCTTAAATGTACGACGAGCCTCGTCTTTATCTTTGAAATCGAAATCAGTCTCGACAATCTCGAGTATCTTGTCGAATACGAATCGCTGGCGATCTATAGAGGTGGCCGCATCCACCTCGTCAAAAGCATTTTGCTGCAGATAAGAGGCATCGAAAAATTCCGCTTTAAGCATTATCGTAAAATCTTCGACAGGTGTCCCTTCCTCACCCACCACCGTCATCATCTGGTGTATCTCATCGCCCCGCCTGAGCATTTGATG
Organism: uncultured Pirellulales bacterium; assembly: GCA_964556885.1. Classification (GTDB taxonomy): domain Bacteria; phylum Planctomycetota; class Phycisphaerae; order Sedimentisphaerales; family Anaerobacaceae; genus CAZKYP01. The sequence continues at coordinate 8,896 of CAZKYP010000072.1, read as the reverse complement.
GATTTTCGCAACCTTTTGTGGTTCGATAATCCCGATATATTTACTCCAGCTATCCAGCGGATCAATCGCAGGATAACGACGTGCATCGCTTCGGGACCGGCTCAGGCCGTGGAAAGCGCCGACAACTTTAAGAGTGGCCTGTGTAACCGGTTCGTCAAAATTGCCGCCGGCCGGACTTACCGTACCGCCGATAGTAACCGAAGCTATACGTTTATCACGTAATACAATAGCACCCGCCCTTTCATAGAAATTTGCGATGCGGCTTTCAAGATAGGCGGGAAACGCCTCTTCGCCGGGAATCTCTTCCAGGCGGCCCGAAATCTCACGCATGGCCTGTGCCCAGCGGCTGGTCGAATCCGCCAGGAGCAAAACATTCAGGCCCATCTGCCTGTAGTACTCCGCCAGGGTCACACCCGTATACACCGACGCATCGCGGGCGGCAACAGGCATAGCCGAAGTGTTACAGATGATTATTGTCCGTTCCATCAGGCTGCGCCCGGTTCGCGGGTCCTGCAGTTGCGGAAACTCGCGAATAGTATCCACGACCTCGCCCGCCCGCTCGCCGCAGGCGGTTATTATTACAATGTCAACACGTGCATGACGCGAGGTTATCTGCTGCAAGACAGTTTTCCCGGCGCCGAAAGGCCCGGGAATACAATATGTCCCCCCCTGCACGATGGGAAACATCGAATCGATAATACGGACACTTGTCACCATGGGTTTTGTCGGCAGCAAACGTCTTTTCGTCACGCACAACGGGCGTTTGACCGGCCAGTTCTGCTGCATGGTCACCGCGCGTTTATTGCCGGAATCATCAATCAGGATCGCAATCTCTTTAACGATAGGGTACGAGCCTGCTCCAGCTACGGATTCGACCGTGTATTGACCATCCCAGCCAAACGGCACCATAACGTGGTGCTCGAATATGCTTTCCGGCACGCTGCCCAGGGCATCACCGGCCTGAACCACGTCACCGGCCTTAACTTTCGGGGTCCAGTCCCAGTTTTTCTCGGTATTAAGGGCGTGAATATAATTACCCGGCTCCAGAAAAAAGCCCACCTTTTCAGCCAGTTTCGGCAACGGATTCTGGAGACCGTCAAATATCTGGCCCAAAAGGCCCGGACCTAAAACAGCCGAAAGCATTTCTTCCTCGAACTCTACATGGTCTCCCACTTTCAGGCCGCGTGTCTCCTCGAATATCTGGAGATCGGCCGAATCACCGCGTACACGTATAATTTCGCAGAGCAGCTTGACTCCGTCACTTCGCACACAATAGCCAACGGCGTTTTTGATAACACGGTCATTGCTCTGGGCAACAACCATATTTCCAAAGACGGCTTTAATTCGTCCTATCACAGTAATTCCTCACTATTAAACGGTATTAATGATTTTTTAATTAGCTTTAAAATTAGAAACATTTCGCTGCTGTTTCTCGGACAAAATACGCCGCCATCGATGCAGAAGTACGAGCCTGGCGGCATAAACTTCTATTTCACATGCTGAAAAGCTGTACCATTTACCACGTTCCTCAAGCCATTCCCATCTCGCCTTATCCAGAGCTTCCATGGCCGCAAGGGGATTAGAAGCCGCAGACCAGGCCGATATGATAAAACTGTAATCCGTATCATTATCCGCTAATTGTGACGCTACGAGATAACCGGCGGAATCCAGCTCAAGGACTTGTGCACGAGCCTCGACAAGAGCATTGCGAAGGCCGACTTCAAAACCAATCCACGCCTTTAAAAAGCTGCTTTGCCTGCTCTTTGCTATGGACGCCGCATGGTGGAAAAATCTCGACCAAAGGCTGTCCGAAAACATACGCTTATTTTCCTGCTCGTCCGTTTGATCTTCAGGCAAAAGGAAATCCGGCAGTATAGCTTCATTATCCGTCTTGTCGATAGAAAGAACCGCCATGTCGGTCCGGTCCGGCTCAATGTCTTCCGCCAGCAACGACTCATACTGGACCAAATCATCACTCAGCAGAATCATTTCGACAGTTTCGGCCGGACCGTTCGAATCGATAACCTGCTCAAAAAATTCCAGTTTGCTCATCGGCGGAACACTTCCCATCGGCTCCAAAGCCGCAAGAGCACTAAGCAAATAATAATGTCTGCGAAATCCGTCCATCATTATATGATTATTATCGTCCAAACCGACGGGTTCATAATACAGTTTTAATTCTTTTGCTCTGTCGCCTTCTCAAGGATTTCCCGGAGCTCGGGATCTACCATCTCCGCAAGCAATGCCGTAACGGATTCGGCGCTTACCTCTATGGTTGAACCTTCAATCTTAAACTCGAAGCCCGCTTTCGCCAGGTTATATTTTGCATCCACCTCGACATTCTGGTTCCTGAGCGAATATATAAGCTCTCTAAGTGAGCTTTCCAGCAACCTGCTTTTTATTTCATCGGAGATATTAATCTCAGCGGTAAGCTTGCGATTCGCATCAGCTTTCGCTAAAACCGGGATCACCTCGCGCAATACATTCGTAAGCGTCTGCTCATCCCGGAGAGCCTGTTCGACATGCCGGTTCAGAATAGCTTTAAGCTGCCGGATCAGCTTTTCACGAAGCATGTAGACAGCATCACGTGAGGCCAGCTCCAAGGAAGAATTCATTCTGTTCTTGATTTTCTCGGCCTCAGCATTAGCTTCCGCAATTATCTGCTCTGCTCTGGCCTTGCCGTCGGCAATTATTTTGTCCGCCTGACTTTGAGCACCAGCCTCAATCTTCTCAGCGGCCTTTTTACCGGCGTCAACACCTTCGGATTCCAGTTTTTTCACAAAGGATTCTATATCTGTAAGCATATCCTTATTCCCTTTATATGATCAATTAATCCAAAAACTCATTAACTGAATAATCACAGGTTCATTCAAACTTGCCTGATTCTCAAAAAATATCTATGGGTTTTCCTGTTATTAAGAACCCAATTTGAAAAGTAGTTAAACTATCTTATCATTCGACAAAAAACAACCGATTACAGAAGGAAATTTTCCTTTTATAGCAGTTTATGAACCTGAGTCACAAGCTGTTTAACGTGTTCAAGCGACTTTTCGAACTGGGCCTGTTCAGATATATTCAAATCGAGTTCGAGAACCTTTTCAACCCCATTGGCACCAAGTACGGCGGGAACGCCGACAAAGTACCCCCCTGCATTGTATTCTTTATCGCAATATGCACAACATGATACGATATTTTTCTTATCTTTCAGTATCGCCTCGGCCATTTTCACCGCCCCGGCGGCGGGGGCATAATAGGCGCTGTAGCCGAGCAGATTCACGATCTCGATGCCGCCGTTTCTGGTCCGTTCGATGAGTTTAGATATTTTTTCGTCATCGAGTAATTGAGTTAGCTGTATTCCACAAACGGATGTGAATCTGGGTAAGGGAACCATGTCGTCACCGTGGCCGCCCATCAGAACGCATTTGATATCCTCTACACTGACACTAAGCTCGGCTGCGAGAAAACAGCTAAAACGCGCCGAATCCAGCGCACCGGCCATTCCCATAATCCTGTTCTTTGCAAAGTTGGTCACTTTAGCCGCAGTATATACCATCGCATCGAGCGGATTGCATACGACTATAACGATGCCGTTGGGCGAATATTCGGCAACCTTTTCACTTACGCCTTTGACAATCTGCACATTCTTCGCGAGCAAATCGTCCCGGCTCATACCGGGCCTGCGGGCAAGGCCGCTCGTTATGATAACAACGTCGCTGCCGGCGGTCGTTTCCCAGTCACAAGTTCCGGTTAATTGGCAATCGTAAAGCTGTATTGGGGCGGCTTCGGCGATATCAAGGGCCTTGCCTTCGGCGAGACCTTCCACGATATCAATCAGAACGATATCGCCGAGCCTTTGTGTTGCGGCGATATGGGCCGTCGTCGCTCCGACGTTGCCCGCACCAACAATTGTTATCTTGTTTCTTGCCATATAGAAGGGTTATAGTATTGTTATCGATCATCTTTGTCAACATACTATAAAAAAAGAAGAGCTTATACCCGTAACTGCCCGGTATAAGCTCTTAAATAACACTTACTGTTTATATTATTGTAAGTCGATAATTCTCCTTACTGTCGATACAGGCGGATATCGTCAATAAACATGCGGCCTGAGCCGCCGCCGACCTTCGGGCTGGTTTTGTTGCCGAGACCTACGGACAGCGTACGGACATTACTGAGATTGACGCCCTTATTCGCAAATTCCTGCAATGGGATATCCCATCTCGTCCACTCGGTGACCGTCGCCGCATTCGCGTTGCTGTTGGTAATCACGGCGCTGCCGTTAAGAGCGATATATAACGGCTCGGCCGCATTTTCAGCATCGCCATAGAAAAACAGCGTCAACGTGACGACGTTGTTTTGTGTCCAGTTTGCGTTCAATGTCCTGGTCACCTCGGAGAGACCGGCGGTATTGTCATAGAAAATCGGCATCGACTGGCGGCCGCTGTGAACAATCGTTGTCTCCATATAATGCTCACCGATTACGAAGTCCGGGTCCGGATAACCGGCTGTCGAGCCGTTGGCGGCATCGCCGTAGCCGTCGATCCAAGTGTTCCATATCTCATCGGGCGGATAATCGTTATAGTCCTCGAAATCGTCCACGATAACGTAGTTGCCAGTAGTAAATCGCCACACGTCGCCTTTAGTAATAGTTCCGTCGTTGGTAACCTCATCGACTCGCCAATAATAAGTCGCACCGTACTCCAGAACGACGGTAACTTTATACTTAATATCTTGTTGATTCCGGCTGACTAATACACCTCTTGGATCATCCAGGCCGGCCTCGTTAACATCATCAAAATTATCACCCAGGTAAACGTTATGCGCAACTGCATTCCTTCCCGACTCCCAACTAAGAGTAGGCTGTGTCGGGACTTCTTCTTCGCCAATCTCAGGGTATGGATCAGAAGCAATTTTCGAATTGATTAAACGCATATTATCGAAGTAATAAATTCCGGAACCCGCACCTGAATCATGATTCTGTGAAATATTTATCTGCGTCCATCCACCGGGTTCAATACTTGCCACATTAATACCTGAGTAGTCCCAGACAAGTGTCCTCGTATCAACTTCCCCGAAAGCCGGACTCCACGCTCCTGGATCTTCAGGACTTGTCGTATCACTTGTAGGATAGTCCACTTCACTCCACCCCGTTGCGGCGGAATTTATTGCAATTTTTTGAATTTGGGCCCAGTCATGGCCTTCCCACTCGGAAGCAAGCCATGTTACGTCCATAGAAATAAGATCATGCTCTTTAAGGGCTTGAAGCTGTCCGGCGTTAAGATTAAGACGTATAATCCAGTATGAGCTTGGAACTGTCACCTTAAGGCTCTTTTCATTCAATGTCGCCCCGGTAGTACTATAACTTAACTGAGCATCACTACCCGGATACAAAATCCAACCATCCAGATTATCCTCCCAATCCCCCAACACATAGCTTCCGGGATAAGCGGTAGTAAAGCTCCAGATATCACCCTTCCATATATCAGCACCACTGACTTCATCGATACGCCAGAAATAACTCTGGCCTGACAAAAGAGTGCCGGGATTATACGAATTTCCCTCGTAATCCTGAGCTGCAAGCACGCCCAACGGATTATCCCTATCGGCATTTTCCACATCATTCAAGTTTGTGCCGATGTACACATCATGCTTATCGGCATACACTCCCGATGTCCAGCCAAGGGTCGTATTAACAGATATACTTTTCTCCCCGTCGGCCGGTGTCGGGTCGTAAGCCGCACCGCCCCCGAACATCTGAACATTATCAATGTAATAAACACCACCGGGACTATAGCCGCCCCAATTCGTCATGAATATAAGCTCCAGATACTCAAGATTATCATAATCGATCTGATTATGAGCCCGGGAGTAGTCATATACGGCGCTCATGACACCGTCGCCATATTCAATGGTCCAGGTCGCCGATCCTACCATTCCTCCCCGATACACCCATGTGCCGCCCTCTTCATTGCTGCCGGCACGGACATCCATTGTCAACTCGCACCATGAGCTGTCGGCTTGGACCCATTCGGAAAGCAGCCTGGTTACATCAAACGAAACCTTAAGATTATTCCGAAATTCTTCTACCAGGTTATTGGCAACCAAATCGAGCACAAGTGCATCGACATTGCCGTTCGGCGTTTCGATCCATAGACTCTTCTGGTTCAACGTAGCTCCTGTTGTGCTGAAACCTGTTTGTATATTGGCACTTGCGGCCCTCCAGCCATCCATACTGTCCTCGAAATCCCCTATCACAACTCCGAAGCTCGTGGACACCAGGCCCAGCACCAGGATTGCAGAAACCACAGAAATCAATTTCGTACACATGAAGATACCTCCTACAAAATACTCAATATGTGATTATTATATCTTTACGAAAAAACGACCGTTTCGCAATTCATCAAACCAGCTCACAAACCTGATTTATTTATCGTATATAAACGCCTTTGTTATGAAAAAACCATGTTTATCACGTACATAATTGCAAAAGTATATCAATTATATGTCGGTATGAAGCATTATGAGGATAAATCATATTACTATATAATTCATTATCGGCCCGGATAATTAGTTCGAAAAACACGAGAAATTCCTCACAGTGCAAATGAAATCGACAAACCTCAACCAATATTAAAACAAATTAACCGGTTTTTCGTCAAGCAAAATCTAAACAATTAACATGATGAAATCACCATGTTTTACCAAAAAGCCTTTAGTTTTCAGATCAAAACGCCGCACATCCGGTTTTTACTTGACCCGCAGACGCAAACAATTATCATATAGTTATACACGGAGGCTCCTGAAAAGAGCATATTGTATGCCTTTTTTCAAACATTCGGAGTCTTCTGCAAACCCAAAAGAGGTGATGATTCTGCATATAACACAGAAAGCAAGGATGAAAATGAAGAAAAAATTTATCATTACCGCCCTGTTGCTGATAACAACGGCTTCCCGGGTAAATGCAGATTTCACCTTAGGTGCCCCCGTCAATCTCGATTCACCCATTAACAGTACATCCAACGACGGCATATCGAGCATATCATCGGACGGCCTGAAGATTTATTTTGCCTCCGACCGGCCCGGCGGGTCCGGCCACTACGATATCTGGACCTCGACAAGAGCTGCTCAGGGAGATAACTGGCTGCGGGCTGTGAACCTCGGCGCCAACGTCAACAGCGAATATTTCGACGGCAGCCCGAGCCTGCCGGCTGACGAGCTGGAGCTCTATTTCGAATCGCGGCGTCCTGTTGGAGGAGAACTTAATTCCGATATCTGGGTATCCAAACGAGCCGCTAAAGACCAGCCCTGGTCTGCGCCAGTGAATCTCGGTGTAATCAATACCACCGCCGCGGAAGCAACGGTGTGTATCTCTCCGGACGGTTTGCAGCTATACTTTGCATCGGGCAGGTCCGGCGGTTTCGGCGCCATGGATATATACGTCTCGTCGCGGCCGACAAAAAACGACGACTGGAGCACACCTGTAAACCTCGGCCCGATAGTAAACAGCTCACAATACCAATGGTTTCCCCACATCTCGCCTGACGGACGGACGCTCTTTTTCGCACGCGGTTACCCGGAAAACAACGCTGAGCTGTGGGTTGCAAGACGAAAGACCGTATCCGATGAATGGAATGAGCCTGTAAGAATCGGATCTTCAGCAACCTCTTCATCCGCAAGCGGCGGCCCGAATCTATCACCCGACGGCCGCTCCCTATATTTCTATTCCACCAGAGACGGCGGCTATGGCGGCTGGGACATCTGGCAGGCGCCGATACTGCCGATAGTCGACTTCGACGGAAACGGAGCAGTGGACTTCCGTGATTTTTCCATGCTCGCTATGCACTGGCTTGAAAGTGAGCTATCAGTTGATATCGGCGCAGGGCCGCTCGGTGACGGAATTGTGAACTTTGCAGACCTTGCAATCCTCGCGGACAACTGGACGAAAGCCACCCAAACCGTTTACATTCAATGGATAGGTCATGCAAGTGTGAAACTGTGGACCGAAGATGCGGTTGTTTATGTCGATCCGAGGATATTCACCGATTCTCCCCATGATGCAGACCTGGTATTAGTCACCCACAGTCACAGCGACCATTTTTCGCCAACCCATATCGCAAGGGCATCCAACGACAACACACTCATTCTCGCCCCAGCCGATGTCATTCAATCTTACGGCAGCGGTCAGGTAATCGCGCCCGGCGAGACAGTCGAATACAGCGGCGTTACCGTGACGGGCGTGCCCGCCTACAATATCAACACAACAAGACACCCAAAATCGATGAACTGGCTCGGATTTATTATAGAAATAGGCGGCCGGCGTATTTATGTGGCCGGCGATACCGACCTTATAGAAGAGATGAAAACACTCGGCGAAATCGATGCAGCGTTTCTGCCGGTCAGTGGTACCTATGCAATGAACGCAACCGAAGCGGCAGCGGCCACGACATACATCCAGCCCGGACTGGCTATACCATATCACTGGGGCGAATTCATCGGCACAATCAACGACGCCCAAACCTTCGCCCAGCAGGCCGCATGCCCGGTCATAATTATGTCAAGAGGCGAAATTATCAGCCTGGATAATTAAAACTCATTCCCAAAAACAGCCGAAATAGTAAAAAAGCGACTTTTACACCAAAATATGGACTTTCACCCGAATAGATAGCGGTTTTTTTAAATTTATCTAATTGGGTGAATCAACATTTACTCCATGAGATACGCTTCTTATATAGAAAAATGGATAAAGTTATCTCACAGAGTGAAGCCTATAAGATACGCCTTGAACTTGAAATAGAACGACCGAATGTGCTTGCTCAAGAAGGCAACAACATCTATAATTGAACACGGCGGACATGATATCTATGAAGCAGCAACGTCGTACCTTGTGCTCTCTTGA
>CAZKYP010000071.1:0-14905 GCA_964556885.1 uncultured Pirellulales bacterium | reverse complement strand
AAAACAAAGCCAATTTATAGACGGAATGCGGCGGATTTGGGTATTTTTAGAGGAAATTAGTAAAAATCAATGATTTTTAACGATCTTTTGTCGAATTCTTGTGGTTTTTGACATTTTGCCAGAGCAGTTCGGTTAGCTCTTTTATGCCGGAACCGGTTACTGCGGAGATGGGGTGGATTTGCTTGTCGAGCTTGTTTTGGAAGTCTTCGAGCCTGCGGCCATCGGGATCGAGGTCGGTTTTGTTGGCGATGATGACCTCGGGTTTTTGGGCGAGGATTTGGCTGTGCTGGGCCAGCTCGCTGCGTATCCGGCGGTAGTTTTCGGCCGGGTCCGAGCCGTCGGTCGGCATAATATCGACGATATGGGCGAGGATTGTGGTCCTTTCGATGTGCCGGAGGAACTCGTAGCCCAGGCCGGCGCCGTTATGGGCGCCCTCGATGAGGCCGGGGATGTCGGCCATAACGAAGCGGCGAAATCCGCTCAGTTCGACGATTCCGAGCACCGGCGAGAGCGTCGTGAAAGGGTAATCGGCGATTTTCGGCCTGGCCGCAGAGCATCGCGAGATGAGCGTGCTTTTGCCGGCATTCGGCATACCGACCAGCCCGACGTCGGCAATGAGCTTCAGCTCGAGCCGGATGTTTCGTTCCTGGCCCGGCTTGCCGAGTTCGGTGTATCTGGGAGTCTGGTTAGTCGCTGTCGCGAAGGCCTTGTTGCCCTTGCCGCCTTTTCCGCCGCGGCAGATGCAGACCTTCAGCCCGACTTCGTTGAGGTCTTTGAGCATCAGGTCAAGGTCGGTGTCATAGATGAGTGTACCGGGCGGGACCTTGATTATCAGGTCCTCGCCGTCGGAACCGTGTTTGTTGCTGCCCATGCCCGGCTGGCCGTTTTGAGCCTGCCAGTTGTGTTTGCCGGCGAAGTCCAGCAGGGTGTCGAGATTCTCGGCCGCCTCGAAAAAGACGTCACCGCCTTTGCCGCCGTCGCCGCCGTCGGGCCCGCCTTTTGGGATGAATTTTTCCCGCCGGAAGCTGAGGCAGCCGTGGCCGCCGTCGCCTGCTTTGACCCAGATTTTTGCCTGATCTATGAACATGATTTTCGCATCGGATATAAAAAAAGGATGGCAGAAACCATCCTTAATATTAACTGATATTTGCCGTTACTTATCAGACAACGTGGACTTTGCGGCCCTTGAACTGCACCTGTCCTACCGCATTGGCGAAGAGTGTGAAGTCTCTGCCCATGCTGACATTGGAGCCGGGAAAGAATTTCGTTCCGCATTGCCTTACGATAATCGAGCCGGGCGCGGCGACCTGGCCGCTATACAGCTTTATCCCTCTGTATTTCGGATTGCTGTCTCTGCCGTTTCTTGTAGAGCCTTGTCCTTTTTTATGTGCCATTGCCAACTACCTCAAATTAAAAACTTAATACCAATTTTTATAGAATCCCTGATTCTAACCACCTTACTGTTAGTTGTCCAGAGAAATTTTCAAGTTTTTAAGCAGTTTGAATCGAATTTATTTTGCCTGGCCGTAGTAGGCGTTCTTTCCGTGCTTACGCAGATAATGTTTGTCCAGAAGCGTTTGTTTAATCGGTCCCTGTTCCGGATTTATCGTTATCGTTCCAAGAGCCATGGCCGCAATGTATTCCAAAACGACCGTCGATTCGACCGCAGCGGCGGGGCTTTTGCCCCAGGCAAACGGGCCGTGATTTGCAACCAGGACCGCCGGAGTTTGCATCGGGTCCATGCCGGCAAATCGCCTGACGATAACCTTGCCGGTATTGAGCTCGTATTCGCTTTGTATCTCCTTGTCCGTCATTATTTCAGTCACGGGCACAGGGCCGTAGAAGTAATCTGCATGAGTTGTGCCGAAGCAGGGGATTTCCCGGCAGCCTTGGGCCCACATTGTTGCGTTCAGAGAATGGGTATGGCATATACCGCCGACGGCTTCGAAATTCCTGTAAAGTTCGAGATGTGTCGGCGTATCGGACGATGGTCTCATATCACCTTCGATGATATTGCCGTTCAGGTCGAGAAGAACAATCTTGTCCGGTATCAGCTCGTCGTAATCCACACCGCTGGGTTTGATGGCAACTATGCCCGCGTCACGGTCTATGCCGCTGACGTTTCCCCAACTGTAGATAACGAGCTTGTGTTTCGGCAACTCGATGTTCGCATCGCAGACGGCCTTTTTAAGTTCCTCGTGCATTATACTTCCTTAAGATACGGCGCTGTCTTTAATGCTCAGCAGTTCTTTCATTACGTTTGCCATTTTGCCGGAGGCGTCTTTGAGGCCGAAGCCGTCATGCAACTGCTTATACAGGGCATACAGTTTTTTGTAGACCTTGTTGTTTTCCGGAATGGGTTTATAAGTGACATTCTTAATCCCGCACATGGCCTTCTGGGCGGCGGCGTAATTGTCGTAGCCACCGGCTTTCTTGCCGGCTACGACCGCCGCGGCGATACTCGAACCGAGCGCGCAGGTCTGGGCGGAGCGCGATACTTTCATTTCCCTTCCGGTGACATCGGCGTAAATCTGCATAATCATGGGATTTTTCTCAGCGATTCCGCCGCAGTTTACTACTTCCGCTACCTTGACGCCGTATTCCTCGAACCGGTTGATAATGGTGAGTGCTCCGAATGCCGTCGCTTCAATTAATGCTCGGTAAATCTCCTCGGGTTTTGTATGCAGCGTCTGACCTAACAGCAGGCCTGTTAATCTCTGGTCGACAAGGATTGTCCTGTTGCCGTTGTTCCAGTCGAGTGCCAGCAGGCCTGACTGGCCGGGTTTTAGCTTTGCGGCCTTTTCGGTGAGGGCTTCGTGGGAACCGGCTTTTGGCCCGCCGGGCTGGATGTAATTAACGAACCAGTTAAAGATGTCACCGACCGCAGACTGGCCCGCTTCCAGGCCGAAGTAGCCCGGCAGGACCGAACCATCGACTATGCCGCATATACCGGGGATATCTTTGAGTTTTTGGTCTGCCGGGGAAACCAGCATATCGCATGTGCTTGTCCCGATGATTTTAACGAGAGTGCCTTTTTTAATACCCGAGCCGACAGCGCCGAGATGGGCATCGAATGCGCCCATTGCCACGGGAATACCTTGCGGTATGCCGAGTTTGTCCGCCCATTCTTTTGTTAAATTGCCGGCCGCTTCGTCGATGGCGTAAGTCTTGTCACCTAAGCTGTCACGGAGTTTTCCGAGTTTCGGATCGAGCATGGAGAGAAAATCCTTCGCCGGATATCCGCCCCAGCCGTCGTTGAACATCGCCTTGTGTCCCGCGGCACAGCGGCAGCGCTTAATTTGGTCCGGTTTGGTTGTGCCGGTAAGAAGCGACGTCATGTAGTCGGCGTGTTCGACCCACGTATATGCGGCGTCGTACACTTTCGAATCGACTCGCAGGCAATGGAGAATCTTGCTGAAGAACCATTCCGACGAGTAAATGCCGCCGCATTTGGCCAGATATTCCGGGTGTTTTTTTCTGGCAAGCTCGGTAATCTCAGCGGCTTCGGCGTGGCCCGTATGGTCTTTCCATAACCAGGCGTGAGCGTTGGGATTATCTTTGAACTTGTCCAGCATTCCCAGAGGGGTGCCGTCCTTATCGACAGGCAGCGGCGTTGAACCGGTCGTGTCGACTCCGATGCCGATTATTTTGCTTGTGTCGAAATTGTTATCGGCCTTTTTGGCCTTGCTGATAGCTTCTTTGATTGTAACCTGGAAGCCTTTGATATAATCGGCCGGATTTTGTCTTGCCAGGTTGTGATCGGCGGGATCGATGATAATACCGGCCTGGCCTGTTTCATAATTATGGACCGCGGTTCCTACTTCGTTGCCGTTGGTGACATCAACAATCAAACATCTAACCGAATTAGTTCCGTAGTCCAGACCAATTGTATATGCCATAATGCGTCCTCTCAATATTAATGATTTTCAATTCGATGATAAAATACGCTGTTTTATCCTTAATTTCAAGTCTCTAATCGCGACTTATGCACGATTTTTTTATGGAAGAGGGTGGTAATATTCAGATGATTTTGAAAAATACTGTTTTTTTCCTTATAGTGCTGAGTATGACTTTTATACCAAATTATGTGTTCTTTCGGGAAATTTATTGCAACGGGTGGTATGAATAGTTAGAATTTTCCGGAATTGAAGCTGACACTATTCGAAAAATAAGGCAAAATTTATAGGAAAGGACAGCTTATGGAGTCGTTTGGAATTCTTGGACAGTTAGGAGGGTCATTTACTACCCTGGATTGGGTGGCGATCATCGGGTATTTTGGAATACTCTTCGGCATCGTCTGGTGGGTGGTCCTGAAAAGCAAGGATACGGCCGATGATTACTTCCTTGCCGGCCGCAACCTTGGCTGGTTTGTTATTGGGGCCGCTATTTTTACTTCCAATATCGGTTCGGAGCACGTTGTGGGTCTGGCCGGCTCCGGTGCGACCGATGGTGTGGCTATGGCGCACTATGAGCTTCATGCGTGGTGTTTGCTGGTTCTGGCCTGGGTCATGGTGCCGTTTTATTCACGCTCGCTGGTTTATACTATGCCGGAATTCTTAGAGAGAAGATTTTCGCCGACAGCTCGCTGGGTATTATCGATGATCTCTCTTATAGCTTATGTCGTCACGAAAATCGCTGTCGGTATTTTTGCAGGCGGTGTCGTATTCAGTGCTCTGATGCCCGAGGTCAGTTTTTTGGGATTGGACAGTTTCTGGATAGGCTCGATATTAGTTATTGTGCTGACCGGTGTTTATACCATTCTCGGTGGTATGCGTGCGATGTCCTATACGGCGACGGCACAGGCAATTATCCTTGTGATAGGTTCACTTTTGGTAACCTTTTTCGGCCTAAAAGCTCTTGGCGGCTGGGGAAAATTATATGAAATATCCGGCTCGGATATGTTCAATCTCTGGAAGCCGCTTGTGCCTGCCGGTGTTGAAGGTACCTGGGCGCCGGTTAAAGAAGCGGGGCGTATGGCGTGGTATTTTAACGACAACTATCCCTGGCTCGGTATGCTTTTCTGTGCTCCGATCATTGGCTTGTGGTACTGGTGTACTGATCAGTATATCGTTCAGCGTGTCCTGACGGCTCCGAATGAAAAAGTGGCTCGAAGAGGCTCGATTTGTGCGGCCTTTTTCAAGCTGCTTCCGGTATTTCTTTTCATTGTTCCCGGTATGATTTGCTTTGCCCTGGCCAAAAGCGGAACTATACCTGAGATTCAACAGGCCATGTTCGATGCGAATGGACAAGTTATTCGTGATGAGTCTCAAAAAGCATTCCCGATGCTGGTGATGACGATTTTGCCGTCAGGTGTACGTGGGATCGTGGTAGCTGGTTTGTTAGCGGCTCTGATGAGTTCGCTGTCCGGGGTATTCACTGCGTCTTCGACACTGTTTACGATGGACTTTTACTCGAAGTTCCGCCCGAATGCGTCACAGCATCAGATCGTATGGATGGGCCGTGTTGCCATGGCTGTTTTGGTAGTCATCGGCCTGTTGTGGATACCTGTGATTCGAGGCGGCAAAGGTTTATATGATTATTTACAGGGCGTTCAATCTTACCTTGCTCCCCCGATTTTTGTGGTATTCTTCTTCGGGGTATTTATGAAACGGCTTAATGCCAAGGGATGTCTTGCGGCGTTGATTGTCGGATTTGTCCTCGGTTTAATTCGAATGGGTATAGATACACCCGTTAAACTCATAGATGATTTCGCTTATACACAGGGATCATTCCTCTGGATAATGAATAATATATACTTCCAGTACTACAGCCTGTTTATTTTCGTAACTTGTATCATCGTGATGATTACGGTCAGTTATATGACGGCGCCGCCGCCTTATGAGAAAATAAACGGCCTTACATATGGAACAACAACTATGGAAGATAAAGCAAAATCCAGGTCAAGCTGGACAGCAAGCGATGTCGTTTTCTCGGTCGTTCTGATGGCAATAATTATTGCCATATACGTGTACTTCTCAGGTTGATAGTTGTCCTTTGTTTTTAGTGTAGTGGCAATTAGTAGATATTTATAGATATAAAATCAGGTGCCTCTGTATTCAATAGGTATGGAGGCACCTGATGAAGTTTTCAGTTGTATGACTTATCATCTTTGAATAAGATGATAATCAGTGGGGTTCTGCTGTCAGGGCAGGCTGTGAGATTGTTTTTCGGAAGAGTTAAATGGCTGTTCGTTTTATTATTTGCATGTCTTTTTTAATTTTACCGGTTTTCATTGTGGGTTGTTGCACAACAGAGCCCGGACCTTCCGAACCTGCACGAACTAAAGACCTCCAGATTCAAACTTCCGAATCTGTGATGAATCAGCAAGATGGTCTCAACGTCGAATCTGCGACTTCTTTCCATAATAAATGCGCCGATGTCTTCGAGAATTACGTCGATGAGAGAGGCATGGTCGACTATAAAGCGCTCCGGCGTAAAAGGCTCGAATTAAAGGCTGTGCTGGGACAATTCAGTAAACTAAATCCGAAAGAATACAAGTCATGGTCGAAGGAAGATAAAATCGCCTTCTGGATTAATGTATACAATCTGAATAAGCTCGATGTTGTTACCGAAAATTATCCGATTACACCGGCGTCCCGATTCCACGGCCTTGATTACTGGGCGCCGAGCAGCATCAGGCATATCGAAAGCGAAATCAATCGTCATAAATTCCTCGTAATGGATGAAGAGTTTACCTTTGTGGAGGTTGAAAGACGATTTTTCCGAAAGGAATTTGACGACCCGAGGATATTCTTTGCCATCACCGGCGCCTGTGTATCGAGTCCGCCGCTGCGGAACGAGCCGTACTTCGGGGATAAGCTTAACGAGCAGATGGAGGACCAGGCGAAAAAATTTATTTCAAGTCCGCTTGCATTCAGGATTGACAGAGAGAACCAGAAAGTTTATTTATCAGCATTGTTTCAAATATCTTCTTATGGTGAAGAATTTGTTAAAAAATTTGCAATAGACAGAAAGTTTAAGAACCAGTCGCCTGTGACTCGCGCGGTCCTGAATTTTATATGTAATTATATTCCGCGGCAGGATGTTTCTTATCTTGAAGCTGGAAATTATACAGTTAAGTTTATGTCGTATGACTGGACAATTAACGATCATTAGAAAAGGATAATTTACAAATGGCAAAAAAAATGAAAAAAAGCAAAGTTGAATCTGGTGCCGACAAGTATCTTTTCACCAGCGAGTCCGTAACAATGGGGCACCCCGACAAAGTGGCCGACCGCATATCCGATTCGATTCTTGATGCGATGCTTGCGCAGGATCCCAGGAGCAGGGTGGCCTGTGAAACCATGGTAAAAGCCGATGCGGTAATAGTCGCGGGGGAAATCACCTCGACGGCAATCGTGAATATTCCGTCGGTAGTTCGTAACGCAATTAAGGAAATCGGATACACCGATCCGGCAATGGGATTCCACTTTGAGAATTGCGCCGTTATAGTCATGATTGAGAAGCAAAGCCCAGACATCTCTCAGGGCGTTACCGAAGGGCAGGGCCTTCACAAGGAGCAGGGTGCCGGTGACCAGGGCCTTATGTTCGGTTACGCCTGTAAAGAGACTCCCGAACTTATGCCGATGCCCATTCAGCTTGCGCACACTATAACAACCAGACTGGCAAAGATGCGTCAGAATAAAAAGCTTCCCTGGCTTAGACCGGACGGTAAAAGTCAGGTAACGGTCGAATACGTAAACGGCAAGCCCAGCCATATCAATACGGTTGTCGTGGCCGCTCAGCACGATCCGACGATTTCCTATGCGAAGTTGAGAAAACAAATTATCGAAAAGGTAGTTCTTCCTGTTTTACCGAAACGTCTTGTGGATAAAAGCACCATATTCCATATCAATCCGACCGGCCGGTTCGTTATAGGCGGTCCGCAGGGCGATTGTGGATTGACGGGGAGAAAGCTGATTGTTGATACCTACGGCGGCAGAGGCAGGCACGGCGGCGGCGCGTTCAGCGGCAAGGACCCGACCAAGGTCGACAGGACCGCCAGCTATATGGCAAGATACGTCGCAAAAAATATCGTGGCGGCCGGTCTTGCCGATGTCTGCGAGCTCCAGCTTTCTTACGCTATTGGTGTAGCAGAACCCATCTCGGTGCTGGTGGATACGAAGGGTACATATAAAATCAGCGAGCAGAAGTTAAGCAAGATTGTCAGAGACCTGTTCCCGTTGACGCCCAAGAGGATGATTCAATACCTCAAGCTTGCCCGCCCAATTTACGCCCAGACTTCGTATGGTGGACACTTCGGCAGAAAGGGCGACATCTTCACCTGGGAGAAAACCGATATGGTACCCAAGCTCCGCAAAGCCGCAGGCATATAGCCTGCATTTCTGTTAGAATAAATTCTATGTAGGGGCGGCCCCATGTGGGCGTCCTGATTGTTTAATTAGGGCAATCCCATAGAGGACGCCTTACAGTGCCACATGGGGTTGCCCCTGCGTGCAAAAAATGTTTTGCGGGTTTGGCGACTTCCTATATAATCAATTTATGTCCAGCGAGTACGACCCAAATATTCATCATCGCCGTTCAATACGTCTGCCTTGCTATGATTATTCACAGGAGGGCTGGTATTTCGTTACAATCTGTACACAGAACCGGTTATGCCTGTTCGGAGAGATAATGAAAGGCCGGATGCAATTGAATAAAGCCGGATTAATGACAGAGGCATGGTGGAAGAAATTGGCCGATAAATTTCCTAACGTGCAAATCGATGAGTATGTTGTCATGCCCAATCATTTTCATGGAATCATAATTGTAGGGGCGGCCCCATGTGGCCGCCCTGATGACCGTAGCGAATCAGGGCAACCACACAGGGTTGCCCCTACGGTTGGTGACGTTGTAAATTGGTTTAAGACAATGACAACGAATCAATACATTCGTGGTGTCAGGCGGAATAGTTGGAAACCGTTTTTTAAAAAGTTGTGGCAGCGTAATTATTACGAACACATTATCCGCAACGAAAAAGAACTGAATCATTTTCACCAATATATCGCAAACAATCCCGCCAATTGGCAATCCGATGAGGAAAATCCGGATACGCCACACAATATTTGAATCAAATTTTTATTGTTGGATTTTTATCCACATTCTTCTGCTGGGATAATGGTAGAAGAACCTGTCCTTGACGGAAACCTTTATGGACAGGCGATAATGGCCGGGCCGCAGGTTCGATATAGGAATCTCGGCGTGGAAGCCGTCCTTGCCGTATGGCGATTTATACGAATCTGAATGGTAGGAGGCTAAATAATAGCGGCGGCCGAGTCTTACGTAGACATTCTCGGCTTGCCCGTTGCTTGCTTTCGCCCATCCCTCGACAACAATGGAGTTGGTGTTTGACTTTGAGACGGTCAAGACACCCTTATGGCTGAATTCTTCCCCGTTTACCGTGCAGATAGCATAATCTATCGGATGCTCCTTGCTCCACCTGATGTCGGCGAACGGCCCGGTCACGGTATAAACCGATACGATGTTGCAGCATACCGCCCCGAATATCGCGTGAGATATTGCGATGGTAAACAGGTTCGGATACTTATGATATACCCACGACCAGAACAAACCTCCAAAAAATGTGGCGAGTATCAGTGCCGGGTTGGGTATATGGAATGCGGCAAATGTTGCGGCCGCAGCGAACATTGCAAGGGACGGGTAAGGCGAGAAAACTTCTCTGAAACGGCGAAAAAAGAATGCGAGAATGATGTACTGCTGGAGCAACGCCCAGAATGGATATTGAACGAGCTGAAACCAGAAGGTGCGCTCGCGTAAGAAATGAAAGTCCGCCGAATAGAACAAACATCTTACGAGAATAAGTACAAACAATGACACAAATGTTACCGGAAACAGGATTTTCGC
Source organism: uncultured Pirellulales bacterium (assembly GCA_964556885.1). Taxonomy (GTDB): domain Bacteria; phylum Planctomycetota; class Phycisphaerae; order Sedimentisphaerales; family Anaerobacaceae; genus CAZKYP01. The sequence goes on along the minus strand of CAZKYP010000071.1, from coordinate 5,041 downwards.
CGAAGCAGCCCAGTTGTCCAGTCTGAATCCGATCTCGCGGTCGGTTTCTCTGCGGCTGCGCCTGGACCAAACCAGCAGGCCGACAATCGATGCGATGAAAATGCCGTGAAGCCAGTACTTTTTATACGATGGGTAGACAAGCCATATATATCCCAGGATTAAAAACAAGCCCGCCGCAACTTCAAGGATTGCTTTGATTCTCGGCGATGTTAAAACATGCGGTTTCATGGTGTTTTGGTCTTCTTGTTGCGCGTTGATTTCCCTTTTCTGTTTTGTTTTATATTCGTTAGGCAGATTTTGGCGTTTCTCTTGAGTCTGTCAAGTCCTAAACGTTTTATCACGGAATCGGAAAATACAGCATCGAACGATTCCCGGCTTAAATCGAGAATTTCCCTAAGACCAATTCTTGCCCTGTCACTGTAAAATTTGAATTGCTTGTTCCTGTATGTTGGAGCATCTTTCTGGTAGGGACATACGAGAATACATTCGTCGCAGCCGAAGAGCTTGTCTCCGATTTTTACTGCAAGCTCGGTTGGTATCGGGCCTTTGTGCTCTATTGTCAGGTAATTAATGCACCTGCTCGTGTCGAACCGGCCGTCGGCTTTCAATGCCCCGGTGGGACAGGCATCAACGCACTTATGACAATTCGAACAATCGGCCGCTATTGGCACATCTGTTTCTAATTTCAGGTTTGTTATTATCTCGCCGAGAAAAATCTGGCATCCGAATTCCGGATTGATAAGCATGTGGTTTTTGCCGATGAATCCCAGACCGGCCCTGACGGCTAATGCCCGTTCGGCCAGAGGGACCGAGTCGACGCAGATTTTGAATCTAACATCCTGTTTGGCGACGGAAGTAATGAAATCCGCAATCTCTATTAATTTCTCTTTTATGAACGTATGATAATCTTCGTACCTGGCATAGGGTGCGACCTTGCCTGTCGGTTCGTTGGGATCAGGAAGATCCGATTGCTGTTTAGGCGGATTGAAATTCAGGCCGACAACGATAACTGACCGTGCATCTTCCAGAAGTGCGGCGGGATTAAAGCGTTTGTCCGGATTTCTGTGCATCGAGTCCATTTGTCCGGCGAAGCCTGATTTCAGCCATGCGTTAAAAAATTCAACCTGCCCGGTGTCTATAGGTGAAGCATCGGTAATACCTGCCAGGTCGAAACCGAGTTCTATTGCTTTATCTTTGATTTCCTGAGCCAGACTCATACGAATGATTATACACAACTTTTAAGTGGATTTTTAGTTTGGATTTTCCCGGCATTTGGAATGAATCTATAACAACCACTTCTTATAAATAAAAAAAGCCGCGAGCCCCGCTTCCCGCGAGACCCGTGGCTTCCTGTATCTTGTTCCTTGTGGGTAGTTTTACATTGTTCTTCGTCTTCGTATCCAGCCTACCAGCGCTGCCCCTATTCCAGCCAGTGAAATTGCACCGGGAGCCGGAACGACTGCAGTGCCGCCGCCGATTCGGACGATTTGGTCCTGTGCATATCCTGTAAGGTTGGCGTTCTCGTACATATTCAGTACGCGGACGTCACCTATATAGCCGTTTTGATACCAGTCACTTGTGTTTGCCATCTGGACGAACTGATATGCAAGGCTGTTGCTGTGTAGGTAGCATATCTCGTTTTCAAGATACCAGATTGCGTTCTGCAGAGCGTCGGCCGAAACTTCACGTCCGATGCCGGTGTCATCGTAATCGTAGCCTGTAAGCGTACCTTCGACAAACTCGTTATAGAGCCAGGCCGTTCTTGAATCGAGCGGATCCGGAGAACCGCCGCCTATGCCGCCGCATACTGATTTATCGTTTACGACTACATAATATGTTCTGCCGAAACGAAAGTTTTCGTTTTTTTCCAGACAGAAGCTTATAAATGTATCGCCGACGTCATAGCCCGTGATACCTTCAGATTGGACGGTGGCTACGAACTCGCCGCCCCATCCGGCCTGATATTCTCCGGGTTGTAATGAAATTGTTGGTCCCGCGATTGAAGCTGTGCTCAAGCTCAAAAGTATTGTAACGATAACACTGGTCAGTAGTTGTTTTCTCATCTTGCTTCTCCCCTCAAAAATGTTGGTTGTTTCTACAAAAAAGAATCGACTTTCAAATCTATATACACGTACAGAAAATTATGCCTTCGATTCAGGATGGGAATTAACACGCCCCAGTTTAGGTATTAATCACCCCCGATTAATAGAATTAGAATATCATATCAGACAACAAAAGTCAAGAGTTTTTGTGAGTGACATTGTCGGGAATTTGAAATACCTTTTGAAAGCGCTCGTTTTGGATTCAATGTGTAATAATTCCCGGACTTAATTGAAATTATTAAATCACAGCAGGTTGAAAGTTTTTTGTATATTCAGGTGTTGATGTAATTATGCTTCAATGAAAAACCTTGTAATTGACCGAAGGGGTGATTAGTATTGTGGCGTTATTGGTTCTATAAGGACGAAGGTTATGACAGAAGAACTTGTCGGAATTATCGGCGGAACCGGTCTGGGTGACGCCCTCCGCGAATGTATGACGGATACCCGGGAACAGGCTGTTGATACGCCTTTCGGCAGGCCGAGCATGCCCGTTATTATCGGAAGTTTCGGCGAAAGACAGATCGCATTTATAAATCGTCACGGCGAAGGTCATAAACTTTCGCCCGGCGAGGTGCCGTCGGCCGCCAATATCTTTGCCCTGAAAAAGCTCGGCGTGCATACCGTGATAAGCAGTGGGGCGGTCGGCTCGCTTCAGGACCGGGTTGCTCCCGGAGATCTGGTAGTTGTCGATCAGTTTATCGACAAGACATTTAAGAGGACGAATAGTTTTTTCGGCGGTTACGGCGCCGTTCATTGCGAAATGACCGAGCCTACCTGCGGCCGAGTCCGGAAGATATTGGTCGATGTGGCAACAAAACTGAAAACCAAAACCCATCCAAAGGGCACATACGTTTGTATGGAAGGGCCGCAGTTTTCAACACGGGCCGAATCACTTATGCACAAAAGCTGGGGAGCCGATTTAATAGGTATGACCGCTATGCCGGAGGCGAAACTGGCAAGGGAAGCGCAAATCTGCTATGGCCTCGTTGCCCTGGCAAGCGATTATGACTGTTGGAAGCCGCATGAGGAAAGTAAGGATAAACAGACATTACTTCAAGAGATAATCAGCAATTTGAAAATGGCCACGGACAATTGTCTTGAGCTGATTAAGGCCGTTTTATCGAGTGACAGGAAAATTGTCTGTGAAGATTGTCACTGCAGGAAGAGTCTCGACCTGGCCGTCTGGACGGACCAGAGTTGTATCGATAATACCGACAAGGAAAAATTGAAAGTGCTTTTCGAGTAGTTCAAGTATTTGAAAGGGCAAGGCACATGTATAAACCGGTCCGAAACATATTCATTTTGACAATCGGCATTGTAGTTGTCTTTGTTGCGGGTTGCGCCGAACAGGAACCTCCGACTTTCAGGGAGAGCAGGGCGATAGCCGCTGAAAACATTGCGTTAAATAAGGAGGTAGATCGGCTTAACAACCAAATCGACGAATTAAAAAAGCAGCATGAGCAGGAGATGAAACAGCAAAAGGAAGCTCTCGCCGGGATGACGGAGGAAAAAGAGGCATGGAGGATGAAGGCCCAGAAAAATATAAGAGAGCAGGTTAAGGGAGTTCTTGACGCCGTTTTAGAAAGTAATGACAAATTGCGTGAAGAAAACAAGCAGCTCAAAGCGCAAGTCGAAAAATTCCGGAATTTCCCCGAACCCGCAGAATCCACTGACAGTCGAAGTACTGAGGCTCCAGAAGATTCAATGGAGCAATAACTTTTTGTGTATATTTTACACTACCCGGGCGGTTTCTATTGGATCGTGTGAGGCTTCCTTAGGGTAGCGTCTTTGCATCGCTGCGGCGACAAGTCCCGTAAACATCGGGTGCGGACGCAGCGGGCGACTTGTCAGGCACGGATGCGCCTGGGTACCCATGAAATACGGATGGGACGGAAGTTCAAGAATCTGCATTATCGGCTGGTCCGGGGCTTTGCCTGAAAATACAAGTCCGGCCTTTTCCAGTTCTTCTATATAGCGGGGATCGACCTCATAACGATGCCTGAATCTCATTCGAACCGAATTTGTCTTGCCTAAGAGTTTCCATGCGATGGTGTTCGGTTTTATCTCGATGTCCCTGCCGCCGAGCCGCATATTACCGCCGAGTCCCTCGATTTTTTTCTGCTCCGGCAGGATATCGATTACCTTAAGCTCGGAGCAGTCCGGCTCGATTTCTGTGCTGGTTGCTTTTTTCAGGCCACAGACGTTGCGTGCGAATTCTATAACCGCCATCTGGAAGCCGAAGCACAGCCCGAGGTAGGGCAGGTCGTTCTCCCGGGCGTATTTTATACAGGCGATTTTTCCCTCGGCGCCGCGGGTGCCGAAGCCGCCCGGTACGATGATGCCGTCGACGTCTTTGAGACTTTTGGCTGCATTGCTGTCGGTGATATTGCTCGTATCAATCCATTTTATATCGACGTCGCAGCCCAGCGCGATGCCAGCGTGTTCGAGGGCGTTGATTATCGATGCGTAGCTGTCGCGGACCGATGTGTATTTACCGGTTATACCGATGGTGATGTTACGTTTGGCCGCACCGATTTTGTCCGTGAAATCGCACCACTTTGCCCATGCCTTGCGTTCGTTTGCGAGGTTGAGTCTGTCGTCGATCTTTAGCAACCTGGCAACTTCAAAATCCAGCTTAACCTCTCTGAGCATCGCCGGTATCATGTAGATACTTGCCGAATCCGGCAGGCTGATAACCCTTTCGAACGGGACGTTACTGTAAACGCTGATTTTCTGACGGACTTTTTGCGTGGCGGGGCTGGTTGCGCGGCAGGCGATGATATGCGGCTGGATCCCGCATTGCATAAGCTGCTTGATTCCAAGCTGTGCGGCCTTGGATTTCTGCTCGCCCAATGTTTTCGGTTCGAGGATATAGGTCAGGGCCACGAAGCAACTGCTGTTCGGGCCTTCCTCGTAGGCCAGCTCGCGCATCGCCTCGA
>CAZKYP010000070.1:0-14993 GCA_964556885.1 uncultured Pirellulales bacterium | reverse complement strand
CGGCGAGTCACCGGCTAAGATTAGTTTGGCGTTGGTCTCCGGTATGTTTAATTTCCGGATACATCCGAAAGCCGTTTTTCGGATATCTTTGGGAATGATAATTGTGTTAATCGGGCTAAGGGATTTTTGTTTCCCTTATGCCTTTTTTGTTTATCATATATGGAGCAGAACAAAACGCTTGGGAGCACTGAAATGGCCGAAGAAAAAACCGAAGAGCTCAAGGAAGAAAAACAGGAAGAGCAAGAGCAACCAATAACAGCCGACAACATCGTCACCGTCGAGGACGCCGGCCCCTGCAGGAAAAAGATTTCCATCGAGGTCCCGGCAGAAACCATTGCGAAGCTGACCGACAAGCAATACGAAGAGCTGCACAAGGACGCGGTCGTACCCGGCTTTAGAAAGGGCCGCGCGCCCCGCCGCCTGCTGGAAAAACGGTTCGGCAAGGAAACGAGCGAACAGGTCAAACTAAAATTACTGGCCGACTCGAGCGAAGCGGCTATCAAGGATAACAAGCTGCAATCAATAGGCGATCCGGATATCGATTATGAAAAAATCGAGCTTCCGGCCGAAGGACCTATGAAGTTCGAGTTCGAGGTCGAGGTGCGGCCGGAGTTCGAGCTTCCCGCATTGGAAGGCATTCCCGTAACAAAGACAAAATTCGAGGTTACGGACGAAACCGTCGACGAGGAAATCGAGCGGCTGCAGAAATGGTCCGGTGTCTGGACCCCCCGGGAGGAAGACACAGCCGTCGAGTCCGACGACCAGATAATCGCCGACGTGGTTATTAAAGTCGAAGACATCGAAGAGGACCAGAAGCTAAACAATATTGAGATACATGTGCGGCCGAACGGCTTTGTCGGGGCAATCCCGGTCGAAAAACTCGACGAGCTGCTAATCGGAGCCAAAGCCGACGAAACCAAAAAGACGGAAGTCGAAGTCCCCAAAACATATTTCAGGGAAGAATATCGCGGCAAAAAAGTCGATATCCAGATAGAAATCAAAGATATCAAGTGGCTCAAGCCCGCCGAAATAGACGAGGTTCTTTTGGCAAGGTACGGTGTTAAAGATGAAGACGAGCTGCGGGAAAAATTGTCGGAATTGCTCCACAGTCGCCTGGAAAATCAGATGCAGTCGGAGATGGCCGAACAGATTTACCAGTACCTGCTCGATAATACCGATTTCGACCTGCCGCTAAACGTTGTTGCCGAGCAGGCTAAAACGGTCCTGCAACGGCAATACACCAATCTGATTATGCGAGGCTTGTCCCGCGAGCAGGTAGGTGAACACATGGAGCAGCTCCAGGCCGGCAGCGAAGAGCAGGCCAAGAAACAGCTCAAATCGTTCTTTATAATGGACAAAATCGCCGACAAATTGGAAATCGAAGTGAGTGAGGAAGAGATTAACGGACACATCGCACAATTGGCGATCCAGCGAGGCCAAAGGCCGGAACGCATGAGGGAAGATATGGAACGTGACGGCTCTCTGGCCCAGTTCAGCCTGGAAGTCCGTCAGAATAAGTGTATCGATAAGCTGCTCGAAACAGCGAAAATCACCGAGAAATCGCCCGATAAAAAAACAAAAAAAGCGGCAAAAACAACGAAAAAAGTTACAAAAAAATCTGCCAAATCGAAGGAAAAATAAAGCTGAAGGCGTAAAAAGCCTCAAAAAGTATATTGAAAATTCTATGGAGAGATTAATATCAATAAAAAAGGCAGAGATTCCCGATTTATGGGGATAAAAGTCAAATCCACAGGCAAAAATATCCGATTAAATAGGAAATGATTTGCTAATCTTATAAAGGAATGATGAATGTCTATTGAGCGTCAGACAGTAAACTTCTTTAATAGTCATGGTTTTGCCAAACATACGGGCCAATCGACGGCTGGCCCCTCAGGGGCAGGTCCCTTAGGGACGGCAATGGATATATATAACCAGTACGGCGGCGGGGGCGGGCCGTACCAGCGATTTCGCCAGATGACACTCGATGAGATGCTGCTGGATAATCGCATCGTGTTTTTGATCGGCGAAATCTCATATGCAAGGGCCGCCGAGGTTATTATGAAAATGCTCTATCTTGACAACCTCAAGCGAAAAAGCGAAATCAGCCTGTATATTAACTCCCCCGGCGGTAGCGTGGACGACACAATGGCAATCTACGACACGATGCAATATATAGGCTCCCCTATCGCGACCTACTGCATCGGCAGAGCCCAGTCGGGCGGGGCCGTAATATTGGCGGCGGGCACCAAGGGCAGCAGGTTCGCCCTCCCACACGCTAAGATTATGCTTCACCAGCCCTGGGGCGGCGTCAGCGGACAGGCGGCTGATATAAAAATACAGGCCGAGGAAATCCTCAAGGCCAAAGACATGATAAACCAAATCCTCTCGCAGCATACCGGCCAGCCGATTGATAAAATTAAAGCCGAGACCGAAAGAGACAGGTACATGACCGCCGACGAAGCCTATAAGTATGGTCTAATCGACGAAGTTCTGCACGAGGAAAACAGGGATAAAAAGGACGAGAAAAAGGAAGACAAAAAGTCCGAATCGGAAAAAGATACAAAATAAAAACTTCCCGCCGGTCAAATCCGGGGGGACAATACAGGATATAAAACATGAACGTTAATCAGAACCTTGTACCGATAGTAATTGAAAAAAGCGGCCGCACAGAACGTGCCTACGACATCTATTCGAGACTCCTTAAGGACAGGATTGTCTTTCTCGGTGGTCCGATAGACGACACGGCGGCGAATTTAATAATTGCCCAGATGCTCTTCCTGAGCAACGAAGAAAACAAGAAAGATATCCACTTCTATATAAATTCGCCCGGCGGCTCGATTACGGCCGGACTGGCAATCTACGACACGATGCAGTTTCTACGCTGCGACGTCGCGACATATTGTGTCGGGCAGGCCGCAAGTATGGCGGCGGTACTGCTGACCGGCGGCAAGGCAAACAAACGTTTCCTGCTGGCGAACAACAGAATTCTCCTGCATCAGCCCCTGATATCAGGCCAGTTGATAGGACCGGCCACCGATTTGGACATAGAGGCGAAGGAAATAATCAGACTGCGAGCACTCATCTACGAAATATTGGCCAAACACACAAGCCAGTCGGTCGAGAAAGTTGAAAAAGACTGCGACAGGAACCTCTGGCTCGACGCCAAGGAAGCCATCGAGTACGGCCTGGCGGACAGAGTATTGCAAAAAGCACCTGAAATCGTAAGAGAGAACGACCAGGAGTAGGAACAAGAGTAAGAACTATGAATATCGAAAAAAACAAAGTTCTAAAGATACAAAACCCAAGGTGTCCTTCTATCACTTCTGTTTCGCTCAGAGCAGTTTTCTGTATTCTGTCTTCTGCTCTCTGTATTCTGCCGGTCGGCTGTAACCACGGCAGTAACAGAAAAATGCTTCTCGATCGGATTGAACGGCTTTCAAATCAGAATTCCGAACTCGAGCAAAAAATCGATCAGACCGAATCGGAAAAGGAGCAGTTAAAAGAACAGGTTCGGACACTCTCCGGCTTATCCGAAGAAGTCAGGCTCAGTAACCTGAATCAAGTAAAGACGGTCAAAATCGGCAGCCTGACAAACCTTTATGATACCGACAACGACGGAAAATATGACAGCCTCATCGTCTACATCCAGCCGGTCGACGAATACGGTGACAGGATAAAGGTGTCCGGTTCCGTTGATGTCCAGCTTTGGGACCTGAACAAACCCGAGGACCAGTCCCTTATCGGCCAGTGGCACGCCGATCCCGAGATGCTGAAAAAACACTGGGTCGAATTGCTGGTCATTAATTTCAGACTCACCTTCGAATTAAATGAACAGATTGAAAGTTACTCCGAACCTCTGACGGTCAAGATCAAGTTTACCGACTATATGACCGGACGGATTTTCAACGAACAAAAGATAATTAAACCAAAAACTCCCTGACAGATTGACAGATTCTTTTTCATCGACTACTAAAGATTCCTCTGTTTATTCAACCTTTCTTTTCGAATTAACTTCGATGAAATGAATTCTCCCTTGCAAACCCGGCGTTAAACTCTAATATATCGCTATGTATGATTTAACAAATAAAATAATCTGCGGCGATTGTATAGAAATATTGGGCAAGGTCACCGAACCGTTCGCGGACCTTATCTTCGCGGACCCGCCGTTCAACATAGGCTATAAGTACGATAAATATCACGACAAGGTCAAAAAGAACAACTACATCGCCTGGTCGAAAGAATGGATGGCTGCCTGCAAAAAAATCCTCAAGCCGCACGGCTCGTTCTACATCGCCATCGGCGACGAATACGCGGCGAATATTAAAGTCATCGCCGATGAGCTTGGCCTCTTCATGCGAAACTGGATAATATGGCACTACACCTTCGGCCAGCAGATGAAAAATAAATTCGCCCGCTCCCATACGCATATCTTTTATTTTGTAAACGACGAAAAGAACTTCACTTTCAATGACCATGCCGTCCGAGTCCCGTCTGACAGGCAGTTGATTTACAACGACAGGCGCGCCAATCCGGCGGGCAAGATGCCTGACGACGTATGGGACGATTACTCTCGTGTATGCGGGACATTCAAGGAGCGTACCGGCTGGCACCCCTGCCAGATGCCGGAAAGCCTGCTTAGAAGAATTATAGCGGCGAGCTCGAATCCCGGTGACTATGTACTTGATCCGTTCAGCGGCTCGGGAACAACAGCAGCGGCGGCATATCAGTTGTTAAGAAATTACGTCGGCGTGGAAATATCCGAACAGTACGTCGAAAATTCAACCAAACGCCTAACACAATTGAAGAAGCTAAAATACGCAAACATTTTTCTTGATGCAACCGAGTTAAGCGAGCTCAAGCGGCTTTCTGATGATATCAATATTCCAATAAAAGAGATAGCCGCCGACAAAAATCTATTGGAGCATTTTACTAATCAATTTGGCGTGCGTATGAATAACGGGAAAAAATACAACGCCGGTGAAATAACAATCGCATTAAAGGATTTAGCCGATTGAATAAAGACAGAAGTCAGAATACAGAAGACAGAAAACAGAATACTGAAGACAAAAATCTGAAAGCTGAAAACAGGAAGTCTGTCTCTTCGTCCCACCCTCTGCCTTCTGTTAATCGTCGTCTGTCCTCTGTTTTCTGTCCTATACTTTTTATTGCCAGTGCTGTGCTGCTGACTTTGATCCAGCCGCCGAGCATCATACCCGGGGCACAATTCCGAGCTTTCAACTATGACTTCCATATCTTTCCGCTTTTGGCCTGGGTGGCATACGTTCCGTTTATTATCGCCTGTTCACCAAAGACAAATACAAGAAAATTAATTATCACGAGTTTTATTGTCGGATATATCTACTGGCTCGGCAACCTGTACTGGATTATACCGATTACCATTATCGGCTGGCTGCTGCTTGGCGTATATATGGCCGTGCTGTGGCCGCTGCTGGCAATCTGCATCCGCTTCTGCCGGGCAAAGAAAGTGCCGCTGTTTTTGGCTTGTGCGGTACTCATCGTCGGGGCCGAACGGATGCAGGGGATATTCATGGGCGGTTTTTTCTGGCGGTTCCTCGCCCACAGCCAGTTTCAGAACATTACACTCATCCAGATAGCCGACATCTTCGGCGCCGGCGGCGTTTCGTTCCTGATTGCGATGGTCAACGGCCTGATTGCCGTTTTAATACTCGATATTCCCAAACCGAGTGACGGACAACGAACGACAAGATTGGTACATCTGCTCTCAATCCTCGTTGTCACGGCGGCTTTTTACGCCACTATCAACTACGGGCGATTGCGGCTGGCCCAAGAAAAAGGACATATAAAAGTCGGGCCGCTTGTCGCATCGCTACAGTCGAATGTCCCACAGTCGGTCAAAAGGTCATTCGAATCCGGCGATGAGCTTTTCTATGGCCTTATGGCCGACAGCAACGACGCCGCTCAGTACAGGCCGGAACTGATTGTCTGGCCCGAAACAATGGTCCAGGCGATGCTGAATCCGGAAGTGCTGCAACTGATTGACCCTAACAGTGACTGGAAAATCTTTGACCACAAACTCAGCCTGCACGCAAAAGATAACGCCTACCTGCTGGTCGGCGCCTACGGCGGCACGCTGGAATTCAATAAAAACATGGAAGTCGATTATGGTAAAAGATACAACTCGGCGTTCATGTACAGACCCAGCGGCGAAAAAGTCAAAGAAGTCTACAACAAAATCCACCTTGTTCCGTTCGGCGAGGTCCTGCCGCTTCGAAAGAGCCTGTCCTGGTTCTATCAGTTGCTGATGAAGCTCAAATTCATTCCCTATAATTTCGACTACTCGCTCGACGCGGGCAGCGAATACACTATTTTCAAAATGGCATCCGAAAAAGATCCCAATAAGGTGGATTACAGATTCGGCGTAATGATATGCTACGAAGATACCGTCCCCGCCATTGCCAGGAAATTCGCCCTGGATGAAAACGGCAAAAAGAGAATCGACTGGATGGTTAATATCAGCAACGACGGCTGGTTCGTAAGATTTAAGCATGACAACGTTTACCCGAGCACCGAACTTATCCAGCATACGGCCACGTGTGTATTTCGCGCGATTGAGAACAGGCTTTCGGTGGTCCGAAGCGTCAACACCGGTATAAGCTGCCTGATTGACAGCTACGGCCGCATCAGGAAGGGCTTCCAGGCCGGCACCCTGCCGCACAATCCGCTTGAAAGAACAGGCATGTCGGGCTGGATTATGGACACAATTCCAATCGACAACAGGACAACTATTTTCAGCAAATACGGCGAATTGCTGGATTTTATTTGTGAAACATGCACGATTTTGCTGATAATAATATTAGCTGTTACTAAGTTCTTAAGGGCTAAAAAATGCAGGATGCGGTTGGCAGGGACGTCAAATGAAAAAGTCCGAAAATAATTACATTTATAACATTAAATTCAAAACCCTCATCATTAGAATACTTTTTGTTGCATATCTGTTATTAAACACCGGTTGCGACGAAAAGCTCGAAGGCCCGATTGCGAAAGATCGTGGTAAACTGAACCTGGACTCTCCAAAAAACCTGGCGAATTTAATTATCCAGAGCGCCCTGTCCGACACCGACCCCCAGGTACGGAGCCAGGCCGTCGAGGTGGTCGCATCAACCGGACAGATAATGCTCATGCCTAAAGTCCAACAGTTATTGGAGGATGAATATGCCCCGGTCAGATTCGCGGCTGTCCTTGCCATCGGCGATTTGGAATATTCCATAGCCAAAGATACGGTGTCTAAACTGCTGCGCGACAATGATGCAAGTGTAATAGCGGCCGCAGCATACACCATGGGAAAACTCGGCTCCATAGAATATAACCGGATCCTGTACTCGGCGATAAACAACCAAGACCAGACGGTTCGAGCCAACGCCGCCCTGCTGCTCGGTAAAAGCGGAGACAGAAATGCAATAAAGCCCCTTTACTGGGCTATGCAGGACAAGTCATCCGAGGACAAGGTCGTCTATCAGGCCGCCGAGTCCCTGGCAATGCTCGGCGACCTGGCAATATACCCAAAATTATGGTCGATGCTGATAAGTGCATACGCCGATGTCAGAGTTGTAGGCGTCAGGGCTATGGGTATCTTCGGAACAAGACAGGCCAGAGAAGCCCTGACAACGATGCTGGACGACAATATTCTGGAGGTTCGCCTGGCCGCGGCCGCACAGCTTGGCATGATGGGCGATACATCAGGCGAATCGATGGTGCTCAGTGTTTTTGAAAAGGGTTACACAATCAGCCTGGATACCGAGATAAACCAGCGTGTTTACGTGCTGACGGCACTGGCGATAGGCCAGATTAAGACACCCAAACTGACAAAATTTTTGCCACAACTACTGAAAAATGAATCAAAATTTGTTCGAATCGCCGCCGCCAAAGCCGTTTTTCAGTCAGGAATAGAATAATCAATGCCTGAAAATCATTTGTTATCAGACTTAAATAATCGGCCATTTTTATTGTTGATTTTAATTTAGGCTATTTGTTAAAAATAACTTGACCTTTCCGCTCTTTAAGCGTAAAATTATATATATTACATAAGGTATCAGGGCTGGGGATTGGTTTCCCGCACTTGTATCGTTTAACTCGGTATCGTTAATCAGACCGGGTGGTGCAGGATGGAATTATCTCCAGGGAGTGCTTTAGCCCTGGGAAGAACTGACTTTATGTAAGGGGTGTACTGAAAAGAATAAACATTTTAGTGAAAGGAGCTTGTTTTGAGCACGCTAACAAAGGTCCTAATAATCCTGCTGACATTGTCCTCAATATTTCTTTGTGGCATCGTAGTAACCTATGTCGCCAGCGTCGATAACTTCAAGCAAAAATACGACACTCAGTTCCAGAGCTACCAGGCCGCAATAAGAAGCAAGGAAGATGCAAACAGGAAGTTTAATGAACTGCAGGCACAAACGGAGCAGGAAAAACTGGAAATAAACAAGCAAACCGGAGACCTCAAGAACCAGGCTCGAGATCTCGAGGTCAAGCTTGCTGAAGCCCAGAGACAAAACGCCTTGCTGCTCGAAAAAGTCAATAACTGGACAAGCGCAGTCACTGAATTCTCAGCAACAAACGACAGGCAGGGCCAGTTGCTGCAAAACACCCTCAACGAGCTGAACAGGGCTCAAACCGAGCTGGAAAAGGAACAAACCACGCACAACGAAACAACATCCACTCTGGTTGAAAAGATGGCGGTTATAGCCCTGCTGGAAGACAAGACCAAGCGTTTGACTGAAGAAAAAACAGCCTTGCAGACCAAGCTTGATCAGCTTCTGCGGCAATTCGGCAAGGCCATAACAACTCCGGCCCCCGTTACCGCCGAAAGAGACACCGCAAGGCTCGCCGTTCCCATGCAGGATATGAAACTGAAAGGCTCGATAACCGTAGTTGATATGAAGAATAAATTAGCCCAGATATCCATCGGTTCGGCCCATGGCGTAAAGGAAGGCACCAGATTTCATGCTATCCGCGGCGATACATTCGTTTGTGATATTGTCGTATTCGACGTTCAGCCCGAAAAGGCGGTCGGCATACTGGACCTCATAAAACCCGAGCTGCCGCCAAGAACCGGCGACCAGGTAAGTACAAATATGTAAAAAACGAACGTATTCCCGGGTAAACGGGATACGATTCCAGTTAGCTATACGAGGTTGAATAATGGCTCTTAATATACCCCCTGAACAAAAGATATCGGTACCGGATAACCTTTACACGGCGATCCTTGCCGTATCATTTTTCTTAGTACTCTCTACTGCGGCTTTTGTCGCTTATATGTGCTACTCGCAATACGGTACTTTAAGTTCTCCAACATAAATTCTGTTGACAATTCAGCTCTCTATTATAAAAATAACATAAGTAGCAATTGTGCTTACTTTATGTGAAAGGATTCAAACGTGTTTCTGGACACAGTCTTGGGTTGGTTCAGTATGGATATGGGTATCGACCTGGGTACTTGTTCTACCTTGGTTTGTGTCCGCGACAAAGGTATCGTCCTCAATGAGCCCTCTGTAGTTGCAGTTCGCAAAGGAACCAATATCGTCTTAAATAACGGTGAAGCCGTCGGTCTGGTTGCGCGCGAAATGCTCGGTAAAACACCCGGTTCCATTAGCGCGATAAGACCCTTAAAAGACGGCGTTATCAGTGACTTCGAAATCACCGAGGCGATGCTGGGCTACTTCATCAGGAAGGTGCACGGCAGAGGAGGTCTTGTCAGGCCGCGCGTGGTTATAGCCGTTCCCAGCGGGATAACCGCCGTCGAACGCAGGGCAGTCATTGATTCGGCCGAACGAGCCGGCGCTCGAAAGGTATACCTGGTGGACGAGCCGATGGCCGCCGGTATTGGGGCCGGCCTTCCGATTACAGACCCGACCGCATCGATGATTGTTGATATCGGCGGGGGAACCACTGAAGTGGCTATCATGTCTCTGGCGGATATTGCCACCGCCGAATCGATACGCATCGGCGGCGACGACATGGACGAAGCCGTGATAAACCACCTGAAGAAAACATATAATCTCCTTATAGGCGAGGCAAGGGCCGAGAAGGTCAAGATACAGGTCGGCTCGGCCGCTCCGCTGGAGGAGGAATTGACAATGGAGATTGCCGGCAGGGATACTATCTCCGGCCTGCCGAGAAAAATCGTTATAACAAGCGAAGAAATACGCGAAGCCCTCCGCGATCCCATCGCCACAATCATAGATACCGTTACCTCAACGCTGGAAAAAGCCGAGCCGGAACTGGCCGCCGATTTGATAGATAACGGTATACACATTTGTGGAGGGGGGTCGCTGCTCAGGGGAATGGACAAGGTGCTGGCAAACGCGACCGGTCTGAAAGTCCAGATTGTCGACGACCCGCTCAGCAGTGTGGCACGAGGCACAAGCGTATACCTGGAAAACCTGGAGATATGGAAAGATACAATGGACCACAGTGACTCCGGATACGAGTAACCAGCCGCTCGCGAGTTGCGGCCGACCGACCGGAGCGAGAATCATAAATCACGAAAATGGCAAGGAAGCAAATCAAAGTCTCCAGAAGAATGTTATTTACCTGGCTCACGCTGTCGGGTTTTATCCTGCTATTTTCGCCGACGTACCTGACAAATAAATTTCCATTCGCCTTTACCCGAATCTTCCGCATACCGCTGAGCCTGAGCAGGGATTTTGCGCTTTCGGCCCAGACACAGCAGCCGTTAGAAGAGGCCGCAACACGTACGCAAACTCAGTATCAGAACGCTGTCATGAACCTCGAAAATACGTTGAAACAGCAGCGTGAAAAATTCAACAAGCTTTACGGGCTGTACAACGGCAATGTCTGGGAAGGAACGGATTTCGCGGATGCCGATGTGATCATCGGTTCACCTGCATTAACCGGACAGAGTAACGAGATTATCATCGACTGCCGAAAAGACACGGGACTAATAAAAGGTCTGTTCATCCTGGCCGATAACAGCGTTATAGGAAAAATCTCCGATGTCTCATCCCATACCGCCCGCGTTAAACTGTTCACCGACACCACGTCAACAATCGAAGTGCAAATAGGCGACTCGAATGTGAAACGGATGATGCAGGGTAACGGCGATAATACGGCAAAGGTCAAGCTGGTGCCGTTGACATATAAAATCAAACAGGGCGACAAGGTCTTTGCCTGCAGGCAGCCCGGATTTCTCGACGCCCCGATGATAATCGGGGAAGTGGCGGAATGTAAACGGGACGAAAAGGAACCGATGCTCTGGGATATTACCGTCAAGCCGCGATGCGACATCAAGAACATTAAAGACGTAGCTATAATAATAATGAACCCGAAAAAGACGGACTGACGATTTTAATCCCGTAAAAATTTTTCACTGAGGATATATGAATGCGATGGTTCAGGTTTGCAGTTTTGGTTCTTACGGCCACCGTGCTGCAGGCCGGTTTACTCGCCAATCTTAATACAAGGCCCGACCTGCTGCTGGTCCTGTTGGTTTTTTTTGCCATTAACTGCGACCCCACCGAAGTGATTATAAGCTCCTTCTCGATTGGTTTTGCCGCCGATATTGTCAGCGCTTCGATGGGCCCGAGGATGATTAGCTTCGGCCTTTTAGGAACCATGCTGGCCTATTTGCACCGGGTTATCACAATTAAAAAAATGCCGTACCAGGGGCTTGCGATATTTATCAGCGGGCTTGCCGTGGGTATTGCAGTTAACCTGTTGAACCTGCTCAAGAGCGGGCCTGTCGCATCCGTCGCATATTCGACCCTGTTCGGCATATCGATATGCTCGGGCGTCGTGGGACCTTTTCTGTTTTTGCCGTCAGCCTGGTGGATGAGCTTCAAGACGAGCCGCTCGACCCGCAGGCAAAGTTAAAAACAATATCACTAACACTACAATGCTATATGGACTTTACCATCTAAGATAATCTTTTGCTGCATAAGTAGTTATAAAAGTTATATCAAATATTAAAATGGAAATAGCAAAATCACAAAGCAAAATGTAAAATGTTTTCCGGTTCTTTTTAAGCTGTTTAAGACATAATCTTACCTAAACCTGATTTTAAGATTCCAAAGCTTTTTTTGAATTTTTATCTGTCATTTTGCTTTTTAATTTTTGATGTTTGATCCCGATGTACATCGGGACTGATTTTTTACAGAATAAGTAGCGTTGTGGTATTAAAACGAACTACTAATCGCAAAAAATAATGTACGATAAGCGAATAAAAATATTTATCATATTCAGCGCCCTGCTGCTGGTAATTTGCCTGTTCCGGCTGGGACAGATGCAATTGCTCACCGCCTCGTCCGTCAAGGACGAAATTGCTGAACTCAAACGCCGCAGGTCGCAAATCCAACAGCTCAAAACCATCAGAGGAAGTATCCTCGACAGGAAAGACAGAGAGCTGGCTGTGGACAGGCCATGTTTTTATTTATGTATAAGTTACAGCCTTAGCCGGTATTTCGATAGCAGGGTATGGGAAGCACAATTGTTCGAAGCCGACGAAATCGCCCGGCGGACAGAGTCCGACGAGCCGCTGCTGGAGAAGCGGCAGCAGCTCGAAGAGAAACGCGATGATCTCGACAAGATAATCGACAAGTGCACCGGCTTCGGTTACGAAAGAGCGCAAGTCGAAAACGAAATCCAGCGAATAAATGACAGAATCTGGAACCTTCGAACCTTCCTGGCCTGGCGAAGGGACAATCCGGATCCGAATATAATTGAAAAATACGGCGGAAATATCGGCTCGGTAACGCTGTCCGAAGCCGCTGCCGATTTGGAAAAAAATTACCCCGACCAGAGGGATCGCATGATCCTCATCGGTAAAGTGGACGACATTCCCGAAATGACCGAACTGTCACCCCTGCTGGAATTAAAAACAGACGACGATATTTTCACCGCACAACTGGAATTCCGTAAGATCAAAGGGGTGGAAATTCAGCTCGAAGCACAACGGTTCTACCCTTACGGCGAGGCCGCAGCGCAGACAATCGGGTGGGTCAACCTGGCGTCACAGAAAGAGGATGCAGAACTTTTTGTGGACGACAGGCTGTCGAGCTACCTCGAAGACGAGGTCTGCGGCCGCCAACCCGGAGTCGAATATGTCTGCGAAACCATCCTTCGCGGCCGACGCGGCGAGATTGTCTATGATATAGACCGACGACTTATCAGCCGGACAGAAACACAGTTCGGCAGAGATGTAAAGCTGACGCTGGATATCGAACTGCAGAAAAGACTGGAAAATTACCTTCTAAATTGCCCGCGCGACCCAAACATCGGGCCCGGAATGGCGGCGGTCGTAATTGATGTTACATCAAGCGACATACTTGCTCTTGTATCTTTGCCGGTTTATGACTTGAACACTGTTAAATACAAATACAACATTCTATCCAATCCCAAAAAAGATCCTAACAAACCGATGATAAACCGCGCGATAAATGCACCGTACCCACCCGGCTCAGTCGTCAAGCCGCTGATTCTCATCGCCGGGCTCGAAACCGGAAGTATCACCCCAGATGAAATCATCAGTTGTCCAGGCCATGCGCCTCCGGAAGGATGGCCGAGATGCCTGATATTCAGAACATACGGGGTGGGGCATGATAGTCGGTGGGACAATACGGCACGTAATGCCATTAAGGGAAGCTGCAATATATACTTTTCGCATTTGGCGGACCGGATAGACTCTTTAACTTTGCAGCAATGGCTGTATGCATTCGGTTATGGTCGTGACATATTGTCACTGCCGGACTCGGTCAGGGACGTCGCCCTGACCGAAGATAACAGGGACTTTTTGCAGTCGGCCGGGGTAATCTCGAGTGTTGTTCCTAAAGGAGACGTTGTGAGCCTCGAAGAAATGCCGCCGATTGTCAACAGTGAAAAACGGCGTTTCGGGATCGGCCAGGGCGAACTTCGGGCTACGCCGCTTCAGGTGGCAAATGCAATGGCTGTGATAGCCCGCGGCGGAATCTTCAAAATGCCCAACCTGTTCATTGAAACCCAATCCGATGATATTGTTCGAAAACCCGATGGCGTGGACCTCGGTATCTCGCCGGAAACCATGGCCGTTGTACTGGATGGGATGAGTGCCGTCATCAACGAATATGGCGGAACAGCCAACAGGCAGTTTGCCCCAATTCTTCGGACCTTTATCGACGAGGATGTCAAGGTCTATGGTAAGACCGGTTCGACCGAGGATCCGGAGCACGCATGGTTTGCCGGCTTCGCTGAGGACGGCACCGGACACAAGCTCGCCGTAGCAGTCATAGTCGAAGGCGGTCAGCACGGCTCCAGCGACGCCGCACCACTGGGCCGTGACATCATCCAGTTCTGCTCCGAAGCCGGCTACATCGGAAAATCCCTCTATTAACCAACAATTAGTGCGATTCATCGCACCATATCAGCTATCTAACAAAATTACAGCAAACCATTAATTTTTACTGGTTCGTATTTTCCAGCCTTTTCCAAATTCAAAATCGTATTCAACCTTTTTGCCATTTTCAAAATCAAAGGCATAAAATTTATCAACAACATAACTACCTGTCTGGTGAAATTCTCCCTGAGAGTCCGTATAACCCAGTTCTTTCCACTTTCCATCAATATAAATCGACTGGGACAAATATTTAAATCCTTCAACGACAAAACTTTTAGCATCAAATTGTCCATCAAAATCTATGTCTTCGTACTTTTCACCATTAGGTGCATAATTAATAAGCTTGCCGTTCTCAACAATCGCTTTGAAAGTTGGCATATATATTACTTCATGCCAAACTCCAGGTTTGTCTGAGGCTTCGAAAGTGAATACAGGCATCCTTCGGTCATCGTGAACTTTATTGCCAAGAATCGTAAATTCCGAAATTCTACCTTCATCAAATTCAGACAATGCTAACACACCTTCGTTTCCATTTACAACTGCCCATCTAACAACTTTATTTGAGATATCTTTATATAGGCAGATAAAAGGATAGTCATCTTTGCTGATCAATAATCCTTCCGTAATT
>CAZKYP010000069.1:3163-15342 GCA_964556885.1 uncultured Pirellulales bacterium | reverse complement strand
GTGAATTTACGGGAGTCGGCGTCGATTTTTATCGTGTCGCTCTCGGTGAAATTACCGGCCAGCAACTCAGCGGCCAGGGGATTTTCCAACCTTTGCTGAATCGTCCGCTTCAGGGGTCTTGCGCCGAAGGCCGGGTCGTAACCTTCGTCCATAATCTGGTCGCGTGCGGCGTCGGCAAATTCGACCTTGATGTCACGCACTTTCAGACGCTCGGCAAGGTAATTCAACTGGATATCAACAACTTTTCGCAAGTCTTCTCTGGTGAGCATTTTGAAAACGATTATCTCATCTATTCGGTTCAGGAATTCAGGCTTGAAGACCTGTTTGAGCGTGTCCTTTACGTGGGCCTCGATCTCCCAGTCGGCTCCGGACTCCTCGGTCAACTGCTGAATCTGCTGGCTGGCGATATTGCTTGTCATGATAATGACGGTATTTTTGAAATCGACCGTCTTGCCCTTGCCGTCGGTCAAGCGGCCGTCGTCGAAGACCTGCAGCAATACATTAAATACATCCGGATGTGCCTTTTCAACCTCATCGAGCAGAATCACGGAATACGGCTTTCGCCGCACCGCCTCGGTCAGCCGCCCGCCCTCTTCGTAACCGACATAACCGGGCGGCGAGCCGATAAGCCGAGCGACGGAATGCTGCTCCATGAACTCGCTCATATCGATTCTAATCATCGCGTGCGGGTCGTTAAACATAAAAACCGCAAGTGCCTTGGATAATTCCGTCTTGCCAACGCCGGTCGGACCTAAGAACAAAAATGTCCCTATAGGCCGGTTCGGGTCGGACAGACCGGAGCGGCTCCTTCGAACAGCGTTACAAAGCGCCTCGACCGCTTCATTCTGACCGACTACGCGCCGACGAATCGATTCCTCCATTTTCAACAGCCGGTCGCGTTCGCCGCTTAATAATTTGGAGATTGGTATACTGGTCCATTTGGAAACAACACTGGCGATATGCTCTTCAGTCACTTCATTTCGGACTATCCCCTTATCGGACCGGGCAAGTTGGGCCTCTTTCGCATCGAGCTCTTTTTTCAAATTTGTAATGGTCTCGTATTTCAAACGGGCAGCGGTTTCGAGGTCGCCCTTTCTCTGGGCATCCTCGAACTGGTTATGAGCATCTTCGATTTTCTTTTTCAATTCCTTTATATTGTCGATTTCACCTTTTTCACTTTCCCACTGCGAGGAAAGTTTTTTGTCCTGCTGCTGCAATCCGGCCAACTGTTTCTCGGTATTTTTAAGCCGCTCCTTGCTGGCCTCGTCGTTTTCTTTTTTCAGCGCTTCTCGTTCGATTTGAAGCTGGACAATTTTTCTGCGGATGCCGTCTAATTCCGCAGGCAGTGAATCGTTTTCAATCCGCAGCTTCGAGGCTGCCTCGTCAATCAAATCAATAGCTTTGTCCGGCAGCCACCGGTCCATTATATATCGATTCGACAATGTCGCAGCGGCCACAAGGGCCGAATCGGTAATACGAACGCCGTGATGGGTATCATAACGGTCTTTCAGACCTCGAAGAATGGCTATGGTCTCCTCGACCGTCGGCGGATTGATTGTAATCGGCTGAAAACGTCTTTCAAGGGCCGCATCTTTTTCTATGTACTTTCGATATTCGTCTATGGTCGTTGCGCCGATACACCGCAATTCGCCTCTTGCAAGCGACGGTTTTAACAAATTTCCCGCATCTACTGCCCCTTCGGCCTTGCCGGCTCCGACAACTGTATGAAGCTCGTCGATGAAAAGTATTATCTGCCCCTGGGCGGCAATGACTTCCTTCAGTACAGCCTTGAGTCGATCCTCGAATTCACCCCTGAATTTCGTTCCGGCGATTAAGGATCCCATATCCAGGGCGATGACCCTCTTGTTCATCAAACCCGCAGGGACGTCACCTGCTATAATCCGCTGGGCAAGGCCTTCGACTATCGCCGTCTTACCAACGCCTGGCTCGCCTATCAGCACAGGATTATTTTTTGTCCGGCGATTGAGCACCTGCATGCATCGACGAATCTCCTCGTCCCTGCCGATAACGGGGTCGAGCTTTCCTTTTCGGGCCATTTCCAGAAGATCGATACCGTATTTCTCAAGTGCTTTGTATTTATCCTCAGGATTCATGTCTGTCACTTTCTCCGGTCCTCGAACTTCTTTAAGGGCATCCTCAATCTGTTCCGGCTTAACGGAATTAAGTCGCAAAATCTCCTTTGCATCACTTTGAACCGAAGCAAGTGCAATCAGCAGGTGTTCGACGGATAGATATTCGTCGCCCATCGCATCTGCCCGGTTCTGGGCATCAAGAACTATCTGGCCGAAGGCCGGATCAGGCATAATCTGGTTCGTGCTGTTGCCCTGCGGCAGCCTGTTAATCTCGCTTTCGGTCATTTCCCTTATACGTGATATGTTGGCACCGATTTTTTTCAAAATCTCAATTGCTATACCATCATCGTCCCTGCAAATCGCACTGAGCAGATGCAGCGGCGACATAACCGTATGCGATTTGGCCATCACGATTTGCTGAGCGGTTGCCAGAGCCTCCTGGGCCTTCAATGTAAACTTATCGAATTTCATAATAATCTTTCTATCAACATATAGAATCACAACTGTAAATATATCAAATATTTAATAAGCAAAAGACATGCCCAAAACAAGTTAATTTCTTAACTGTATTCCAAACAAGTGGTTAGGGTATTCGCACGCCGTCGGTTGTGTGCCAATATGGCAGGTATGTGTCTGCATAAAAGAGCTATATCAGTGTCGATCTGAAATAACAGAATCTCTTTTTTAAAATGAAAATCGACTGACGTTGACCGCCAGTCGATGATTTCGAACGTGTTAAGTTATGCTACGACTCGAAGGTCGGACGGACGATCAACCGCCGCCGCCAACCCAGCCTGTATCAAGATTGTAGATGAAATTGCCCCTCAGGCGAGTCGTAATGTATACGGAATTATCCCTGATGGCAAATACGACTTCTATCTTCTTGCCCACCTTGATTTGCACTGCTCCCGACTGTGCTAGTCCGTCGCGTATACCCGGGCCAAACTCTAAAACCTGACTATCAGAAAAACCGGCCCGCCGCATTACTCTAACAACATCGTCCGAGCTAAGGGCAAGTACATACCTGTTACTTACGGGCATAACCTGAATTCCTGTAGGAGCACAGCCAACCACGCTAAAAACCGTAAGGGCCAGTAGTAATAACAGAATCGACTCGTTCCTATTTATCGACTTGTAACCGATCGGCCTATACATTTATGTCTCCTAACAATGTTTATCTATCAGTACGAACGCGAACGCATCAAGCTGTCGCGTAAATCTTCTCTAAATCCCTGGCCCGAACTCGAACGTTCGGCGGGTTCACTGGGTCCGAGAGGCCTTGGGGATCCGGACATCCTCGGAGCATTGAACCTCGGCTGCTGTTCCTGCTGCCCTAAACCAGTATCATCGGTAAATCCGTAGGCCTGGCTTTGACTGTACGATTCCGGCACTATATGTGCCGTGACAAAAACCGCAATCTCCCTGGTGGAGTTCTGTCTGTTGTTATTTTCAAACAGCCCGCCAATCAAAGGAAGCTTGCTCAGACCCGGAACACGCTGGTCAGCCACACGTGACTTATTTTCCGTAAGGCCAGCAACTGCAACAGTTCCACCGTCTTTAATACGTACAGTATTTTCGGCGGTTCGCCGCGTAACAACGGGCAGATCGGTTTCTGCGCCCCGCGCGACACTGTCACTTACTTCCACGGACATTTCCAGAGTAATATCGTTATTATCACCTATATAGGGTGTAATAGTCAATATTGTTCCGGAAGTAATTGTCTCCATTTCGGAATAAGCATAAACCGAGGTAACCTGCGGCGAAGTCAACACGTAGTATTCTTCCGTCGCGACCTTGATTTGCGCCTTTTTACCGTCCTGGGCAAAAACCTGAGGCTTGGTTAATATCCTGGCCTCGTTATTTTGAGCAAGAAGGTTCAGCGCCAGCTCCAGTGAGTTCGTGAAAGTTCCGTCAGGAGCGTATCCAATCTGAACACCCCACGGCATCTTACCTCCGAAGTCAGCTACACTACCTGAACCACCCTTCAAATTATTACTGAAAACACCGGCCTGTATCGTCGGCCAGCCCCATTCCACGCCCAGATTAAGCAGGTCGCCGCGTTCTATTACGACGATTCGTGCATCAAGCAAAATCTGAACCGGAGTCTGGTCAATCTCTTTCAGGTCGGTCGCGATACGTTCAATAATTACGGGCGGCGCGGTAATTACAAGAGTATTTCCGGCCGGCTCGGCTTTAACATAGTCAAGGAAGGCCGTCGACAAAAGACCCATCGCCATATCCGCCTTGACATAATTGAGCTTCACCCTGCGTGTTTCGCTGACAGACGGGAACATCAAGCTCTTTATATCGCCCGAGCAAACCAGATAATAGTACGGCGTTTTCTTGACAACGTAAGGAGTACCGGCCAGAACGATCTCAAGAGCCTTATCCAGCGTTACATCCTTCAGTTCGCATGTTACAATTCCATCAACCGTATCATCCGGAATAATCGGAACTTTTGCAGTATTGGCAAGTATCTGCAGCACATCAAGCAATAAATCACCTGAAAAGTTATTGCTAATCAACATATTCCCCGCCGCTTCGGTTTGACTATATGTCGGTTTAATTCCGTCAGTGGTCATACCTTGTTTGCGTAACATATCCAGTATTTCCTGCTTAAATCCTGTCATATCCGGAGTCGTTTCAGCAGGTGTCGGCTCAGTTGCTATAGATGTAGGTTCTTGCGTTTTCGGCAGCGGTAAACCAGTATCAGTATCAGTTGTAGGCTCCGGTCGTGGCAAACCAGCAGTAGTATCAGTCGGCCGCGGTAAACCAGTAGTGGTGTCAGTTGTAGGCTGCTGAACCGGCGGCGTAGTTGGCGTTCGCATAGACGGTTGTTGCGGTGCTGGCAAAGATCTTGTCTCCTCAACAGCCTTACCATCCACATGATTCTGTGTTACGCTCGCATACATGGTACTGGGCGGATTGAAATTAAGTCCTTCTTTTGTCGGAACTATCTCTCCTGTCCAGCCGTAAGGTACCGTAACAGAAAATTCACCCTTCGAGTTGGTCGTGTCACTGCCACCTTCATTGGTCGCTGTTACCTTGACACCATCGACCGGAGTTCCAGCCACTTCAATAGTACCTTTTATTGTGAATGTCTTCATAATAGCCGTATAACCCTGGTTGGGTTGATCCCTGGTAACGGCTCCATACAATTTATTCGGCGGATTGAAAGTATAACCTTCTTTGTCCGGTAAAACAGTGCCTCTCCAGCCATGATCGACTTCCAGTCTATACTCACCTTTTTCGTTGGTGACACAGGTACCACCATCACCACTCGCACTTA
Source organism: uncultured Pirellulales bacterium (assembly GCA_964556885.1). Lineage (GTDB taxonomy): Bacteria > Planctomycetota > Phycisphaerae > Sedimentisphaerales > Anaerobacaceae > CAZKYP01. The sequence goes on along the minus strand of CAZKYP010000069.1, from coordinate 9,960 downwards.
CCGTTATGCCTTCGACGGGCTGTTGTTTATCGGACATAATCACACCCGAAAGCGTACGCTTTAAGAGTGTTGCAGTATAATTTTGGTTGTATTCGGCGCCAATCAGCTCCGTATAGGGCCGGCTCGGCGGGTCAAACTCATAACCATCTTTATAAGGCGTAGCCGAACCGGTGAAACCATATTCTACCATCGACGTATAGGAACCGTCTTTACCGGTGGTCGGATTACCCGGCAGGCCCCTGAGCAAAACACCATCAACAGGCGGATTTAGCGAACCGGAAATCTCGAATTTCCTCTTAGAAGGTGTAAACGACTGATTCAACTGGTCTCTGTTAATCAGTGAATATGTTTTGCTCGGCGGATTAAAATCATAACCTTCTTTTTGCGGCGTAACGGTACCGGTCCAGCCGTAATCAACCGTAGCGCTGTACAACCCGCCGCTGGTAGTAACAGGACTCCCGGGCAGACCGCTCATTTCAACACCGTCCTGTCCGGCATTTCCGGAGATTGTCAACTGAATAACCGTCGGTTCGAAACTCTGGTTATCCCGGTCACTGGTTACCTTAACGTATGTTATACTGCCCGGTGTAAAGGTATATCCGGATCTTACTGGAGTAATAGTACCACTCCAGCCGTGCGGAACTATGATACTATAAAAACCGGTTCCGTCAGTGGCAGGCTTGGTTTGCAGGTTGCTGGACGTCAGCTCCACACCCTGTAAACCGGCCGAACCGGAAATTACATAAGTTAATTGTGTGGCAACATAGTCCTGATTCGTTTGTTCGCTGATAAGGTCGTTGTACTGCATGCCTGGCGGACTAAACTCATAACCTTCCTTCTGGGGTGTAACTACTCCGGTGAAGCCGTACTTGACAGTTACACTGTAATTGCCGTCTTTACCAGTTGTCGGATCACCTGGAAGACCTTTCATTACTACGCCGGGGACTCTGGTCGTACCTGATATCGGAAAAGTTATCTGGGTCGGCGTATAATTCTGATTCAATTCATTGGAAACGACCGAACCATAAGTTTTACTGGGCGGGTCGAATTTATAACCCTCCTTTGTCGGATTCACCGTACCAGACCAGCCGTAGTCAACATTAACGCTGTATACGCCGCCTTCAACGGTAACAGGATTACCAGGCAGACCGTTCATTTCGACGCCTTCCATACCGGCCGAACCTGAAATTGTAAAAGTCACCAACGTCCCAGTATAATCCTCATTGGTCAGATCGCTCGTAACCTTACTGTAGGTCTTGTTCGGAGGATCGAAGTCATAACCTCTTCTTTGGGGTGTAACAGTGCCGCTCCATCCGTAATTAACCGTGGCGGTATAAAAACCATTATTATCGGTCATAATAGGACCGCCCGGTAGCCCATTCATCGTTACACCGCTCACTCCTACATTACCAGATATGGTAAAAGTAATGTATGAACCCACAATCTTCGCATTAACCTGTGATGCGTAGAGTAGAACGATGCACAATATCAACACACCGCCCGATAAAAATGTACCAATACGTTTCCTTGCCATAAGTCAACGTCCCTTTCTGAAGCCATTAACAGGCAATTCTGCAGCTCTTCTGCCTTCTATCGGCAATTTAGCCACTTTCTTTAGTAAAAAATGTTCTCGCTGAGATATTACCATTGGACCTCTACTATGTTGGGTATATCATTTTCCATCCGTACTACTTCAACGAGTCTCTCCTCTCCCTCAATAGAGACGCGAATTGCTATTTGTTTTTTTGCTCTCACATCAGTCAAATACTCCAAACCGGCTGTAAGATAGTACAAACCAGCGGGAATATTAACAAAATCCACAACTCCGGAATAAATCCGAACTTCAAGCGGAAGCATAAAACCTGCTTTTTGGCAGGTCAGCGATGAAATTGCTCTGGCCACTCCGGTTTCCGTCGAAACAATCGCGCTGCACTTTATAGGTGTAACGTGGACGGAGCCGAAATTTATAAATTTGGCCGAGACAATATATTTGGAGCCACCCAGGTGGGCAAGTTTAACCTCAGCCGCATCTACTACAGGCTGGACCTCAATCTGGGTGTTATTAAGACAGATATTCGCACGTGTAACTCCCGCATCCTTGCCGTCCGGATAGGAAGCCCATAATGCTATAAGTGAATAATAACACGGATGCATCGCAGATGTACTCGGCATCGAAGAGGTAATAGTCAGACTCTGTTGCCCGTTGCTCGGCAGAGTAAAATTCTGCGGCGATACACTAATCCAATTTGTACAATCCAAATCCTCACCTTTTAAATCCGAGATAGCAACATCCCTCAACTCGGGGGGCAACCCGGTAGCGGTCTGAATATGAACGGGCTCCTCGGAGGCATTGATTACTTTTATAGATGCTAATTTCGTAGCACCAGGTACACTCTCGACCACAATGTCACCCGGTATCAGGTCAAGCGGCACATCACCTGAAAGTCTACCAATGTTTGTTTCTCCCGTAAAATCCAATATCCTCTGGACCCTGTTTGATATTCTCCCATCGACATAAAGAGCACCGACAATTTTATATTTACCGCTGGGAAGAGCTTCGGGCATGGCATATTTTAATTTCAAATTTATACCGGGTATGATACTTGCATTATCAAACTCCGCGGTTTTAATTAAGCGCCAGTGTCCATCGGAAAAATTCCAGAGTCTCGCAAGCGGCTTAAGGCGGGAATAAGTTCCACCCTTGTTACTGATGTTCATCGTAATATATGTCTTTGCACTACTCACACCTAACGCAGGTTTATAGTCCATACCAACTTCATCAAGGTTTATCTGCTGTTTCGGTATCCGGCTCTGGATCTGAACCAAAACCGGTATCAAAAATCGCACGCTCACAGTTACATCAGATATCTCAGGTCTTGGTCTTAATGATGCAAGTATACCGGCGACAAAAAATCCTCTTACACCTCGAGGAATTTTTACATCCACCATTATCGTCGTCGACTCCAAAGGACCAACTTCACTGGTGGAGGGAGTTATACTGATCCACTTGCTGCACGATGAAAGTGTTGATATATCATAAGGAGAATTGGGCTCAATAATCATCCAGGATGCATCTTCCCACTGACTTAGCTCAACTATTGAAGTATCTACTACGTGCATCTCGTTCGGATCATGGTTACGAATCTCCACCGCCTGCCTGACTATTTTGCCGGGCGTTACAGGGAGCTCTATTTTCATTGGCTGGACTGAAAACTGGCCATAGACAGAGCCGGACGATATCAATACACCTAAAATAATTATACAGGCAAGGCCAAATCCTCCGGGAAGACTGTTTCCGTCGGAATTACCGAACCTGCATTTATTATTGCTAAACCGGCAAAAATCCTTTATATGATTCAAACTCTGCATTTGTAACCTCCCATAAAATGCCAAAAAGACACAAAATAAAAAATACCTGTAATTATAAGCCTCACAAAAACTAATTAATCCTATCGGCATTAAGAGTCAATTAAAGGCTATTGTTACGGTTAAATTCCTCAATTTTACACCAAAACTGCGGCTTTTACCTCTTCGGCAATTTAACGTCCTTACTTTCCATAATTCCTTACAAAATCACCATGAAGGCCCCCCAAAACAGGCAGTGCAACATTTAGCACGATAGCTTGGTGTCCTTACTCCCCACAGGGGTCTTTCACTTATATAAAAGTGTCCCTCATCAAGCATTATTAATTTTACCATTTTAACAACTGCGTGTCAAGCCCAATCTTTCTATATTTACCATTTTAACACATATTTTCCCTAAAAAACAGGGAGGGATGAATTTCTTCATCCCTCCCTTTACATTCCTTTTGGTGGCTACAAGAACTTCAAAAGTATCCACCACGTAAAACCTACTCTTCTTTTAACAACTTAGATATTAGTTGGGCTTTACGGTTACAGCACAGGTACCAACCTTGACCTCATCACCAGGAGCGGTGTTCCAGATCTCGGTCTTCCAGGCCTTTACGCAGACTTCTCTTACAAAATAAGCACCGGTACCGGGGACAATATCGCCACCCTTATCGGCGTTATAGAAACCTGCCCATTCCTTAATTGTGGGGCCTTCTTTTTCCAGATGTGTGCCGAGCTTGGCCTCAAAGTTAGCTCTGATTTCGAACTCTGAGCAGCCTTTGTAGCACGGAAAATCATCGGTCGGGCTCTTCTCGATCTCTTCGCAGTTTACCTGCTTGAGGACGATTTTCTTCTTTCCACAATCCTTAATCTGGACATACATTCCAACGTCCATATAAACCGGAATGACACAGATATCGACCGCTACGTACTCATAGGGCCAATGATCATCATACTTGGCAGGATTCACTGCCGCACTTGCTGCTGTAACAAACAAAGCCACTATCGCGATTGCTATTAAACTTCTTTTTACCATTTTCATTTCCCTCTCTCAACATATGCTCTATAGGCTAACATTTAGCCTGCAGAGCTCATCCAAATTCTTTACGCCCAGGCTTTACAGATACCTGAGCCACAATTGAACGGGCTTAAACACTATTTTCCGATTCCAGCCGTTATGCCCGCATTCAGCCGGGTCGTAGCCTGTGAGGTCCGCGATTTCCAATCGGCGATTGTCAATCGTTACGCCGCCCCAAGACCAGGCCAGCTTCTTCAAGGCGACTCACAAGTGTTGTGTAACCACTCATGACTTACCAGTTTCTCACTACCTCACACACCTCCTTTCTACCCCTTCCCTCGGTACGAGAGGGGGCATAAACTTGGATACCGTCTATCCACAATCCTGGGCATATATTATCTAATTATAGCTAAGTAAAATTCCTCTTCTTATTTCAACTATTATCTTCCAGACTAAGAAGGAGGCACTACGGTAAACATCAGTGACCCTTCATATTTTCCAGACCGGTCCTGTAAATCGGTCTTAACCTTGAAACTCAAATCGAAACTATGATTACCTTCGGTCTGCTTGGATATTACAACCGGCCTTACCATTGATACATACCCGTCGGTCATCGGGCTCTGTATGTAAACGCGATCGGATTTAATCACACCACCTTCACTGTTATTAAACGGACTGAATGAAGCTATAACCGACCCATGCACACAGTTCGAGTTTATATTCACCGTCATTACCGAATCTAAATCATGGTCACCAAATCCCAGAACAGTGCCAAAATCAATCTTGTTGGGCGTAGTGGATATACAAACGTATGGCGTGTCAGGATTCATCTGGTTCCCAATCTCAGCCATGGCGGCCAGCTTTTCGCGTTCAGCAAGTGCTGCACGCCGTTTGAGAATACGTTCCTGTCTATCCAATTCAGCCAATACCTGCAACTGCGTAATCCCATCTTCTCGAATCTCTGCAACCTTCTCCGTAGATTTTGCAGGCTGCACCGCATGAGCCGCTCCGACTACTCCGAACATTGTTATCAGCATCACTGAATTCATCATAAATCTTTTCATCATTACCTCCCCCAAGGCCATATTCTGATGACAATATATTTTTTCGCCACTTATCACGCGCAGAAATCCTGCTAATTCAATCCGTTGATTTGGTAAAATCCGTTTCGATCTAATTCTCTCGGCATCCTCCTCGATACCGATAGTACCAGGCGCCTCCTGTAACCCGGTTTTTTCCCGGCTATTCTTATTCAGATTCGCCGAATAGATCAAAAGTAGAGGGATATGTGGAAGTGAAAATATTACTGCTTTTCATCAACTCCTCACCATCATAATCCTCACAACTTTTTCATCCGAAATCAAAATAACACTACTGACAAAACAAAAACATTCAACAATCAAGCTTATATCAACGCATAATTTCCTATTTTGCCATGAGCTTAGTTTACCACTTTTTCTACTCAATGTCAACAAAAAACCTTCCGGCAAAGCCTTTTTACCACGCCTTACCAAATTACCCACTTTACTGTCCAATGTCAATTACAAATTTAAAAACGATTTTAACTAAGCCTTCTCAATCCTACTCGTATCCGCCCAATTTACCGAATTAGAACTCAAATGTCAATAGATAATTTTGCCTATTTTTACGTGTTTTTGTGCTTTCTGTGGGTAGTCTGAATAGTATGCAACAAAGTTTATGATTTCAATGAAATGATTGGTTTACATAAAGTCTTTTAATTAAAAGGGATACAAAAATTCATCCTGAGGATAGATATTACTTAGGTCCTTGTTTTTTTTCGGTTAATTACTCGAAATGTGCGATCTTTCCTTATAATTCAGCGTCAATAGCAAATTTTTTTCCCAATCTTTTCCTGCAAAATACGCCCAATAATTCAATTCGATATGAGAATCACAGACTGTACGTTATGATAATCTTTTCCCTGTCGAGACAAGACCACAACTTATCCAATGAAATACTACCTGTCCAAATTCAAAAAATACCCTTTATAACCTAACATAAAGGACCAAATATATCCGGACCTATAGAATACAAGGTATTATGTGTATGAGAAGTAACAGAAATATTTTAGAAATCTCGAATATCTTTTAATCTGCCGGATATAAATAAGGTAAATGATAAAACAGCAACCACAGTTTTAAAGATTCATCGGGATACCGCGGTCGCGGAGGTATTCCTTCATCTGCCTGATGGTATAATTTTCGAAGTGAGTGATTGAAGCCATAAGGACCGCATCCGCTCCGCCGTCAACGATGGCATCGTAGAGATGTTCGAGCGTCCCCGCTCCGCCGGAGGCAATGACGGGAATATTGACCGCATCTGTGACCGCCTTGTTAAGCTCGTTATCGTAGCCGGCCTTGGTGCCGTCGGCGTCCATACTGGTCAGCAGTATTTCGCCGGCGCCTAA
>CAZKYP010000069.1:0-3063 GCA_964556885.1 uncultured Pirellulales bacterium | reverse complement strand
ACCGTAAATGGAATGAACACTTTCTCGGCAACCTTCTCGACAAGCTCCACAATCGTCTTGCGCGAACGAATGGTCGCGGTAATATCGAGAAATACAAGCTCGTCCGCGCCGGTGTCACTATATCGGGCGCCGAGTTCCACAGGATCGCCCGCATCGCGAAGATTCAGGAAATTGATACCCTTGACAACCCGGTTGTCTTTAACATCCAGACAGGGAATTATTCTTCGTGTCAGCATTTCAGGGCTTCCCACTTGCAAATGTCATAAAAATTCTTCAGGACTTTCAATCCGGCCGGGCCGCTCTTTTCCGGGTGAAACTGCATCCCGTATATATTGGACTTCTGCACCGAAGCTACAAGTTCGAATCCATAATCGGTGTAGGCCACTTGCGCCTGCTCATCAGAAACCTCGGCGTGGAATGAATGTGCAAAATAAAAATGTTTCTCGGCACCAAGCCCGGCGAACAGGCCCATCTTTTCAGGCAGCTTGACCTGGTTCCAGCCCATGTGGGGAATTACCCGCCCGGCGGGAATGGGAACCACCTTACCCCGAATTAATCCGAGCCCTTCGTGTTGGCCGTATTCACAACTCGAATCGAAGAGCATCTGGTAACCTACGCAAATGCCCAAAAGCGGCTTTCCATCGGCGGCAACTTCTTTTATCAGCTCAGCGGCCGAACCAAGGGCATTTTTGGCATATCCGAAGGCCGCCACGCCCGGTAAAACAAGTCCGGTCGCCTTTTTTATGGTTTGCGGCTCACAACTGAGCACCGTCTCGCAGCCGATATGCCGAAACGCGTTACAAACGCTCCTGACATTACCTACATTATAATCTATGACAACTATCATAATTATTATTGACTATTTTAAACCAACTATTTATCATCCTACTACCACGACCTGCCGAATAGTATGAGAAGAGATGTTAAATAATAACCCGGAGATAGTAAATAGAAAATGTGTGGCATAGTAGCGTATATGGGTAAAAAAATCGCGCAACCCATCCTTATAGAAGGGTTGAAGCGACTGGAATATCGCGGCTACGACTCAGCCGGTGTGGCGATATTGAGCAACGGAGTGATAAAGGTCAAGAAGACCAGCGGCAGAATCAGCGTCCTCGAAACGATTCTGGACGAGCCAAAGGCCGGCGAGACTCTCGGTATCGGCCACACCAGATGGGCGACTCATGGCGAGCCGAATACTATAAACGCCCACCCTCATCTGGATTGGACCGGCAAAATCGCCATCGTTCATAACGGTATTATCGAAAACTACAGCACACTTAAGACCTGGCTGCAAAGTGAAGGTGTCACGTTTGCAACTGAGACCGACACCGAAGTAATGGCAAATCTTATCGGATATTTCTACGCCAAATGCTGCGAGGACGATGAGCATACCCTCTGCAACGGCCAGAATAAATTCGAATGGTCCGTTCAGCGCGCGCTGCATGAAGTGCACGGGACATTCGGTCTGGCAATCCTCTGTTCGGATTACCCGCGCACATTAATCGGAGCAAAAAAGGGAAGTCCCCTTATCCTCGGCATCGGTGACAACGAATACATACTTGCCTCCGACGCATCCGCAATCGTTGAGCACACCGCACAGGCCATTTACCTGGCCGACAACGAGATGGTCACGCTCAGCTCAGAAGGATTCTACACCAAGACGATTGACAATGTCACCGTCAGCAAGAAAATCAGGCAAATCGAATTCTCACTGGAACAAATCGAGCTCGGCGGCTTCCAGCACCACATGCTCAAGGAAATCTTCGAGCAGCCAAAGGCTCTCAGTACCTGTATGGGCGGAAGAATCGACCGCCAGAACAACAGAATCAAACTCGGCGGCATCGCTTCCTACCTCCGCGAGTTGACACGCGCCAGACGAATCATCATAACCGCGTGCGGGACCGCGTTCCACGCCTCCCTGGTCGGTGAATTTCTGTTGGAGCAGTTGACGCGAATCCCCACCGAGACGGAATACGCCAGCGAATTCAGATATCGCAATCCGATTATCGAGGAGGGAACCATCGTAATATCGATAAGCCAGTCGGGCGAAACACTCGACACGCTCGCCGCCATAGAAGAAGCAAAGGAGCGCGGCGCAACGGTGCTCGGCATCGTCAACGTCGTCGGCTCTTCAATCGCCCGCGCTACCGACGCCGGCATATATCTGCACGTCGGTCCCGAAATCGGCGTCGCCAGCACCAAGGCCTTCACCGCCCAGGTCGCCGTACTGACAATGCTGGCAATCGAATTAGGCAGAAGAAAACACTTAAGCCACAACGACGCCAACAGGCTCATCGACGAACTTTCCAAAATCCCCGACAAAGTTAAACAGATACTTGCCCAGTCCGAACACATCAAGGCAATCGCCGATGCCAATATCGATAAAAACAACTGGCTCTTCCTCGGCAGGGGCTTCAATTACCCCGTCGCCCTCGAAGGCGCGCTGAAACTGAAAGAGATAAGCTACATTCATGCCGAGGGCCTGCCTGCGGCCGAGATGAAGCACGGCCCGATTGCACTGATAGCCGACAACATGCCCGTGGTCTTTATCGCTACAAACGGCCCGCAGTACGAAAAGATTATGGGCAACATCGCCGAGGTCAAGGCGCGCGGCGGCAACATCATCGCAATCACCACCGAAGGCAACGAAGACATCAGGCAGCACTGCGAACATTTAATAACCGTACCCGACGCCCCGGAGATTCTCCAGCCGATGCTGACGGTCATCCCGCTGCAATTGCTGGCCTATCACGCCGCTATGCTCCGCGGCCACGACGTCGACAAACCTCGCAACCTCGCAAAAAGCGTCACCGTGCAATGATTAGTCATTGGTGAATAGTGATTGGTGAATCGTTTGAATCATTCGAACATTAGAAATTCGATATTGTTTAGGATTTCGTGCTTAGAATTCAGAAATTTCAGGAGGAGTGCTTTCTCCCTCGTCGAACTGCTTGTGGTCATCGCGACAATCGCCCTGCTGCTGTCCATCATGCTGCCGTCGCTGTCGAAGGTCCGAGTCCTCGCGATGCGCCTCAAATGCACCAGCAACCTCAAACAAAT
>CAZKYP010000068.1:0-15418 GCA_964556885.1 uncultured Pirellulales bacterium | reverse complement strand
CACCTCCGGCCTTGACCACGAAATTTTCGCTCAATCTCGTCACAAAACAAGTTTTGGGATGAGTTCTATGTTTTTTCATTTCGTTATAATTCTATATCTCTTCGAGTTCGATATCGTTTTCTTTGCACCATTCGATGGTGATTTCTTTAAGTGCGTTCGTGCGGTATGCGTACCAGTCGTTTGCAATGCCGTGTTCGTGTATGGCGTCTTTGAAGCGGCCGAAGGCCCCGCTGCCCTGTATCAGGTTTTCGAAGATATCGCATATTTGCTCATCTTCGATATCAGCGCAGAATTTTTTCATTATGCCGTATTCGTGAATATCGAATTTCGTCGGCAGGGCGATGCAGTTTTTGGATTGCGACATAACATCCTGCATAAATTTTATTGCTTCTTTCTGCCAGTCGGGCAGATCATCGATTAATTCGTTTTCCTCGGCGAGGTTTTTTTCCTCCTCGCCGATAAGCATGATTTCGCCCGTGTTTTTATTGAGGAACGCCCAGACATCGAAGGATTGGCTGTCCAGGGCGTCGATTATGTCGTTAAGTTTTACTTGTATCGCCATAAGTTGATTGTCTCCGCTTGCGAATTAATGTTTATATTGGGTATCCCCTAAGAAATCCTTCAAGTTTATTGTTTATTTCAGGTTCAAAACGATTAAGACAATTCATAAAATTGATTTTATCCCGACTATTGTATATATTGGGGCAGGATTAATAAAGTTTATTTGTGCCGGAGACAGGTATGGGGTCAAAAAAAGAACAGTACAAAGAAGCGGTGCTTTGGGAGCCGGCGGAGGGCGGCAAGGTCCGATGTAAACTGTGCAACTGGCGGTGTTTGATTGGCGCCGGTGAGCCTGGTCGATGCAGTGTACGGAAAAATGTCGATGGGACGTTGTGTTCGCTGAACTACGACAAGGTTTGCTCGGCCAATCCGGACCCGATCGAGAAAAAGCCGCTATTTCATTTTCAGCCCGGCTCGCGTAGTTTTTCCATTGCGGCGATGGGATGCAACTTTCGATGCGAATTCTGTCAGAACTGGCAGATTAGCCAGGCCGCAATTGAAACGGGACGAATCGATGGCGAGCCGATAGCCCCGGAGTATATTGTCGAGGCCGCAGTTCGTAATAAATGTAAGAGTATTGCATATACATACACCGAGCCGACGGTGTTCATGGAGCTTTGTAATGATTGCGGGCGGATAGCCAGGCAGCGAGGTCTGAAGAATGTTTTTGTCAGTAACGGTTTTATGACAACTGAGGCGATTGATTTTGCCCGTGGCTGGCTTGACGGGATAAACGTTGATTTGAAGGCGTTCACCGAGGATTTTTATAAGCGATTGTGCAAGGCGAGATTGCAGCCTGTTCTCGATACGATTAGCTACATTGCGAACCAGACCGATATATGGCTTGAAATTACAACCTTGCTGGTTCCAGATGAAAATGATTCCGAGGAAGAGCTGAAAAAACTTGCTGACTTTTTAGTCGAAAGCTGCGGCCCCGATGTCCCCTGGCACATCAGCCGGTTTCATCCTCAGTATCAATATCTCGATTCGAGCCCGACAACGCTCGATAGTCTCGAACGAGCCTATGAAATTGGTAAGTCCGCGGGCCTGCATTATGTTTACCTCGGAAATGTGCCGGGAACGAAGACCGAGAGCACTTTTTGCTACAACTGCCACCGGATGCTTATCGAACGCATCGGCTACAGGATTGTCGACAATGTCATTAAAGACTCCAAATGCCCGGACTGCGGGACACAGATTGCGGGCTTTGAGTTGTCGTAATATTGGAAACAAAGAAGATTGAAATGATGTGAGATAAAAATGATGAAGATAATTGCAGATGCCAATATTCCGTATGTTCTTGAGTGTTTTTCTTCCATCGGTGAGGTGAGCGTTGTCGGGGGTCGGGAAATGACGCCATGGGTAGTCGCCGATGCCGACATTCTTCTGGTTCGCAGTATCACGCCTGTCGGTGTCGACCTGCTGGCCGGCAGTAAGGTGCGCTTCGTCGCTACGGCCACAATTGGTTTCGAGCATATTGACACTGATTTTCTTAGACGCAGCAAGATCGGTTTCGCATCCGCGCCTGGCTCCAACGCAAATTCCGCCGCCGAGTATGTAATTGCTGGATTGCTTGAGGTTGCTAATAAGCATGAAATGGATTTACAGGGCAGATCGATAGGCGTTATAGGCGTGGGTAATGTCGGAAGCAGGGTGGCGAAAAAATGTGCCGCTTTGGGGATGAAGGTTCTTTTAAACGACCCGCCGCTGCAAAGACAGACCGGAGATAAAAAATATCTGCCGCTGAAAGAGCTTTTCGATTGTGATTTTATAACGTTTCACACACCGTTGACATTCGAGGGACAGGACAAGACGTATCATCTGGCCGATGAAAGTTTTTTCGAATCACTGAAAACCGGGTGTGTTTTGATAAATGCCTCGCGCGGCGATGTTGTTGATGGCAAGGCGTTAAAAGCGGCGATAAAATCGGAGCGGCTGAAAGCAGTTGTGCTCGATGTCTGGGAAAATGAGCCGAATATCGAAACTGAACTGCTTGAAATGGTTGATATCGGTACGCCGCATATCGCAGGTTATTCCCTGGACGGCAAGATTGCAGGCTTGATAATGATATACAAGTCGGTCTGTGAATATTTCTCAATTAAGCCTGAGTTTGAAGTTGATGATTTTCTGCCGGAGCCGGCTGTGAGCCGAATTATAATTGATTCGGTCAAAGGCAATCAGCAGAAAATTGTGACGGAGGCTGTACGGAAGGTTTACAGAATCGATAAGGATGATGCGAATATGAGGGGGATTTTAGAAACAGCGGCGAACAAAAGAGGTGAATTCTTCGATAGCCTGCGAAAGAATTATCCTGTCCGAAGGGAATTTCAGAATACGAAAATTATTATCGAAGATAGTAAATCGGATTTAGCCGTAATGCTGAGCGGCATCGGATTCAGAGTAGAAAGTGAAAAATAAACAAGTAAAAACAAAAAGCTGCGATAAAAATGTCATCGAATGGCCAAGTGGACGACTGGATTTTTCCGCGGGCTGTATTGTGATGGGCATTTTGAATGTCACACCGGATTCCTTTAGTGACGGCGGGCAATTCTTCGATGCCGAGAAAGCAATAGAGCATGGCTTGAAGATGGCCAACGACGGTGCAGTGATAATAGATGTAGGCGGCGAATCCACAAGGCCCGGCTCTGAATCGGTTTCGACAGCCCAGCAGATAAAACGCGTCGTTCCAGTGATAAAAGCACTTTGTCAAAAGACAGATGTGCCGGTTAGCATCGATACATATAACGTTGATGTGGCCGAGGCGGCTCTGGATGTCGGAGCGGGGATAATAAACGATATAACTGCTTTGAGTGATGAACGGATGGGGAAATTAGCGGCCGAGCGAAAAGTGCCGGTCGTCTTGATGCACATGCAGGGCACGCCTGCGACTATGCAGGCTGAGCCGAAGTATGATGATGTAGTTTGCGAGGTCCTGGAATTTCTTTTAAGAAGGGCAAAGAGGGCCGAGCAGTTCGGCATATCGAAAGAGAGAATCTTCGTTGACCCGGGTATCGGTTTCGGCAAGACGTTGGAGCATAATCTTTTGCTTTTAAAAAATATATATAAGTTTGTCGACAGCGGCTATCGCGTGCTTGTGGGTACTTCCCGGAAAGCCTTTATCGGGAAAATCACCGGCAGAAATAATCCATCCGAACGGATTTTCGGCACCGTCGGGACGGTGGCATTATGTGCAGCGGCAGGGGTGTCTATCGTCCGTGTACATGATGTGGCCGAAATGGTAGATGTAGTGAAAATAGTCAATCAAGTCGGGAATATTAAAGATGAAAATATTTAACTATTGTCCTTCATGCGGATCACGTGACATTGGATATGATAATATAAAGAAATTTAGTTGCCCGGCCTGTTCATTTACCTATTTCCAGAATGTCGCCGCCGCTGCGGCTGCAATACTGGAATACGACAAAAGAATAATCATGATTAAGAGAAACAGAGAACCGGCCAAAGGCAAGCTGGACCTGCCGGGCGGTTTTATTGATCCGAATGAAAGTGCCGAGGATGGTTTACGGAGAGAAATCAGAGAAGAACTGCAAATGGAACTCGGGAAACTAACATATCTCGGCTCATGTCCAAACGTCTATGAATACAAAGATGTGACTTATAACACATGCGATTTGTTCTTCCATTGCAAAATCGATACTTTTCCGACCAGTTTTGACACCGATGAAATAGAGGAACTTGTCTTAATTGATCCGGCAGAGATTCCATTCGACGATATTGCCTTCGAGTCTATAAAAAAATTCTTTGACCAGATGAGTTTCGAGGAATTAAAACGTACACTTGGTATTGGGTAATAATACCTTCGTTTTGAAGTAATGTGCTTATTCACTATTCAAAGCGATTTTGAGGGCTTCAGTTGTATTTTTCACGAATGCGAATTTCATGCCTTTTTTGGCCTCTTTGGGTACGTCGGGCAGGTCTTTTTTGTTTCTTGCCGGCAGGATGACGGTTTTTATACCTGCCTGTTTGGCCGCAAGGATTTTTTCTTTAAGTCCGCCGATGGGTAAAATCATACCTCGTAAGGTAATCTCTCCGGTCATTGCGACTTCCGGCCGGGTCGGCTTATCGAGCAGCAGGCTGACCAAGGATGTGAAAATTGCAACACCGGCGCTTGGTCCGTCCTTGGGTATCGCCCCTGCGGGTACGTGAATGTGATAGTCGAACTTGCTGAATCTTTCTATGTCGATGTTCAGCTTTTTCGCAGTTGCCTTTACGACGGAAAATGCCGCCTGGGCGCTCTCCTTCATCACATCTCCGATTTGACCTGTAAGTTGCAGATTACCCTTTCCGGGCATTGAGGCTGATTCTATGAACAGCAGCTCGCCGCCGACGGGAGTATATGCCAGGGCGGTGGCGACGCCGGGGATACCGGTTCGCATAGCCAGCTCGGATTCGAACTGGGCCGGTCCCAGGATTTTTGAAAGCTCGGTTTTATCTATGGTGGCCTTTCTTTTTTTATTCCTTGCGACTTTTGTTGCGACGGCCCTGCAGATGGCCGCAATATTCCTTTCGAGGTTTCGTACACCAGCTTCGCGTGTATAGCCTTCGATTATAGCGAGTATTGCTTCATCCTTGATGGCACATCGATTTTTGCTTAAACCATTTTCCCTGAGCTGGCGGGGTCCGAGGTATTTCTTTGCGATGTTGAGCTTTTCGGTCTCGGTATATCCCGGCAGTTCGATAACCTCCATTCGGTCCCGCAGTGCAGGCGGAACCGGCTCGGTGTAATTGGCCGTGCCGATGAACATTACAGACGACAGGTTAAACGGCTGGTCGAGATAATGGTCGGTGAAGCTGGAATTCTGTTCCGGATCGAGAACTTCGAGCAGGGCGCTTGCGGGATCGCCCCTGAAGTCGCTGCCGATTTTGTCAAGCTCGTCGAGCATGAATACCGGATTTTTGCTGCCGCACTTGCGCAGCTCCTGTAATATTCTGCCGGGTAATGCACCGATATATGTTCTTCGGTGCCCACGGATGTCGGCCTCGTCCCTGATGCCTCCGAGGGATATGCGGACGAATTTCCTGCCCATTGCCCGTGCGATTGATTTGCCGAGCGATGTTTTGCCGACGCCGGGCGGCCCTACGAAGCAGAGTATCGGGCTTTTGCCTTTCGGATTCAGCTTGCGGACGGCAAGGAATTCGAGGATGCGTTTTTTTACTTTACGAAGATCATAATGGTCGGCGTTCAGTATCCGCTGGGCCTTGTTGATGTCGAGCTGGTCTTTGGTCTGGAGCGACCAGGGTAATTCGCAGACCCAGTCCAGGTATGTGCGGATAACACTGTATTCCGGCGAAGCGGAATGCATCTTGCTGAGTCTGTCCAGCTCGCGGAGCGCCTCGGTTTCGACCTTTTTGGGCATTTTAGCCTTGGCGATATTCTGGCTGAGCTGTTTTATCTCGTCGGTTCTGATGTCTTTCTGGCCGAGTTCGGTTTGGATGGCCTTGAGCTGTTCCTGCAGGAAATATTCCCGCTGGTTCTTGTCTATGGATTCTTTTACGCGGCCCTGGATTTTATGGCTTAGTTCGAGCACCTCGAGCTGGTTTGCCAGTATTAGTGAAATTTGTTCGAGTCGTTTGGCCGCATCGAGCTCTTCTAATAATTGCTGTTTTTTGGGAATCTCGATGCTCAGGTTCGCCGCAAGAAAATCAGCGAGGGCGGACGGGCTTTCGATATTTTCCAGCAATACGGATGCCTCTTCTGGAACATTCGGGCTAAGGGCAATCAGGCGGTTGGCGGCGTGACGAACGCTGACGATGAGCGCTTTTAACTTTTTTGTCGTCTTTATTTTAACGTGTAGCGGCTGGATTTTTGCCTTCATATAGGGCTTCGAAGTGACTTTTTCAGTAACTTTGAAGCGGCATATACCATGGACTACGATATGAATTTGGCCCTGTGGCAGCTTGATAACTTTCAAGACGGTGGCGGCGGTTCCAATCGAGTAAAGGTCGTCAAAATCCGGCGAATCGGTTTCCGGATTGCGCTGTGTAAGCAGTCCGATTACGGTTTTGTTTGGTGTTGTATGAGCGAGCAGGGTCTTGCTTCTTTGGCGGCCTATTGCGAGCGGCGTTACCGTACCGGGATAAGCGACGACATTGCGAATAGGTAAAATGCCTATTACCGGCGGCAGTTTAAGATTCCTTTGCTCTTCTCCTGCAGGATTATTTTCGTACAGGTATGCGTCAAGGGTTGCCGGTTCGTCCTCAATCTCTTCGATTAGGAAATTACCACTGATTTCTGAGATGTTCTTATTATCAATTACCATAGTCTTGTTAAATTTTAGTTCCATTATAAAAAGGTAGATAATACACGGTTATAACTGAAAACGAAAAGGATAAACAATAAATTATACGAAAACTACGGGAGAATGAGCGCACGAAAACAAACAAAATGGCCCGTTTATTCTGTTTTTTATGATATTTATTGATTCTATCCGGCCTGGAATATCGATTACAGGATGAGCAATTCCAATTACGTTGCGGGCGTTTGCCGACGGGGATGGATAAATGGTTTGATCGGAAAATGATTCTTTTACCAGTCCAACCCTGATTAGCCTCCTTATAACAGGGTGTTTTATAAGAAAAAAGGCCGGAGTGGATTTGCCCGGCCTTTTGATTTTCAAGCCGTTACTTTTTCCAAAATAACGTACCTGAAATATATTTTGTTCGATAATCGGTTTTTAACTGATTACTCGGGGCCGGGATCATTCGGGTCTTCTTCGGAATAGACAGGCTGAAAACTCATGAGTACGACTTCCGGTCCCGGATCGTTGGGGTCATCTTCGGAAAATATACTTTGAGTTTGAGCCGATTTACAGGCCCATGATGTGTTGGTTCCAATTATCAATATTGCCGCAACAAACAATACAAGTACCAGTACGTTAAAAATTTGCTTTTTCATATTTTTATCCTTGAAAGTCCGGATTTATATTTCTGTTCGTTTCTTCTAAAAACCAGCAATTAAAATTATCCTTCTGTATACGTTCCCTGCAATGGCTTGATAACAATCGGGCTCATGATGCCGCTTGGCAGCATCTGGTCTTCGTCCGGGGTGATACCGATAACACCGATATCGCCTAATTCAGTGGTCTCGGACCCGCCGTCGTCGAGTGTGGCGCCGATGTTTGTCACATATCCGGAGGACCACTGTGTAGTATCGCACATCGAAATAATCGTTCCATAAATTTGTGCATTGCCGCGTACATCGACGATGCCGCCCACTATCGCACCTGTCAGTATATTGCTGTCACTCTGTTCGGGATTTGTATTACCCAAGTTCACATTGAAATGAGGTGCCAGTATAGTCGCCTCGGGAATTGATGATGTATTGTTAAATGTTGCCTCGCCGGTGAAATACAGGCAGTTACGCTGCCAGTTCAGAGAGCTGGGCGTGTCGGTAACAATCACACCGTTGAACGCGCAGTCGTTAAAACGGACGTTGTTATAGTAAGATGATGTGTTCTTGTTGCAATCGATATACAGAATCTCGTTGAATGTGCAGTTTATGAACAGCGCGTTGAGATTGGAAGGCAGCCGTACATTTGTAAAATCCACATCCTTATAGATATACCTTTTCAGTCTAACGCCGCTTCCTGTGGTATAGCTGCCTGCGTTGTGAGGGAAGTATTCGTAGCGCCACTTTGTACCCACCGTAGAACCAAGAGAATCGAGACTGCCGGTGTACTGTGTTGCCGAGGGGTTGTAGTAGATATTGCCGTTGCCGTCGTTTAAGACAAAAGTTTCGTACATATCCGTATTGTAATCTGATATATCCATGCCGGGCATGTTTTCAAACGGCTGTTCGTAGTTGATACCTTCGTGATAAGCCTGTATTTCGTCATTGGGGCTGTAATATCTGTCGTCGTAATTAGTTCCTAACGGATCACCGTTTATATCTATAGGATTGTCATTTGTATTAAGGGTCTCCATTTGATAAGATTGAGCCTGGATTTGATCAAGGGTCAATACCGTATTTATGGTTCCAAGCACACTTGAATCACTTGTCATATTGAAGGGGGAAATTTCAGGGCGATCCCAGGAACTGAAAATATCACCGTGTATGGTCGATTCACCTGTAAGCCACATTCGGCCCCGGCTGGCGATTGCATAATTCAGGACCTCACTGTCTTTTGT
Source organism: uncultured Pirellulales bacterium (assembly GCA_964556885.1). Lineage (GTDB taxonomy): Bacteria > Planctomycetota > Phycisphaerae > Sedimentisphaerales > Anaerobacaceae > CAZKYP01. The sequence continues at coordinate 6,709 of CAZKYP010000068.1, read as the reverse complement.
TATTTTCAGGTCCGTACCGACCTGCCTTACTGCATCACCGTCGGTTCCCGTGGATTGCAGCTTAATTGTAAGCGGGTTGCTGTCATATCGATAGAATTTTAACGTGAAATCCGTATTGACGCTGCCGAAGTTGAGTGTCGAAGTGATAATCTGGTCGCCGCTTCCTGTGGCATCGGTGAAACGCGTTGCGGCGGTTACGCCCTGGCCGTCAAGAGCGGCGCTCTGAAGACCCTGACAGAGCTGAGTCCATATCTGGTCGGCTTCCGATGTAGAAACAAAATTTTGTCCTGTTTCGGGTAATGTGAGACTCATGGCGATGTATTTTCCGCATTCCAGCCCCGATTGAGCTGCGGATAAGGCGGAATTGACCTTGTGCTGGTTCGAGGCGAGCTGACTGTTGGCCGCCGACATTGTTGCGATTGAAACGACGAGAGATGAGAATATGAGCACGAATATCAAGGATATTATGAACACAGAACCCCTGCGTTTCAGGCGTGCTGATGTTTTTACCAGTTTCATTTTCCCCTCCACCGGTAAAAAAGAAATTAAATGGATGACAAGAAACTTCTATATTGCCACTGAAAGTATAATAAATATTCGGTGCAAATCCAAAAAAGTATGTTTATATATTTATTACCCGGTTTTAATCGAATTATTGGACATAAAATATGACCGGATTGCAGTATATTGATTTTATAGCGTGATTTCGGAGTATGACGAGGGATCGTAGTGCAGGATAAATTCAGGAATGAATCCGGACGGTATTGCGGTGATTCCCGAGCGGTTAAACCTGAGATCGCTGTTTCCGGTCAGTGACATATTCTGATTGGAGTAATTGATAATTGAGCCGTTGATGGTTCCTCCGGCGTTGCCGTGGAATTTGATGCCGTTGCCCGCTATCGCCCCGCTGAGAGCCGTGAAATTTCCGCCGAATGACACGTGAAATCCCGGCGCCATTATGAATGTGCCGGTTTCATTGTGAAGTCCCGCATATTGTTCTTCATCGGGAAGCTCACTGACCGGGTAACTTTCCACGTTGCCCTCGAAGCTGATACTGTTTACTCCGGAGTCGTCCGTCCAGTCACCGTCGCCGACGACTATCGCGGTCAGATTGGTGTTGCCTGTGAACGTCACCACATTCGGAGTTTCGATAAATACGAGACCTTTTAGTGTTACCTGGCCGGAAAAAGTCGGATTGGTTCCGGCTGATATTCGTACATTTTCATACGTTGCCTCCAGGGACGTGTCTGTGTTCGCGTCGATTATATTAGTGGCATAATGTTCGAAATAATGTGGATTCGGCTCCGGAAAGTCCGTCGTGGGAACACCGATTTCGATATTGTCGATTGCATCGTCACCTGTTTCGCCGCCTACACCCGCGTTGCCGCCCTGTATGTCTACCGAAGCGATCGGATTTACGATTTTCACTTTTCCTGCTATATGTGAATTTCCTGTTATGGACAGGGCCAGTATCGAATTTTCACTTTCGATATAAGCGTTTGATTCCACGTCGATGTTTGTACCGTCAATTTCTATGTTGCCTGTCAGTGTTAAGGGGCCTTTGGAGGCGACGCCGAAATCGAAAGCGGTACTTGCCCTCGGGCCGAAACTGTAGTTGACACGAATAGTGCGAGATACAGGGCCGTATGTTCCGGTTATGTCAACCTGGATTGTATCGGTATCTGTTTGCGAAATTGCGGCCGAAAAGTACTGAGAACAGTTGGATTGCAACATGACGTTCGAAATAGTTATTGTTGTACCGTCGTATGTTGTTGTTATGTTGGCAACATTGGCGGTTGAAAGGTTATTTTGGAGCGCATAAGCGATTTTGTTGAGTCTTTCAGGCGATGCTGTGTTGCCGGGTATCGAGATTTTGCTGAGCCAGTAACGGACCACTTCAAACCCGGACTCGGCACATGCCCTTGCAGAATTTGCTTTATGCAGATTCTCCGCGATCTGTAGATTAGTTCCGCATAGAGTTGCCGTACTTATGGCAAGCGTTGAGAATAAAAGCACAAATATCAAGGATATGATTAAGACAGCACCCCTGCGTTTTATACGGATTATTTCACGCACGGGTTTCATTTCCCACAACCGGAAAAGGCCAAACTATGTTTATATGTTTAAAGCCTATTCTCCATATAAAGTATAACACAGTTTTAGGAAATTCCAAAAATAAAGAATAATTTATAACGGTATCGAAATCAGTCGGGCAGATATGAAAATTTTCGAGCACTGTTGTTTTAAATTATTCATCTGTGCAGCCTTGTTCTGCGAAATACGAGCTGCGTGAAAACGGTGATGAATGGACCCATGAGAAACCAAGCTCTCGGGCCTTTTGTTCCCACCAGTCGAATTTCTCCGGTTGTATGTATTCGACGACATCGAGGGATGTTTTTGAAGGTTTTAGATATTGCCCGATTGTTATCCTGTCACAACCAACACTAAGCAAATCTTTAAGTACCTGCTCAATTTGTCCGTCTGTTTCTCCCAGTCCGAGCATTATAGATGATTTTGTCTGTACGCTGCCGAAGATGTCTTTTGCCGATTTGAGCAGATTCAGGGATAGTTGATAATCTCCGCCGGTTCTTGCAATTTTGTATAATGATGGGACGGTTTCCACATTATGCGCGAAAACGAACGGCAAACTCGGTTTAAGAATTTCCAATGCCTTGGTCTGGCAATCTCGAAAGTCAGGTGTAAGTATTTCGAATTTTATCTCCGGGCATTGTTTTCTGACCGTATTTATGCAGTCTTTGAAATGTCCGGCTCCACCGTCTGTCAGGTCGTCTCTATCGACGCTGGTAATAACCAGATATTTCAGGTTTAACTGCTTTGCCATTTGGGCCAGTCGATGCGGCTCGGTCGGGTCTGGTGGTTGTGGTTTACCCGTGGCGACCGAACAGAATTTGCAGTTTCGCGTGCATATATTTCCAAGAATCAGGACGGTTGCAGTCCCTCTTTCCCAGCATTGGCCCCGATTAGGGCAATTGGCGTTACTGCAGATGGTTTCCAGATTCAAATCACGAAGGATTTTTTCGGTATTCTGAAAAGACTCGTTTAGCGGCATAGGTCTTTTCAGCCATTCCGGCAGCCGTTTTTTCCCGTTTGATTTTGATATATCGTATTTGTCTGTTTTTGTTTTATGCTCTTGCATTTGTCCATTAAAAGTGCTCTTGAAGCAATTCGGTTAGTTTTTTCTTAATCTGTTTCATTGGATATTTTTTCCCGGTTTCTTTCAGCACCGAGGTCATTTCTATGTTTTCCAGGCCGCAGGGTATAAAATGTTCGAAGATACTAAGATCGTTCCGGATATTGATCGCCATGCCGTGGTATGTGACGGATTTCGATACACGCACGCCGATGGATGCAATTTTTCTTTCGTCTATCCACAGGCCGGGAAAGCCTTTTCGTCCTGAACAGTTTACATTCAGTTCGTTCAGTAATTTCGACCCTATATTTTCCAACTCTCTGATATATTCACTGATTCCAAGTTTGAGTTTTTGCAGGTGCAGGATGGGGTAAAAGACCAGTTGCCCCGGATTATGTGCGGTTGTTCCGCCGCCTCTGCGAATCTCAACAACATCGATATTCATTTTAGCAAGCTCCTGGCGGCTTTTCAAAAGTTTGTTGGCGCTTTGACGAGCGCCGAGAGTGATAACATCAGGATGCTCGATGATTAGAATGGTGTCAGGTATTTCGTCGCGAAGCCTTTTTTCGTGTAATTGATATTGCAGCCGGAGAATCTCTTGATAATCAGCAAGGCCGCAGTCCGTGATATGTATTGATTGTTTTATTGCCTCATACATAAATTTTGAAAATTTGAGTTTTATCGTAAGTTTGGCTTAAATTTCACAAATCCAATTCTAACAAAGGATTATATAAATTGCACGAAGTTTTTGAATTGAGGATAGAGCTTGATTTGAATCAATAGTGATTTGTATTAATCTCTGGTTGCTTGTAAATCAGTCCTTTGTGCGCATGCAAAAAGACTGATGACTTACATAAGCCATCAGTCCTTGCTTTTTTCATTGCCCCGCTCGTCCGATAGCCACAGACTATTGCGTTAACTTTTTTATATATGTATATAAAAGTAGTTTCGAATGCTACTCAAAGGCAATGCCGACACCGATCTCGGCATTTTCGAGCAGGTTATTTCTGTCTACTCTTATTACTCTTCCGAGTTTGATTCGAGCAAACTGACCCTTTTCCTTTGCAAGGGCTTCTGTTCGCGGGAAATTGAGTTCGATTATATGTCCTATCCTTATAGGTACGGTTGCCGGAAGGGTAATGAAAACGCCTGTTTTGCTGATATTGCAGCTTCGACCATTGAAAAATCTGTTTGCTTCAGGCAGCCAAATACTTACTGGCCAGGAAACATTACTCCGACACTCCTTACGTTGCTCAATTAAAGTCTGCATATTCTATATCTCCATCATAACTTCCATGCATTAAACATAATTTGTATCGGCAATGTTAAATTGGATAGATTAGCAGAAATGGGCAATAATAAGTGAAATAATGAAAAACTTTTTTTATTATCATATCTTTGCATGTTAATAGAACAATTATCGGACAAATACATGAAAAATATATAAATTTTCTGATAAGAAAAGTGAATTTTAATAGCATTCAGATTGGATATACACCAATATTGCCTTCAAAATATTTCCTATATTGTCGTATATAAAAGGGTGTTGTTAAAATGAGAAAGAAATCTGGTCAAACTTAATATTTTCTATAAATCTTTTGAGTTATTCAGAATTGAAATTCGTAGTAAAAAATTAGAATTTGTACGCTTATGAAGTTATTACTTGCAAGAAAAGATTTATATTTTAAATATTCGGTTTGCAAACGGATTATTTTTGAGTTTAACATTGTCTTAACCGAGATATTGCATGATGCAGTGAGACATGCAAATGGAATTAAATTGACCAAAAAGAACTGATATGTAATGATATTATAAGGTAAAAATGCGAATTAACGGCTATTTTCAGGAACTTTCTGGGATTAATTGGGTCTAATTCAGGAGAGAACCTGTGACGGAAGCAGCGAATATGGATATCCGACGCAGGAGGATTTCTGACAGACGAATAAGTATTGACGATCGGGTGTTGATCAGGCAATGCCGAGATGGTGATTCTGTAGCCATGGAGAGACTTATCCTGAGGTATCAGAATCGCATCTATAACGTCATTTTGAAAATGTGTGGAGATCTGGACGATGCTGCGGAACTTACACAGGAAACGTTTGTCAAAGTAATTGAGAATATAGATAAATTCGAAGGCAGAAGCGGCTTTTATACATGGGCTTTTAGGATAGCCGTAAATCTGACCCTTAATTTTTGCCAGAAAAATGCGAAATTGAACCTCAGATCACTCGATACAGAACAAGAGCAGTGCAGTGATCAGGCAAGACAGTTTTTAGGTGAATTTCTGAGCGATGACAGCTCACCGGACCCTGTGGCGATCGCTCAGAATAAGGAATTATACGAAATAGCATTAAAGGCGCTGATGAAACTGGATGATGCACAGCGGGCTGTCATCGTCCTGAGAGATATTGAAGGTATGAATTATACACAGATTTCAAAGGTTCTGGATATTGAATTGGGCACCGTTAGAAGCAGATTGTCTCGAGCCAGAAACAAGCTTAACCGAATTATGGAGGCTATTGTGCGATGAAAGAAAATCCTGATATGGATAGTTCTCAAGGGCATAATGCCGGTAAATATATAGATGAGCTGCTCAATAGTTTCGTCGACGGCGAATTGACGGTCAGGCAGCAAACCGAGGTCAAACGCCTGATGTCGAATGATTCCAGGATTGCCAAAAGAATACGTAATCTGCAAAAATGCAGGATATTGGTAGGCTCAATACCGCGTACAAAGGCACCTGATAATATATTGGCTGGTGTAACGGCATCGCTGGTCTCCAAGGCTCTGCTTTCGGAACAGCCGTCGTTCTCCGAGAAGCAGGGCGGGGCAAGGTATGTGCCGGCTCGCAGGTTTTTGACTGCCGTTGCGATGATTTCAATAGCGGCGGTTTTGTCGGTGATTGTTTATACGATAATGGCGCCAAAAGCCCCGAATACAAGGCCGGTTACAATAGGCAGTAACCAGGATACCGGCAATCTTGATGGAATTGTCGCAGATAACACAAACCTACAGCCGGAATTTTATGGCAGACTCGAGTTGAGAACAGCCAATTTACTTGCGGTTAATGCTTTTATAAGAAGGGCGATTGAAGACAATAGTTTTACCAATTCGATAACTCAGTTACCCGGACAGGAAAAAAGTATCTATAATCTTACATGCAGCAGGGAGGAACTGGATAAACTGCTGTTTGGTTTGGAAGGTGTATGGGCCGAATTCGATTCGTCGAAGTTTTTCGTAGATACCGAAACATTCGGCAGGCCGGTAATTGTTGAAGCTGTTACGACAAAACAAGTTGCTGAAATCGTAAATCAGGAAAGCGCTGATAAAACGGTTGCCGTGGCAAAAGATTATGCAGTCTTTAACGGTTTGGCGGAGAATATGCCGGGCCGGGAAGTTATGACTGCGATAAATGATAAAAGTTTGACCTCGACGTCGTTGAGGATACCTCAACCGGTTCTGACCGGCGGAGAGCGCAAACCGACAAAGAAAACGAAGGAACGTACAGATGAAAAGCAAACTGTTCATCTGACAATTATAGTAGACAGGTAAGGATGC
>CAZKYP010000067.1:0-15608 GCA_964556885.1 uncultured Pirellulales bacterium | reverse complement strand
TAAATCTTGTCTTTACCGAGAATTTCATTCAGTTGTGTAATAAGCTGGTCAACCTGATAACCCCCCCTTCGGTGGCCTCGTATACCGAAAATGGAAAAATCTTTTCTTACCTGGGCTGATGTTACACCGACGGCATCCGCAAGATTTTCAGAGAAAACCCGGATAAAGCCTAAATTTTTAAGCTTTAATATGGCGTTTTTATAACGAGACAAGCGTATTATACAACTTTTATTCGGCATAATGATAATATCGATATATTGTGATATTATTCACATTATATATAATTTACTTTAATATATTGTATCTTTAGTATTTTATAAATAAAATATATATCACAATAATAATATTGTCAATTAAATTATTTTGTATATATCGCATTTTTTTTGATTGTTTATTACATAATATTCATTGATTCATTATCAATCTGAGATTTTGCAGTATAGACTCAAATATTATTTTTCAGATCAAGCTATTGTGTTAAAAATGCCGTTTTTTAATTTATTATGTACAGCCTTCCTTTTTATGCCGATTAATCATTGCCGGAATTTCTTCGAAAAATGGGATTCGGTGGACTTTTAAGAAGAATGTAGGCCTGGTTGGAACTATCTGTAATACGGAGCACTCTGTATGGCTGAAGTAAATTTTCTTACGAGATTGGTTTATGAACAAATCAGAGAATAATGGAAAAAAGGAAATGCAAGCTGAGGCGCAAAATAATGTGCAAAAAGATGCACAGAGTAATACTCAGAAGGATATAACATATGAAGCACAGGATGTTTTATATGAGTCACAGGATGTGATACTTCAGACCCGCAAAGCTGTTGCTTCAACTTATGCGAATCCACTTTTAGTTTTGTGGGGATTGCTTTGGGTCATTGCATATCTCGCCTCGTATTTTTATATAAATTATGCCTTCCGCATATTTATGTTTATGGCGCTGGCTGGTGGAGTGGGGACTGCCCTGATCTTTAAGATGTTAAAGTTTGAATCTCCGGTAAAGGGTACATCGGAGGACACGCCGGATGAGCCAGAGAATACACCTTGCTCCCGGATGGGCCTGCGGATCGCAGCACTCTGGTTTTTTCTGTTTATCTATGTAATCATCTGGCTTTTCTTGTTCGAACCATTTAGCGGCCTGCAATGTAATGCCGTTGTCGGCACGGCGGTTATGTTCGCTTATGTCGTAATGGGGCTTTGGTTCGAAAGTTATTTTATGGTTGGATTGGGGCTTTTAGTAACAGCCGCATCACTGATAAGTTATTATTTTCTGCCCGCTTACTATTCCCTCTGTCTGGCATTCATGGGAGTCGGAGCGATTTTCGGAACTGGTTTATATATCAAATTGCGATGGGAAAACAAAATGGCACAGATTGATACTTTAATACACCAGCCGGTTCGATTGAAGATAATGTCATCTTTGGTCGGCCTGGGTAAAAATGAACATGTCTATTTCACATACCTGAGAAAACTGTTAAAACTGACCGACGGAAACCTCGGTTCGCATTTGACAAGACTTGAAAATGCAGGTTACGTTAAAATCGAAAAGACCTTTGTCGACCGCAAACCGCAGACATTGGTTAGTGCTACCGAAAAGGGTCGAGATGCTTTTGCCGAACACATAGCCGCACTGAAAGAAATCGTTGATGGTACGAAGTAAGAAAGTTAATTACTTTAGTTTCCATCTGGTAATTCACTTAAGGTCCAGTAGTAGTTGATTTTCTCGATCTTTTCGATAAAAGCTTTATTATCGGCCGGCTTGGTCATATAACCGGCAACACCAAGCCTGAAGCATTCCTCTATATCTTGCGGATCATCGGATGTGGTTAGAACTATAATAGGGATTATTTTTAATTGGTCGTCGGTTTTTACAACTTTTAGAAATTCCTTACCATTCATCTTTGGCATATTCAAATCGAGTAAGATAATGTCCGGTTTTTCATTCCCGTTGTTTCTCAGATAATCCAAAGCTTCCTTGCCGTTGCTTGAATTAACTAAAGGGTTTGAAATATTTAGTTTTTTAAACGCACGTTCAATCATAATCACGTCTACGTGGTCATCATCAACAACTAATACCGGCTTTTGGTTTCGCATTTTTAGCCCTCACTTTATGTTTTGGCAGTGTAAAGAAAAATGTACTTCCATAACCAGGTGTTGATTCCACCCAGATTTTACCATTGTACAGTTCTACAATTTTCTTCACCACCGCAAGTCCAACACCACTACTTTCGAATTTGTCTCGTGATTGCAACGTCTGGAACATCCGGAAGATTCTCTCGAAGTATTTTTCTTCAATTCCAGGGCCGTTGTCAGCAACACTGAACTTCCAACAGGCATCCTCGGCAAGACAGCTAATTCTTATTATCCCCTCTGGTTTATCCATATGTTTTACAGCGTTGCTAATTAAGTTTTTGAAAACCTGCTTAATGTCCTTCTCTTCGCACTCAATTACAGGAAGTTCGTTTTCGATTACAATCATCATGTTTTTTGGTGGAGCAATTATATTGATTGCTTCTGAGACAAGCTGATTCAGATTTACCTGAGCCGGTTTTACCTTCGTCTTTCCAATTCTGTAATATTGCAGAATACCATCAAGCATGTTATACATTCGCTTCGCGCGTGCTAAAAGCAAGTTCATTTGCTCCCTGCCGCCTTTATAGAACTTGTTCTCTTTCTTGGTTGATATCCATTCCGCCAGCTTTACAATTCCACTTAGCGGAGCCTTTAAATCGTGGGCTGTTATGAGAGCTAATTCCTGAAGCTCCTGGTTCGTCAAGGCCAGCTTATCTACCGTCGCTTTCAAATCTTCGTTGATAGTTTCCATCACCTCCTCTGCCTTCTTTTGCTCGGTGATGTCAATTGCATATGAGTTTACATATCCGCCTTCAATTATAGGGACCAGCTCGAATAAAAATACTCTTCCGCTAAGTTTCATTTCTGTTTGTAGTGTCTTTCCGGAATCATAGGCGCTCTTGATCATTCCAAACCATTTTTCGGGTATCTTATCTCCTATTTTTGTTTGATCTTCCAATATTAGTCTTCTGCCGGCAGGGTTGGCATATAACAATACACCGTCTTTTGAAGTCCTATATACTGGATTTGAATTTTCCTCCGGGAATTTGGCAAGGTTTTTTATCTCTTCCTCCGCCCTCTTGCGTTCGGTGATGTCGTGCGAGATCGTGGAAAATACTTCGACTTTTCCGTTAGATGCCTTGTGCGAAGAGAGTACCATCAAAACGGGTATCTCGTGTCTATCTCTTATGTTCAAGAAAGCACATTCACCCGTCCATACGCCGTCGCGCACAGCAGAAGGCAATATTTCCTCGGCGAACATTTTATTTGTCCACTCAGGGTGAACATCGGAGATCTTTAGTTTCGTCACATCTTCATCGTTACCAATACCGCACATTTTACGTCCGGCCTTATTTACATAGATAAGGTGCTTATCTTTTGCATCGGCAAAGCCGACAAAGTCGGGAGTTGCCTCAATAATTGTAACAAGCCGTTTCTGCGTTTCCTCCGCCAGCTTGCGCTCGGTGGTATCACGAAAAAACCCCATTAGATATTTCTTCCCGGCCATTTTGAGGGGTGTTGCATTAACGTCAGCATAAAAAACACTGCCGTCTTTTCTCTTAAGGGGGAGATTCGTAGACAAGGAAAATTCTTTTTTTAATTGCCTTTCAAATTGATCGGCAACATAAGGGATATCTTTTTCGGGATGAATATCCATGACCCCCAAATTTTTAATTTCCTCCAGGCTATAACCAAGCATCCGGCAAATCACATTATTGCCTATGTGGAATTTCTTACTTTCCGAATCAGCTATCAGTATTCCATCCCCTGCATTGTCAAAAATAGTTTCAAATTCTTTTTCCGCCAGCTTGCGCTCGGTGATTTCTCGATTCAGAACATCTAATGATGTGGTAGTTTTCTTCAAATTATCAATCATATTATTGAAAGAGATCGCCAGTTGACCAATTTCATCATTCGATTTGATTTCAATCTTTGTATCCAGGTGGCCTTGACCGATACAGGATGTAGCGGTGCAGAGTTTTTCAATAGGGCTGGTGATATGTTTGGAAATGAGAAAACTGATTACAATGGTCAGTGCCGCAATTATCGCCATAGCAGCCAGTAATCGGTTTATTAGCCAGAAAATGGGCTCAAATATTTCTTTTGTATCATGCTCTACCAATAAGACCCAGCCGAGACCCTTATAATTTTTATAACCTTTTGAGTGGACATTAGTAAATAGTTTCCTGCCTTTACCGGTGGTATCACTGGCAGCTATAAAATAATTTACTTTTTCGCTTTCCGAATGGAAATCAGATAATTGCTTTTTTGATAAGTCACTATTGCATTCCCCTGTTGAATAAATTCTTTCTCCATTATTGGTAAACAGATTGAATTCTTCATTCTTGTATTCTGTCGCCGCCGCTGTTTCTTCCAAAATACCATTTATTTCCTTAATGTTGAAAACGGCCTTTAAGACACCTATAAACTTTCCGTTTTCATCATCAATCCTGCGACAAATGGCGATAGAGTTGACATCCAAACTTTCATCATACTCAACATCCGTCAGATATGTTCCGTTTTTCGCTGCTTCCTGCCACCATTGTTCGTCTGCCTGATAATAATCGGTGGTTTTTTGGCTCTGAGCGACATTTGCTCCGTATTTATTGGTTATGAAAACTTCGGTAAATATGTCATAATCATATTGAGCCTTGAAAAACTTTTTGAGCTCTATTTTTTGTCTTAATTCTTCCGAGAGTTTATTATCAATCAATGTTTGCATAAAAGCCGTTATTTCTTTTTTCGGTACGGAAGTCCACTCTTTATCTTTTTGGCTGATGTACTCCTGAACATTATCCAGTCTGTCAAATTCTTCATTTGATTGTTCAAGCAATTCTTTAAACGGCAGATTTTTGGTATAGGTTTCTATATGTTCAATCCTTCTCTGGACGACTCTGTCTATCTTATCTAAGGTTGTATGGGCCGTGGCAACCGTGTATTCTCCAATAGTTTTTATCAGTATTTTTTTACTGACATAGACAGAGAAATATCCAACTATGCACATCAGCAGGACAATCGTCATATATCCTAAAATAATTTGTTGTCTTATTTTCATTTTATTTTGTTTTTTTATAACACTTCGTTTTTTATTCGTTTAACTTCAATACATAATCATTTTTTCCATCGGTTAGAATTACTCTGTTTTGCCCAATTTCTTTGACCGTCTTATCGCTAATTTTATCACCAACAGAGACAATTGAATTGTTTATAAATGCTGAGGGTTTGTAGCCCCATATAATAGCGCTGGGTTTCAAATCGGAAACACTGCCAACCTTTTTTTCTTCTCTTTCTTCTTGTGGTTTTACAAACGGGTCTCTCCCCCAACCGACGAATTCGGTTCTCTTCCTCGACACTGCTCTAATCACAGGTATCGCCTGGGCAAGGGTGACTGAAGTGGTGGTTGACGAAATATCTTTGGTCTTCCTGCCCTTTGGTACCCAGACAAGGATAGCTACGGTTGTCATAAAAGCCCCCAATTCAGATGCTACATAATTCCTTTATTTCCAGGACTATGCAGTTATATCTCGTATTTTAATCGTCAAGATTCTATGATTGATTTAGTTTATTTCATAGTTTCCCTGATTTAGGCTGAGGTCACTTTTTTAATTTCAGGATATAATCCTTTGTTCCGTCGGCTATAATCATTTTATAGGACCCAATCTACTTATGTGCTACCGAACAAGGTCGAGATGCTTTTGCCGAACACATAGCGGCGCTGAAAGAAATCGTTGATGGTTCAAAATAAGAAAGTGAATCAATATTATGTCGGCACGTGTTATCAAACTGTAAATTAATGAGTTGGAAATGATTCAGCGGCCGCCGCGTCTTCTTCTGCAATGCCCCGGCCCATGCCCGAAACGGCCCGGCATCTCAAGTTGGGGTGCATCAGAGCTAAATTTAACCGGCCCGCCTTTTATCATCAGTGCCTTGCCGTTGACGAGTGCATCGGCGATTTTTTTATGCGCCGATTCGAGAATCCTGCCGAGGGTCTGACGCGAAACGTTCATTTTCTCTGCGGCCTGGGCCTGGTAGAGACCTTCCAAGTCGGCCAGGCGAATTGCCTCAAGCTCATCAACAGTTAAATCGACCTGCTGCAAAACCGAAAGTGGTATCCCTCTCGGTTTGTAGTAGTTGACCTGAGGCATGTGGCCTATACGTCTGCAATGTCTTGGCCTGGGCATATCAAGCGTTCCTGTATAGATTTAATGGTCGCAGATATTTTGCCCGCATTGTAACCGACCGGACAGGTATTGCAAGACAAGCTCCTGCGGCTCATCCTCAGGTGCGCCGATTGCCACTTCAATATTGTTTTGTGAGAATAATTGCTGCGCCCTCTGGCCCATCCCGCCGGCGATGACCAGCTCGACACTCATTCCGGCAAGCCATTTGGGCAGGAGCCCGGGTTCGTGCGGCGGTGGCGTCACCATCTCCTGATGTTGTATGCTTTTACTATCGCGGTCGACGTCAATGATGACAAACTGCTCGCAATGTCCGAAATGCGAGGATAATTTGCCGTCGGTTATTGGAATTGCAATTCTCATATTGTTTTGTCTCTCCTTATTAATTTGAGTTTCGGATTGTTCGTTTAATTTTATAAGCGGCTCGAACGCCGAGCTTAGAGCTTTAGCGGTGGTGTTGTCGGTAAAGCTCACAAACGGCTTGCCTGAGTCACCTGCTTGTGACATGGCGGGATCGATCGGTATCCTGCCTAAGAACGGCACGTTGAAATCCGATGCCATCTGCCTGCCGCCGTCGCCTTTGAATATATCCGTGCGCTTGTTGCAATGCGGGCAGACAAAACCACTCATGTTTTCTATGATCCCGAGAACAGGCAGATGCAGTTGTCTGCAAAAGGTGATACATTTTTTGACATCAATTACGGCAATATCCTGCGGCGTGGTGACAATTATTGCACCATCGATATTACCTAATAACTGGACAATCGATAAAGGTTCGTCACCTGTACCCGGCGGGCAGTCAACGACAAGATAATCCAATTCGCCCCAGCAGACTTTCTTTACGAACTGCTCTATCATGTTGTGCTTCATGGGGCCGCGCCAAATCAGTGCTTCGGATTCGCTGCGCAGCAGCAGGCCGATGCTCATAACTTTAAGTGTGTCACTGTATGTCAGGGGTTTGACTTTATCGCCTTCCGCCTGGACGCCCTTGTTTTCGAGATTCAACAGTTTTGGAACGCTTGGCCCGTGAATGTCGATATCCAGCAGGCCAACGTTTTTTCCCTGCATCGAAAGCCAGAACGAAAGGTTTACTGCGATACTGCTTTTACCTACGCCGCCTTTGCCGCTGAGGACGAGAAACTTATGTGCTATGTTTTCCATTATTTGTGCTTTCCTTATGTTCATCGAGTACATTAAGCATATTTAATACCGATTCCCAAATCGAGACAACCTGTTTTTTTAATACTTCGTTGTTAAATTCTGTAATACTGACACCTGCAATCTGTGCCCTGGTCACATCCGAATCGTATGTGATTTCACCTGCTATTTTAACATTCTTTTTCAATGCCTGCTCTTTAATACTTTCAGCTATTTCGGCATTGATGTCACACTTGTTGATGCAAACCGCCGTCGGAATATTAAAATGCTCCGTCAAGTCAATCACCCTTTCGAGGTCGTGATGTCCTGAAATGGTCGGCTCCGTCACTACCAGGACGATGTCTGCTCCCGTGATTGATGCGATTACGGGACAGCCGATACCGGGCGAACCGTCTACTATGATTATGTCTCTATTCTGTTCTTCGGAGATTCGTTTTGCCTCTTTTCGAATCAAACTAACCAGCTTTCCGCTGTTTTCCTCGCCAATACCAAGCTGTGCATGAACCATCGGCCCGAACCTGGTATCCGAGACAAACCATTGGCCGTTTATGGCATCTTTAAATTCAATTGCATTGGCCGGGCAAAAGTGAACACAGACGCCGCATCCTTCGCAAGACACGGAATCAATTGCATAGGTCTTTTCAACTGCATTGCTGCCGGGGCCGTCATATACCACCGCATCGAAATTGCAGACTTCCTCGCATCGGCCGCAGGCGATACATTTATCTGTTATTATGGAAGCTAATTTGCCGCCGCTGAAATCGGTAGTTTGTTTCACGTCGGGATTCAAGATTAGATGCAAATCCGCCGCATCGACATCGCAGTCGGCAAGCACAGCATTCTTCACAAGAGCCGCGAACGACGCAACAATGCTCGTCTTGCCCGTTCCCCCCTTACCGCTTATGACGACCAGTTCTTTCATAGAGTCCTCTCAGAGCACCATGCTCGGTTACATCTTGCTTGATGCATCCTGTGCGGCGACCACGATCGGGTAGACCGTCGGGGCGCTTGTCAAATAGGGATGAGTAGCCATCTGCAAAGTCTCCAGCTCTGCAATTGACATCCTCTTTTGAATTGCGACGCCTATGAGGTTGATTATCTCTCCACAGGATGTTCCGCCCGCCACTTGTCCGCCCAATATAATACCAGAGCGTTCCGAAAAAATAAGCTTGACCTTAATCTTGTTTGCCCCGGGTAATGTCGCCGGATGCTTATCCACTCCTTCGGCCGTACCCGTCACGATTTCGAAGCCTTCGTTCTTGGCGTTATTTTCCGTAAGTCCGGCCGAGCCTAACACCATACCGTCGATGTACGTCGAGTAAATCGCAATGGTCCCTTTATTTTCTCGCACGACTTTCAACTGATATAAATTTGCTCCTGCAATTCTGGCTTCCGCGGTCGCAGTCGACGCCAGCATAACATTAGCGTTTTTATGCGTATAGAAATCTCGCTTGCCGGCACAATCACCTACCGCAAAGATATTGGGATCGCTCGTTCGCATGTACTCATCCACCCATATTCCTTTACCTTTGCCCAAATCCAGTCCCGCATCGATGGCCAGCTTCGTATTCGGAACTCCTCCGACGCCCAAAATAATACTCTCAACTGCAATCTCTCTGCCATCTGAAAGCCGGACGCCTTTGACTTTCTCCGTTCCCAGGACTTCTTCGACACAGACGCCCGTTATCAAGGTTACCCCTTTCGATTCTAATTTTTGCTCGGCGAGTGCGGAAAATTCCGTATCGAAGGAATTTGCCAGCAGATTGGGAAGGACTTCCACCAAATAGACGTTCAACCCGTCGATTTTGGAGACCTCATCCGCAAATTCCACCCCAATAAATCCACCCCCGACGATTAATACGTTTTTTGTCTTTTTTATTTCTCCTATTGCGTTTTTAAGGCAGGCCATATCCTTGTGAATCGGATAAACGCCTTTTTTATCGATACCCGGAATTGCAGGTTTAACGGGCAGGGAGCCTGTGGCAAGGATCAGTTTTTCATAACCATATCTTTTGTTCGTTTTGGTCACCACGATTTTTTCCTGCCAGTTCAAGCTTGTGGCTTCGTCGACGATTATGTCGATTTTGTTTTTTTCCAGAGCGGCGTTGCCGAGCTTATTTTCATCTGGACTCTTCAAACTTGCGAACATATACGGAATGCCGCAGGGGATAACTCCTTCTTTGACGCTTTTCATAAGGGCGATTTTCTTGTCGGGATAATATTTCCGCGCCGTCACCGCGCTTATGATTCCTGCCGGCCCGCCCCCTATTGTTAGGATATCTACTTTAGTCTCCATATATACCTCGCCAAACAATTTTCGTTGAATTGACGGTTTTGAATTCATCTCTTTTCATAAAGTTCCGCCTTTGATCGTTACCAATAATTATAAACAACTATTTCCTTCAATTTCGTTTCCCCTTGGTATCTGTTCCTTCTTTCTTCCTTTAATAACATATAAACCAGCCAAGTTAGGGTCTTCAGTTTGGAATATTTCCGTACCCCTAATCCCTAAAAAATATTCTGTTTGAACATAAAAATAATCGGCAATCGTTCTCTCAATATCCTTTAAGTTCGTATGCCTGATTTTGTTTACGTATGAGGCCGGATTTTCGGTTTTTTCCTTAAAGAATTCAGAATCAGGATTAAGCAGCATAACTAAAAGCCTGCCGCTTACTCTAAGGGCGAGGGCGGTTTCTTTGATAGCCTGCTTATACTTTTCAATAAACTGAATAGAGGCAATATAAATAACCGCATCGAAACAAGATTCCGGAAAATCCATTTTTTCTGCCGAGCCAGCCACGGTTCTAATGCTGTCCGGTGCTTGGTTCAGGGCCTCTCTGGAAATATCCAGGCCAGTCACATTAAAGCCGTGTTCAGCCAAACCTGCCTCTATAATCGCCGGCCCACAGCCAACGCTTAAAATATCCTTAGTACCTTTTAGATACTGCAAAGCATATTTTAATTCGGCTTCGAAAGCCTCTTTCCAAAATTCAGTTTTGCAGGATTGCAAATACTTGTCCATATAACTAACTCTTAGCTTCTTTAAAAAACTTTTCGCGCCACCACAAAAAGTGTCCCCAGGGATTATCAAGTTCATATTTATCATCTTCAGGAGCACCGGGCCAGGATTTGATTTTTTCTAACAGCGTTTTGCACGGTTCATCTTCCGTTAAAAGTTTGTACGCACAGTTGACAATCATAAACTTCCTGCCTGCGTCATTGTCTTTTGGATTCCGGTCCGGATGATACTTCAAAGAAGCATGTATGTATGCTTTTTTCAGTGCTTCTTTAGACGCGCCATCTTTGACGCCGAGGATTTTGCATGCTGTGCGGCGAGCCTGCAAGTCACGAGTTATTCTTTCTCCGAACTCGAAGTCATCTTTTATCATTAGTTTCCGCCTTTACAAGCCTTATGTATTCGTATAGTTCAAAGAAATTTTTCCTGTAATCACTTAATACGTCTATAACCATTTGGCCGGTTGAGTATGCTTCAGCGATTCTTCTGTCGTCCGACAGCTTTAAGACGATGTCTATGCCTTCGGCCTGACAGTATTTTTCGACTTTGTCGTTACCTATCCCATCACGGTTAATAGCGACGGCGAACTGCAGATTCATTTTGCGGACCAGTTCCACGGCCAGCTTCAGGTCGTTCAAACCGAACGGCGTCGGCTCGGTGACAAGTAAGACGAAATCAACTCCTTTAAGTGACTCGACCACCGGGCAGGATGTGCCGGGCGGGACATCAATAATTGCAAGACCATTTGAGTGTATATTTTTTTTGACTTCTTTTATAAGGGTAGGCGTTCGTACATGACCAACATTCAATCGGCCGCTGACGAAGTCTATCTCGCCGGCTTTGCCGCACTCGATGTTGCCAATCTCCAGCGGTTTGGGTGTTATCGCTCCATTGGGACAAACGCGGAAACAGCCGCCGCAGGAGTGACAAAGCTGCTCGAACGTCAACACGCTCTCTTTGATGCAGACGATGGCACCGTATTGGCAGATTTGCCCGCATTTGCCGCAGGCTGTGCATTTTTCCGAATCAACATGAGGTACGTCTATCGTAACCTGTCGGCTGGCGGTGAGTTGCGGCCTCAAGAAAATATGTCCGTTCGGCTCTTCCACGTCACAGTCAAGGTACTGGACCTTCTGCCCCAGGCCACAGGCCGTTAGTGCAAGATTGGTGGCAACTGTGGTCTTGCCTGTGCCGCCTTTGCCGCTGGCGACGGCGATAACGAAGTTGTCCGACATTTTATTTATCCATGCCAAAATGTGATTGAACGTTTGCTTCGGAGGCTTCGGTTACCTTGCCTGCATTATAGAGCTCAACCGCTTCCGACAGCGTGCCGGTCAATCCGGTGTATAATTTCACACCTGTTGCGCTCAAAGTACGCTGTGCGTTCGGTCCGCAATTACCTGTCAGCACAGCTTCGGCGCCGGCATCAGCTATAACTTTGGCAGCACTAATTCCGGCTCCGCCGCCAGCAGTGGCACTGTCATTTTCGATTACTTCGAAGTCCATTGTTTCAGTGTCGATAATGACAAAGTATTCTGCTCTTCCGAGCCTCTGGTCAACCTGCGAATCCAGGGTTTTTCCTGTCGATGTTATTGCGATTTTCATTTGAAACCTTTCTTAATTTTCGACTGCGACTGATTATTCCTTTTTCTCAGCCTGGAGCTGCTCGATGCGCTTGTTGATTTGAGTAAGCGCTTCATTGAAATACTCTGCCTGCTGCTTTAGGCCCTCGATTTCTTCTTCTGCTGTTATTGTAGGTGCGGCCGCTCCGGCTATCGGCATGTAAGGGGCTATTGGCGGATAACCGTAATCCACCCTTGCCCAGCCGGGCATGCCGGTTGCATAATACCTGTTTCTATAGCCGCGACCGCCGCCTCGACCAAAAAAGCCTCTCGGCCTGCCCCAGAAACCTCTGCCGCCAACCGGATTCGTAAAACCCGGTACCGGATAACCGGCACAATAACCGGCGGCCCTACCTGTCATCGGCCCCATACCTGCAGGACCTGTTCCGTCTCCACGTGGCATAATTATGCTCCTTTCAAAAAAAATTTATCGTTTCTTTTCAGTTTCAAAAATACTGATTACACAATTTACAAGTTTGTTAATTTTCTATTTACCGTGCGGGCATTTTTTCAAACAGAGGAACCAGTCCAGACACTTGTAGTCGGTTCCAGCTTGTTCAACCCGTTCCTTAGCCGTACCGCATGAACCCGGAGGCGGAATGATTACATCATCGCCAAGCTGCCAGTTGGCCGGTGTTGCGATGTTGTATTTATCCGAATGTTGCATGGCAATTAGCAGTCGTTTGACTTCATCCATATTCCGTCCGTTACTTAAAGGGTAATACAAAATTGCGCGAACGATTCCATTCGGGTCGATGATAAAGACGGCTCGAACGGCCTGCGTTGTGCTTGCCGCAGGTTGAAGCATCCCGAACTTTTTTGAGACTTCCATCGTCAAGTCGCTGATAACCGGGAAATTTACTTCAATTCCCTTCATGCCTTTAAATTCGATTTTTTCTTTGATAGTTCGCAGCCATGCGATATGACTGTAACCGCTGTCGATAGACAAACCAAGTAACTGGGCATTCAACGATGTAAATTCTTTTTCCATCGAGGCAAACGTCATAAATTCCGTGGTACAAACCGGTGTAAAGTCTGCCGGGTGAGAAAAGAAAATTACCCATTTACCCTTATAGTCGTCGGGGAAGCTGATTTTTCCCTGCGTTGTTTCAGCCTCGAATGACGGGGCCTTTTCGCCTATTAAAGGCAGTTTGTTTGCTTGCTCTTCCATGTTCAAATCCTTTCAAACAATTATCCTCTGGTCATTTGTATATTGCATTTCGGGCACGTTATGGAATTACATGGTTGGCCCACAATATGCGGCTGTTGATATCCACATTTTGGACAAACACAACTTCCACCCGGGCCTGCGGCGAATTGGCCGCCCATTCGGCCCCGGCCTTTGCCCAAGCCGCGTCCCATACCTCGCCCGCCGCCGCGTCCCTGCCCGGCCGGTCCTGTTCCATTTCCTCTTGGCATAATTAGCTCCTTTCCGTAAGTTTCCTGTGGTTTGTTCCGGCCAGTACTAAAGTTCCGATTGGAAAACCGAGATGCCGTGCAAGAACAGTGCACTTTGGTTTGACCAGGAAAAATATGTTTTTATCGATATCGCTCAGGGTTTCATAATTGCCCTGGCCTTTGGCGATAATCATGTCCGCCTCGTCGAACCTGCGGCGAAATTCATTCGAGCAATCTTCAAGAATGATACCTGGGGTATCCGAACCGTTATCAATCACATCGACTATATCGGTGAGACCTACAATCTGGGCGTCTTCGATGAGAGCATCATTGAGAATCGCCCCGCCCCTGACAACAAAAGTGATTTTCTCACAGGGTAACTGTTCGATAAGCAGCCGGTCGAAAACAATCTCGCCCGCATTGTCGCCAATGTAAAGAATTTGCCCGGCCCGCCTGATGGCGTCTCTGAACAGCTCTAACGCTTCCATATCCAGTGAAGCTTCCAGAGATTCCTCAATTGCTTTTTCGACATGGCTATGCTCTATCTGGGAATTGACGCCGAAGTCGATAATATTGCCGGCGATTGCCAGCCGGATCGCCGTCTCCAATGGATTCGCGGAGGTATCCACCTGATGCCTTAATGCCGGATACATCTCAAGTGCCAGTTTGTTGAAACGGTTCTTTACCTCGAAATACGGATCCTCGAGACCGGTTACTTCTCGAATATATCGATGTATCTGCTGGGCCATGGCCGGCGGACTTTGTTTCAAATCCATCTGGCTGGTCAGGCTCAGGACTTTACGTAACACCTTTTCCTGAATCAGTTCATCATCTGTAGTCATCCTCACCGAATCGAGTGCCTGACGTGCAAAGCATGGAATACAATCAAAATAAGTTTTCATATCTATATTATGGGCATATGCTCATAATAGCACAAGTAAAATTTTCGGAAATTCAGAAAATTTCTACAGAATGTTGCTTAATGAAGCTAATAATGCACAAAAAGATGAAAAGTGCGTGCAATCCAAAGTATTTTAGTTACAATTATCGGGTCAATAAGTTATCGATCTGAATAATCAATGTATCTTATAGAAACGTGAGTTACACAAGGATTGTATTGCCATAAATTAAGTTGAGTCATGGCTGAATAATGACAGGAGGTTCACATGAAGGAAGAAATGATGACCGAGACAATTTTACAGACGAATATAACAGATTCTGAGCCGGTTCGCGGCAAGGTTCGCGATATATACGATTTGGGCGATAAAATGCTTATCGTGGCGACCGACCGGATAAGCGCTTTCGATGTGGTTATGAAAAACGGCATTCCGTACAAAGGAATTGTCCTTACGCAGATATCGAAATTCTGGTTCGATTTTCTTTCCGATGTTGTCGAACATCATTTAATCAGCGACAAAGTGGCGGATTTTCCAGAACCGTTCTGTAATTATCCGGAGCAGTTGGTAGGTCGGAGCATGCTTGTCAAAAAGGTCGAGGTCCTGCCGATTGAATGTGTGATACGCGGCTATCTGGCCGGCTCCGGCTGGAAGGAATACAAGGAAAGCGGGACAGTCTGCGGCCAGAAGCTGCCGGACGGATTGAAACAATGCGAGAAACTTCCCGAATTAATATTCACACCGGCTACCAAGGCCGAGAGGGGAACGCACGATGAAAATATCAGCTTCGAGCGGTGTGCGGAGATAATAGGCGATGAAGCGGCCGATTATGTACGTCAAAAGAGCATGGATATATTCAAAAAGGGCAGCAAACACGCCGAGAGCAAAGGAATTATCCTGGCCGATACCAAGTTCGAGTGGGGGCTGGTTGACGGAAAAATAATTTTGATTGATGAGGTCTTAACTCCGGATTCTTCGAGGTTCTGGCCGGCGGACAAATACAAGGCCGGCAGAGACCAGGAAAGCTTCGACAAGCAGTTTGTGCGCAATTACCTCGAAAGCATTAACTTCGACAAGTCCGGCTCGGGCGTCGAGCTGCCCGAAGATATCAGGACCAAAACCAGCGATAAATATATCGATGGCTACGAGCGACTGACTGGCAAGAAGTTCAAAGTGTGAGTCCGGTGACACTTGAATAGAAGAATCGCCAAATTCCACTGGATGCAATTGTTCGTGCTCGCGGGTGTTCACTTTCTGATCGACATGTTCG
>CAZKYP010000066.1:0-16241 GCA_964556885.1 uncultured Pirellulales bacterium | reverse complement strand
CCCTGATACTGGCAAACAAAATAGGATACCCGATAATAATAAAAGCCGCCGCCGGCGGCGGTGGTCGCGGCATGAGAGTAGTTCACAACGACATTAGTCTTCGTTCGGCATTCAATGCGGCCGGCGCCGAGGCCGAAGCCGCTTTCGGCAACGGCAGCGTGTATCTGGAAAAATTTATAGTCGAACCACGGCATGTGGAAGTACAGGTAATAGCCGACAATGAAGGCAACGTACTACACTTCTACGAAAGAGACTGCTCCATCCAGCGAAGACATCAAAAAATGATAGAAGAATCACCCTGCCCGATCCTGGACAAACGAACAAGGGAAGAACTCTGCCAGTGTGCAATAAAAATAATCAAGGAAGCTAAATATGTCAATGCGGCGACCGTCGAGTTTCTTCTGGACAAGGACAAAAATTTTTATTTCATCGAGGCAAACACGAGAATACAGGTCGAACACCCCGTCACCGAGATGGTCACCGGTTATGATCTGATTAAATTACAGCTTAAAATAGCCGCCGGTCTGCCTCTCAAACTCAGCCAGAGAAACATCAAACATAGCGGCGTGTCAATCGAATGCCGCATTAACGCCGAGGACCCGGAGAACAATTTCGCTCCTTCACCGGGAACAATTACCAGATATCTCCCGCCGGGAGGGCCGGGCGTCAGAGTCGATACGCATGTTCACCAGGGCTGGACGGTCTCCCCAAGCTACGACTCGATGATCGCCAAGCTCATTGTCCATCAGAGAAATCGAACAGAAGCAATTGCCACTATGAAAAGGGCCTTGCGAGAATTTGTTATCGAACCAATTAAAACAACGATACCAGCCTGCCTGGAAATCCTCTCGCATAACCTCTTTGTCAAAAACAAAGTCGACACCGGTTTCGTCGAACGAAATTTTTAAATATAACTTTTTCTTTATCCAATAACATTTGGGAGATTGTTTAAAATCAGATTTCAAGCTATCCTATTCGACCTCGACGGCACATTGCTCGACACACTGACTGACTTAGCCAATTCCATGAATTCGGTTCTAAGGGGGCACGGCTTGCCCACTTATCCCATCGATGACTATCGCTATTTCGTCGGCGAAGGTTTGGAGGAATTGGTCAGACGCGTCTTACCGGAAAACCAAGTCAATGACCAAACCGTAAGCGAATATCTGTCGGCCATGAAACTCGAATATTCAAAACGATGGGCTGACAATACAAAACCATATCCCGGTATACCGGACTTGCTTACCGAATTAGAAAAACTCGCATTGCCGACAGCGGTTCTCTCCAATAAATCCGACGAGTTTACGCAAATCACAGTCAAATCGCTTCTGCCGCACTGGTCATTTAAAGTCGTGCGCGGGCTGCAAGCCTCCGCCCTTCCAAAGCCCGATCCCAACTCTGCGTTGGAGATTGCCGGCGAGCTTCAAATCCAGCCGGGTAACATTCTCTACCTCGGCGATACTAACATCGATATGCAAACCGCCAATGCAGCCGGAATGTACGCAGTAGGAGCACTCTGGGGTTTTCGTACTGCCAAAGAACTGAAAGCAAACGGAGCAAAGGCCCTCGTTGAATGCCCTTTGCAGGTTCTCAACCTGCTTAATCCATAGCCAACAAAAGAAAAATCAAGATGGAACGGGCCACATTTAACCTGCGACAGTGAATAATTTACTTTTCAAGCGTAATTAAGTCCTCGTATGTTTCACGTTTTCTGATTATTGAGAATTTGTCATCATCCACAAGAACTTCAGCAGCCCGGCAACGTGCATTATAGTTACTGCTCATTGAAAAGCCGTATGCTCCGGCCGTAAAAATACTGAGCAGCTCCCCGCGCTGTACCACCGGAAGTGCCCTGTCCTTTGCGAAGAAGTCCGCGCCTTCGCAAATCGGCCCGACAATATCAACCACTTCGGCGCCATCCGGCATCAAATCATTCCGACGTTGATGAGGAATAAATTCATCGTCAACTTCCACAGGCCAGATGAAATGGAACGCACCGTACAAAGACGGTCGAATCAAATCGTTCATCCCAGCATCGACAATAATAAATTTTTTGCTGCCACCGCGCTTCGTATAGAGAACACGAGTAACTAATATCCCGGCATTGGCACAAATGCTCTTGCCTGGTTCCAGAATAAGCTTGAGGTCTTTATTTTTCAACAGCGGCACAATACCGTTTGCGTATTCAGTCGCCGAAGGTACGGTGTCGGATTCATAGTCGGCTCCGTAACCACCACCCAAATTAAGAGCTTCAACGGTATGTCCATTACTTCGAAGCTGGTCAATAAGCGGCAGGATTTTCTCGACCGCCTCAACATAGGGATCGATTGTTTTGCCGCCCGTTCCCAAATGCACATGAACAGCACAAAGTTTCACCGCCGGATTATCACTGTAGTCATCAAAGGTTTTCAGTGCCCGCTCGATATCAACACCGAATTTTGTTTCCTTCTTACCTGTCCTCAGGAAGGCATGAGTTTTATAATCGACATCAGGATTTACTCTCAGAGCGGCTTTTGTTTTTTTGCCGTTTTCTTTGGCCAGTCGAATCAGGTTCTCAAGCTCGGCTTCAGATTCTATATTGAAATAGGCTACATTTGCATTCAAAGCATCTTTGATTTCGGCATCCGTCTTTCCCACACCGGCAAAAACTATTTTAGACGGATCGCCCCCGGCTTTCAGGACGCGGAATAACTCCCCGCCGCTGACAATATCGAATCCGCTGCCCATCTCGGCCATAAATTTCAGGATATTTATATTCCCACAGGCCTTGACGGAATAGCAAATCGTGGTATCAAGCTCGATGTAGGCCTGCTGTATTTTGTTAAGGTGGTCGATAAAGGTGCTTTTGCTGTAGATATAAACAGGTGTGCCGACCTCTTGCACAATCCTGTCAATACTTGTTCCTTCGGCAAACAAGCTGCCGTTTTTATAATTGAAAAAATCCATATAAACCAATCTTTCTATAAAACGTTCCAAACACAAATTCTAATCTATACTGACAGATAGTATACGGAATTAAGCGGTAATTGCAAGAATACAGCAGAATCCGGTTTGCCACCTGCAATAAGCGCAAAAAAAAACGGAAGGTTCCGTTATATAGAAAGAACTTTCCGTTTTTAGCGTAACCGACTATTGTCGGCGGCTCGCTTCGATTACTAACGCACAAGGGCGAGCCTTAGATTAAACTGTTACGCTATTTTTTCTTTTTTGTTTTCTTCTTTGCAGCTTTCTTTGTTGCTTTCTTCTTTGCTACTTTCTTTTTTGCTTTTTTCTTTGCCATTATTGTGTCACCTCCTTTTGGCTGACTAAATCCTTTCTATATTCAATTTACAATACGACATTTATTAACAATAAAAAACTTTAACAAAAAATAACACAAAAATATTTATTTTTTTTCATATTTTTTTATCGTCTAAAAGTTTAGTAATACTTGACAAAATATTTTTGTCACCAATTATTTTATACATCTTCATATATTTCATACTATACTATATATTGAATAAATGTAGAATTACACCTTAATAGTTTTATTGTTCATTGACATCAATATCATAAACGTAGTTTAGTATTTTTATATGTAATCTTTTTCTTCAACTACAAACAGTTTAGCTGTTAGTTTTGTTATGACAAAAAGAAAAATTGCACTTTTTGGCGGAACATTTGATCCAATTCATTTGGGTCATACCACCGTTGCAAATGATGCAGCAGATTATATCGACGCGGAAAAAATAATCTTCATTCCTGCAAAACGTTCGCCGCTGAAAGGTTTTTCGCCTATAGCCGATGATAATAATCGGTTTGAAATGATATCTATAGCAATTCGTGAAGAACGAAAATTTCAGGTAAGTAATTACGAATTGAAAAAACCTGCGCCAAGTTACACACTCCATACAGTAGAGAAATTTCTTACCGACTACGGCAGTGAAACTTCAATATACTGGCTGATAGGCGCAGACAGCATTGATGACCTTGCACAGTGGTATAAAATCACTGATCTTATTGATATATGCAATATTGCCACGATGTACAGAGCGGGCTGCGAAAAGCCGGATTATGGCCGATTTGAAGCCGTTTGGGGCGATAAAAGAGTCGAAAAACTTCAACGAAACATTATAAAAACATCACTGATAGACATAAGCAGCACGAATATACGAAGCAGGCTTGCGGCCGGCCTGGATATAACCGATATGCTGCATCCGGCCGTCGCCGAGTACATTTATAAACATGGTTTGTACCTATCTTAACTGAGCAATTGCATCGGCGTTACAAACAAGGATTGAATTTATTGTCTATAATTTTCTGTCCAATTTGCGATAGCTTATGGCTTCACCTATATGTTCAGGTTGAATGTTTTCACTACCGGCCAAATCTGCTATGGTTCGGGAAACCTTGCAGATTTTATCATGTGCACGAGCGCTAAGACCGAATTCCATCATCGCATGTTTAAGTAATGCTTCACTTGTCGAGTCAAGCACACAATATTTGCCGACCTGTTTATGCGTCATTCTGGCATTGGTCATTATTTTTCCGTCACCAAAACGCTTCGCCTGTAAATTCCTTGCCTTGATAACATCCTGTCTCATAATGGATGAATTAAGCTGACCGGATTTCGAACGAAGCTTGGCAAAACTTATCACAGGCACATCGATATGAATGTCGATTCTGTCCACCAATGGGCCGGAAATTTTCGATAAATATCTTTCAATTTGATTCGGTGTACATTTGCATCTTCTCGAATCCGTACCATAATAACCACACAAACACGGATTAAGAGCCGCCACAAGAACAAACTGGGCCGGGTAGGTAACCGTACGCTTGGCGCGCGATACCGTTATAGTACCATCCTCAAGAGGCTGGCGAATCATTTCGAGTACGTGCCGGGGAAATTCCGCAAACTCATCGAGAAACAATATCCCATGATGAGCCAGCGACAACTCTCCCGGCCGCGCATTTGGCCCACCTCCGACAAGAGCGGGACCACTTGCAGTATGATGCGGCATACGGACCGGACGTGTGGCAATTAAAGCTCTGCTCTTGCCAAGCAGACCCACCGCGGAATATATACGGGTAGTTTCAAGCGACTCCTGCAAACCCAACGGCGGCAGAATCGTCGGCAATCTCTGAGCGAGCATCGTTTTACCAGCCCCCGGAGGGCCGATCATTATTATATTATGTCCGCCGGCCGCAGCTACCGTCAGCGCCCGCTTAACTGACTCCTGTCCTTTTACATCCCCAAAATCAACATCGTAGCGACTTTCGGCGCTGAAGATTTCATCGATATCAACCATCGTCGGCTCAATGGGCAATTGTTCTTTGATAAAACCAACGGCCTGGGTGAGAGAGCCAATTCCATAAACATCAATACCCTGAACTACGGCTGCTTCCCGCGCATTTTCCAACGGCACGATTACACCCTTAAATCCTGCGGCATGGGCTGTCATCGCCATACTCAGAACACCATTGACGGACCTCACCCTGCCGTCCAGGGCCAGCTCACCGGCAATAACATAATCTTTCAGAACCGCGTCTGCAAAATTACCGGAGCCGAGCAGAATACCCAGGGCAATAGGCAAATCGAAAGCGGGGCCTTCTTTCTTGATATGTGCGGGAGCGAGATTTATCAGCGCCGGCGTCTTCGGATATTTGTAGCCGCAGTTTACAATGGCGCTTCTGACTCGCTCCGTACTTTCCTTTACCGCCGCATCCGGAAGACCGACAATGAGAGGTTTTTCCAGTCCGCCGCGCGCAATATCAACCTCTACTTCACAGATTATCCCGTCTATTCCTTCGAGAGCAATACTATATAATCTGGCTAACATAGCTTTTCCCATAATTATTTGCGAGGAAGTTTCATTTTAAGATAAATCCGGTAAATTCGCAAGGAAATTAGATGGTGTTTCTTATATTTATACGGAAATTCAATTTCAACTTGAAAAACGTCCCATCTCGGCTAAAATACGAACAGAATTGTAAAAATCATCAAAGGAGCTAAAAATATGTCAACTGTGAAAGATGTGATTGTCAGAAAACCATCCGACAAAGAAAATTCGACATGCCAGGCATGGCCAATATGGAAATGTGAGCCCAGCACATTCGACTGGTCGTATACGGAGAAAGAAACCTGCCTTTTAATAGAAGGCAAGGTAACCGTCTCAGACGGCAAGGACTCTGTGAGCTTCGGCCCGGGCGATCTTGTCATCTTCCCCAAAGACCTCGACTGCACATGGAATGTCCATGAGGCCGTAACAAAATATTACAACTTCGGATAGCATCCTTTACACCGTTGGCATTCAGAAAAAAATAAACGGCAGAAAACTAATTAATCAATTTTCCGCCGTTTGAATCAATCTGAAATAGACAAGAGCAGATTCGCCCACAACATTTCAGCTATTTTTCATCTCCACAACCGGCGGTTCGAGTCCGGCCTTGGCCAAAACGGCATAAAGAACAAAACCGATAACAAAGGCAATAACCGGCGCGGGAGTGATAAAGCTGAATTTATCTCCGCCGACCATCGGCAATATTGCAACAACAAATCCCACAGCCCAGGAAATATAACCGGCCCAGTTGATACCTTTCCGCGGACCGGCCCATTTTCGACCACTCAACAAATAATCGGCCACCATCGAACCGCAGATCGGACCAAACGAGGCGCCTATGATATTGAACACTCCAACCAGGTTCAGAGCTTTGCCCGTCACCGCCAAAATAACCGCCAAAACAGCGCCTATTGAAACCATCATAGTTTTGTTGGCTTTGGGGAACATAGTCCCTATGCTGTTGGCGGCGATAAAGGAGCTGAAACATGCAGGCGCGAAGCTGGCAACAGCAAAGAGAGCAAACATAATCCCCGACAGGCCCTTCTGCTGCGCGATGACTGCATCAAAGGTAAACTTTTCCATATCGGGATTGGCGGCATGAGCACCTGCTACTGCTATCAGCGGCAAACCGCCCGCAACCAAAATAGCCAGAGCAATTCCAACAAGCCCTCCAAGCTTGACATCCTTTTCATTGCGATTGCCCATCCCGAAATCCACACCTGCGGCGCCGGCCGTAGCAAAAAAGCCTACAACAATCGCAATCATCGTCATAAAACCAACGATTGGTTTACCTCCTTCGGCAGGTGTGTAATCTGCGGCGCTTCCGACATTGGTAAAGAAAACTATCAGGATCATCACAAGAGGCACAATCGGCAGAAACGTCGAGACCTTCCCGAGGTATTGAATCCCCTTAAGGGCAACAAATACGGCAAGTATGGCCCATATAATCGCCACGATTGTAAATCCCGCGCTTCCATTGAACTGGCCCGCGGCGTCGACAGCGGCCGGTTTGCCGAACGCCTGAAGGATAAAATCTGCCGATACGGCAATGTTAACGGCAAGCCATCCGAACTGAAGTAATCCCATCAGCAAACCCGGCATCAAGAACCCGCCCTGCACACCATAAGTCGAGGAACCGACAACATAAAGAGGATAGCCTGTCTTCATGCCATACATTCCCGGCACCAGATAGAAAAGGAAATGACAAATAAGGGCGGCCACAACCAATCCAAGCACACTCAATCCAAGCCCGGCCTGTGACAGGGTCCCGTCGGCGATATTCATGTAGAAGACCACCCACAGAAAGATCCCCGCGTACGCGGGCGCCGTACTTTTGTACCAGGGAGCCCTGTTCTCAGGCGGATTCGGTTTGGCCATGCTCAAATAATTCGGTAATACTCCATTACTCATGATATGTTCTCCTAACCAATTGTTCCTTGATTAGACTTTAACCGGCACTTTGCCGGATATATCTCATTATCAACGATCTACTTTAAACAATCTTCAACGCCTACCCGAATATTATAATCGGTACAACTTAAAACTACTATCTCATCTGAATTCGGATCATCATATAAGTATGGACAATTACAACGATCGCAAATATCAGGGCTGTCCAGCGATGTATCGTAAGTAAAAACTCCTGCCAATTGGTCCCGAAATATGGCAACATGCTCAGGACAATCGACATAATCAGAGGCAGAGCCAGAAATATTATCAACCAGAAAGTTATTTTCTGACCGACGCTTTGATTTTTATCCGAAGGCTGGTCGGAGCTTTTAATTAATGTCACACGTTCGATAAACCTTTGAAACCACGGCCAGTCGGCATATATGAACCGGCACCTGCCAGCCCACATCACGGCCAACACTGCAAGGCATATTGCCAGTATCGGTGCAAAAGTTGCATGCACTATAAGCAAATAACCTGAAATATGCTGATTCAAACCAAGTGTCGGATAAAAACCGGTAAATCCCAGAACTAAAAAACATAATAATGCCAGCAGGTAAACAAGCTTTCTAACGACACCGGCGAAACTGAGCTTCTGTTCGATAAAAAGGAGCGTAAACAGATGAACCAGCTTTTTGAAAGGATGCCGCCACGACTGCCCGCTCGGAAAGAGGA
Source organism: uncultured Pirellulales bacterium (assembly GCA_964556885.1). Lineage (GTDB taxonomy): Bacteria > Planctomycetota > Phycisphaerae > Sedimentisphaerales > Anaerobacaceae > CAZKYP01. The sequence goes on along the minus strand of CAZKYP010000066.1, from coordinate 7,797 downwards.
CGCTGCATAAGAAAACAGCGCCAAGAGTCAAAACAAACGAAATTATTGAAATCGTTCTAAACATAGTTTACCATCACCTGGAACTATTAATTATTCCCTGAAAGCACTTTTACAACACACTTCAGAGCCCTGAGTGCATATAACAAAAGCACTCCTGCCAAAATCAAAGACGAGCCGAGACAAACAATCTTCATAAATGTCCGAAATACGAACGTGAAAGCAAAAACTTTATTATAAAAAGGCCGGACAGCCATGAACTCCGCCATTTGTCGCGTCGAACCTCGTTCGGCTGCAATAGAAGAATCAACAATAACACCACCGAAAAATAATGGCGAATCAGTCGCATGGCAATCCGTACAGTAACGAACTCCCAATGCCTGAGCGGCGGGCCTGACATTATGAGCAAGCGGCCAGAAATATGGCTGGGCGGCAGGATGATTTTCCTGTGAAGTTATTTGCCCCGAATCGTCAAGGGCGAACAGTTTTCCGCCGCTGATATAAACAGCCGCACCATCAACGGCCGGGCCAAGCGCCTTCAATACATCCGCAATCTGTTCTTTTGTCAGATCAGGCCAATCACCGGCAGCAGACAACTCAAGGTCGGCAAAAACATCTCCGACTATTTTCTCTATAATACTAATTTCTATTGGCTCAATCCGATCATCTTTTAATACCCCCCAGAAGACTGGCCACATCATTTTATGAGGTCCTATCTTTCTATCTTCCGGTAATATAACTTTTCCTAAATATTCAGCGGCAATTCCTTCCTGTTTAGCAAAAACAGGTGAGAGAATATGCGGCAGCGACTCCGGGGCCTTATTAACATTCGGAGTTCCCAATCTATGAGCGCGCGAAGTCTTGGTCAAAATCGTCTGCCCGGCAGGCCACGGCCCCGAATGACAGGCCGTGCAGGTAAGTTTATCGAAATGAATAGCAGGAATTCCCGGATGCGTCGGAACAGGCGCCCCAAACCGGCCCGCATCAGGGACACTATCACCTTCCGGGAGGTGACAACCTTCGCATGAGCTCACGGTGGCCAATGGATTATCAGAAACACTCGATTCTTCGGCATATCCTCTGGTGATGTTATGACCGATACCATTGCGGTGACAATCGACACATTTTAATCCGGCCGCCAAATGAACGTCTGCATCCTGAGTCCATTTTTCAGTTTTTTCTTTTGCATTACTCTGATACAAATCGGAATGACAGTAATAACATCGCTCGTTAGGCACCTCTCTGACTATTTCAAAAAGCACCTCGTTTTTCTCGTTGAACGCTTCTTTTCGATAGGTCACTCGTGGAGCGTTCTCTTCGCCCGGATCGGGCATAAAGGGATCATAAGTAATAAGCAGCCCGTCCGCCGAACCAGTCACGGACGCAAACTCGCACGAAGCGGTCGCAGCCCAACGGAAATTCTCACGCGAAATCTGAACACCGTACCCTACCGTACCGCCCATGTCCTGGCCGTAATGAGCGTTGTGGCATGCAAGACAGTTTATTTCGAGCTTACCGGAAACAAGCTGACGTCCAATATCATCAATATCAGTCGCTTCGACCTCACCCGGCCCGCCTCCGGGCATGTGCCTGCCGAATATTTTAGTAAACCTGAATTCCGTTAATCCAATCTGCTCAGGCCGATAAGTCCCCGGCCAGTTGCGATACGAAAGGGGAATCTGAATGCACAGTTTGGAATCGAAATATACCCACGGCTCACCCGGCCTGCCGGGAGGGACATTGGCATCGACAGCGTTAAAATGCCAGCCCTTCTTCACCAAATCATAATTGTGACAGTCACTGCATGTAAAGCGGGTTGAAAACGGCAAAGGATATTCCGCATCAGGCTTGATCTGCTGGCCCTTTTGACCATCCTCGTTCTCGGCATATAACGGGATAAGATGGACCGGCGTAGCCCTGCTGCCGTCACTATCATCGCCTAAAAGCTTCTGCTCCGTTTCGAGCCCGGTCGAGAGATCGGTTTCTGCGGCCGCAACGAAAAGACTCAATACCAGCAAACATAAAAAGCCTGTTAATATCGATCCTTTGTTCAATTTATGACCAATCCTTTGATTTCAACGCCAAAATTTGCCACATAAATCAACAGAAAATTTATACCTTAAATTCTTCAGGCTTATATTCCAGCTTTCGAGCGGCTTCAACCGCTTCATTGACCTTCAGGACGGTAGCAGCCGTCTCATAGCCGATTTCGGCCGGGCAATTTAGTTTGGCCTTGCCGCGAATCGCATCGAAGAAATTCTCAAGATGCGGCTGGTGAGGGGGCTTGTCCAGCATCGCAGCAATTTCATATCTGGTCGGCGCCGGTGACTGACGGGCATCTATAGCGGCCCCGGTAGCGACAGGCTGTTCTTCCTCCTGTTTGATTGCCTTGATGTAGCCGGCCTTCGCCCACTTGTCCCATTTTTCCGCCGGTACCCAGAATTCGCGGTAAATGCCGTTCCAGGGACTGGGTGCCTCGGAAATATTAATCATACCCTCATCGCCCATAAAGGTTTCATAATAGCCCGCCCTGCTGTTTGTAGTTATCGTCTGATAGAACGCCCTGACGGTTCCTTTTTCCGTCTGATACTCGAAAATCGCCATGACATTGTCATACCATTCCCATCCCTCGCTCTTCCAGTAATCGATGCCGCCGCTGGCCATAACAGACTTCGGATTGGCATCGAGGAACCAACTGTATATATCTATCTGGTGTGAACCGAGATCGACAATCGGCCCGCCCCCGAGCCCCTTATACCAGCGCCAGTTTACGAACTGAGTCATAGATTTGTAACCATACTTTGCAAGAGTTGCAGGATCAATCACGGCATTTGGCGGGAAACCGGGATCTTCACAAGCAAATTTGCTGCGGTTCCATTGGCCGTTGATAGTTGTCATCTGACCTAACATGTTTGCATCTTTGATTAACTTTTCATAGCAGTGCCTGTACACCGGATTGCTTCGGCGCTGATGGCCGATTTGCAACAATTTTCCCGTCCTTTTTGCAGCTTCTACCATCTTCTTAGCATCGTCGAGCTTGTTGGACATCTCTTTCTCGCAATACACATGAAGCCCGGCATCGAGACAGGCCACTGTGTGCTCGGAGTGCCAGAAATCAGGCGTAGCGATAATAACCGCATCCAGGTCTTTTTCATTGGCAAGCATCTCCTTGTAGTCAACATACGCATTATTATCATGCTTGTATGCCTTGAGAGTCCGGGATACACGTCTCTGGTTGAAGTCTGTCCAGATATCGCAAACCGCCTTAAACCGAACACCCGGAATATCCAAACAGGCATTCATCAGGGTTTGTCCCTGCTTACCGGCCCCAAGCAGGGCAACATTAATATCATCCGGTTTACCCGCGTCAGATTGCGCGAAAACCGCCGGAGAAAATGCCAATCCGGCCGCACCAATCGCCGTATTTCGAAGAAAACTACGTCTATCTAATTTACTATCATTTTTTTGATCATTCATCGTTCTCTTATTAACTCCTTAAATTAACCAAATTTAAGCAAACTGATAATTAATATATCGGCTATATAAACCCCGGTCAAGAATACATTTGACCATTTTAATCTTCATCTTTTCTCATCATTACTGCGGTTTTTCCACCTATATCACCCCGCATCTCCATGGCAATCAGCATTAATCAAGCGATTTAATCTTGAGATTCCTGAACCAGACCGGATGGCCATGAAATTGGAAGCCGAGATGCCCTTTGCGGGGCATATCCTTATAGGCAGTATTGAACTTGTTCGGAGTCCCCTGTGGATTTTTATGCGGCTCAGTCCACAGGTCAAGGTCCATATCTATAATATCTTCGCTGTTAAGATTCACGTAAATCTTATTATCAAGGCAGGTAATAACATAGTGGTTCCACTGGCCGGGCTCTTTGACAACATCCTTCGACGGCGAGAGACAGTCATAAATAGCACCGCACTGGCCATGCTTCGTGCCGTCGGAGGTGGCATGAATCTGGACTTCGATGGCGGTGTTGAGCCATTGCTCTATATTGCCGGTACGAATGAATACGCCGCTGTTGCCTCCTTCCGGAACCTTGAAGTCGAGCTCAAGTATGAAGTCGCCATAACGTTCTTTCGTCCAGACATCCAGGTCCCCGCCCTGAATATCAGTTGCGGGCGACAGGACGCCATCTGCATCAAAAGACCACGAGCCGGGTTTCATCACGGCATTCGAAAGGTCTTTCTTGAAAACATCTTTGAATTCAATACTACTAAGCTCGGCCGAGGTTTTGTTGAAGAACTCCACACACTTTTTTATCTCCGGTACGCTGTTGTCCCAGTTATATTCATACTCGATGGAAAAGACACCCTTAAAACCCTGCGCCGCCAACTCGGCCAATACCTCTCTGGCCTTGCTTACGCCGGTACCCCATATAACATCATGAGCATCACGATTGCCGAACTCATTGAGGTCCTTGAAATGTAAAGACCTGATCCTGCCCGCCCTGCCGAGCTTCCTGACGGCTTCAAGCGGGTCGATTCCCGAACGCGTCCAGTGGCCCGTATCAGCACAGGCTCCGATCCACTTGCTCCGGCCTTCACAGACCTTCATCACTGTATCCGGATTCCAGTAGTGCGAAGGATTGGGATGATTGTGAATCGCCACACCGATATTGTACTCCTGACAGAGCCTGTCAACCAAATCGAATGCGTCCTCCGGCGGCTCGGACACTATCGTCTCGATTTCCATATCGCGTGCGAAGTCGAAGACTTTTCGACATTCGGCCTCGTTGTTCGGCAGTGGAACCACCCCATAATTGATAAGTTTCATATTCTTCTCGTGGAGCATCAGCTTGACTTCCGACTTCAGCTCGTCCGACAGATTGTGATCAAATATCACATCGCCCTTTTCACTGCTCAGGCGCTGGCCGGGATAGGCTTCGATGTACTTCAGGCCGACCGATTTCGTCTTTTCAACCGCCTCGTAAAATGTGAAATGATTGAAAGTGTACGCCTGCGTACCCAGCTTCCAGTCTTCCCATGTATCAGCCGCATTTGCCCTCGATAAAAAACATGTACATAATACAACCGCCATTACTATCAATCTGATTTTTATTTCTTTGGTCATGTCCCTGTTCTCCTGCGAACGTTAATCCAAACGTGAAAAAAATGATTTTATATGGTCCAGCCCAAACGATAGAACTTCGTTATATAATTATCCGCCTCAGGCATATTAGTAAACTTCATATTGGGACCGTCCCAGTTCAACGTCGCGCGTGTCAATTTTTCTTTTATCTCCGGACGCAGGGCAATATTACCCAGTAAGACAGCTTCCGCCAAAGGGCCGGCGTGATCGAAATTCGAACCAGGAGCATCACTACCTCCCTTGCACGCTTCAATCCATTCTTTATGGTGGCCAGGTGAGCGGGTAAGTATCTGCGGCGGTTTACCGTATTCCTGTCTTCTGGATTCAGGGATAAGCAGATGATTGAGCATTTTACCTTTGTCACCTACAAAAAGTACGCCTTCCGCCCCCCATTGCCGGCCTTCTTCCAACTCTTGTGGCCGGGGTGGTCTCAAACCACCGTCATACCATATCAATTTGACCGGAGGCATATCGCCTCTGGGACCGAAGTGATAGGTCACTATCGATGCTACAGGATATGTTTCACTGTTGACCAAAGAACACGCGGCCTCGATACTTTCAGGGCATTTTAGCTTTAAAGCTCGCCAGACCGGATCAATTCGGTGACAACCCATGTCACCCAGAGCGCCGGTCCCAAAGTCCCACCAGCCCCGCCAGTTAAACGGCACATAAGATGGGTGGTATGGACGTTCCGGCGCAGGACCAAGCCACAAATTCCAATCAAGAGTTTCCGGCACTGCCGGCGTATCCTTCGGTCTTCCCACTCCCTGGGGCCAGTACACAGCGTCGAGCCCCCTCAAAGGTCTGTCCGTCCAGACATGGACTTCCCTCACCGGTCCGATCGCCCCATCCCAGATATACTCACACATCAGGCGGGTTTCCTCGGACGCCTGGCCCTGATTTCCCATCTGTGTAACTACCTTCATTTGGCGGGCGATTTCCGTCATCTTACGGGCTTCATAGACCGTATGTGTTAACGGTTTTTCACAATAAACATGCTTGCCCATCTTCATCGCCATTATAGCGGATGGTGCATGGACATGATCCGGTGTAGCGACAACAACCGCATCAATATTTTTTGCTTCCTTGTCCAGCATTTTTCGGAAGTCGCTATATTTCCGGGCATCAGGAAACTGATTGAAAGCTTTCGCCGCCTGTTTTTGGTCCACATCACAGAGCGCAACAATATTTTCGCTGCTGACTCCCATAATGTCATCATAAGCTCGACCACCGGCACCTATGCAGGCAATGTTGAGTTTGCTGTTGGCCGAATTATTCTGCCCGACCTGACCGAGTACATGTCTCGGTATAAAAGTAAACGCTGCCGCCGCCGCGGCCGTTCCAACAAATTCACGACGAGTCATTCCAGATTTCTTGGTATTAAGATTCTTTGCACCATATTTAGATCCAACCGATTTCTTCATGGGAACAAACCTCTATTCGTATCATTAGTTACAATGACCAGCCTTCACGATAGGGTACATTAACGTACTTGTTGGCCTGTTCATCGTTGGTAACTTTCATATTCTCGCCGTCCCAGTTCAATTTCCTGCCCGGATTGAGTATGGCAAGATTGCCCATAACAACCGTTTCGGTCAGCGGGCCGGAATAATCGAAGTTGGAACAGGCCGGCTCGCCGCCTTTACAGGCCCTTATCCAGTTCTGTTCATGACCCTCTTCGCTGCCCTCGACCCTGGGCAGTGTCTTCGGCGGCCGATTAAATTCTCTCATCTTAGCTTCCGGTATAAGCCGCGGACTGCCGCCATAACAGCCGCTTACCAATACACCTTTGTCACCAATAAACAGCGTCCCGCTGTTATCACTGCCTAATTTGCTTATTTCCCTGCCGGGCTCAAGGTCTTCCGGAGTTTCAGGCAGCATCCCGCCGTCATACCAGTGTAATTTGACGGGCGGCATACCATCACGAGCCGGGAATTGGTAATGAACCACGGAGCTTCTGGGATAAGATTCTTTATTGTCAAACCGCTTCCACATCTCCTGAACATCGTAGGAATGACTTGCCTGAACGCTTACGGGATATTTTAATTTCAATGCCCAGAAAGCCGCATCCATAACGTGACACCCCATATCCCCCAGCGCACCTGCCCCGAAATCAAGCCAGGCCCGCCAGTTGAACGGAAGATAAGCCGGATTGTAAGGTCTATACGGGGCCGGACCAATCCACTGGTCCCAATCCAATGTATCGGGTATCGGCGGCGTATCTTTGGGCCGGTCGATTCCCTGCGGCCAAACAGGCCTGTTAGTCCAGCAGTGTACCTCCCGAACGTCCCCGATAGCACCGCTCCATATCCATTCACACACCAAACGAGTCCCCTCGCCGGAATGGCCCTGGTTGCCCATTTGCGTGGCTACCTTGTACTTTTTCGCCGCCTCTGTCAGCATACGGGCTTCGTAAACCATCCGTGTCAGAGGTTTCTGGACGTACACATGTTTGCCCCGCTGAATCGCCGCCATTGCCACGACGGCATGAGCATGGTCCGGCGTAGCAACAACCACTGCATCGATGTCCTTCTGTTCGTCGAGCATCTTTCGAAAATCTTTCCATTTTCTGGCATTCGGATATTTTGTGAAAACATCAGCGGCATATTTCCAGTCCACATCGCACAGAGCCACGATATTTTCACTGCTGCATTTGGCAACATTGTTCTTGCCCATACCACCAATACC
>CAZKYP010000065.1:12599-16645 GCA_964556885.1 uncultured Pirellulales bacterium | reverse complement strand
TTTTGTTGTACGGACTCGGCGGCGTAGAGGTACATTGCGGCCGACCAGCTTTGCCAGTCTTCGCCGCAGGGCTTACCGTCTTGTGCGCGATGCCATTCGTTGAAGCCGAATTCCACATCAGCCACCCGTGACTTGCTGATAAGCTCCGTCAGGGCGAGCAGTTTTGTTTCTGCAAGCTGGAATCTTTCGGCGGCAACCAAAGCCGCAACATAAAAGCCGCAGATAAAAGGCCAAATCCCACCGTTATGATACTCGCCCGGCTGATTGTACTTGGCATAACGCGGCCGCCAGTCGGGATCGTCCGGCCGGATATACGGAAAGAAATTCGGCGGCAAATCGACTGCAAGGTCTTCGTTCTTTCTTATTCCCGCACATTCATGCTCTATCCATTTTATAAGACGCTCCGCTCTCGACGGTGACGCTATGCCTATCAGTATCGCAAGGCTGTTTCCCAAAAGGTCGAAACGTTCGCTTCGCAGGACCTTGTACGACCACATGGCGTAATACGGCTTGTACTTTACTACCAGGCCTTCATGGACGTGGCGATGCTGCCGCTCTTCGGTAATGGCGAATCTTTCCATGTCCTGTCTCACCATTGTCGCCCGCTCATGCCGGCCGAAAAGACAAAGATAAGTATACACAATCGTATTGACATAAAGTCCGTAACCTAAAACCCACTGCTCGTCCCGCCAGTCGCTGGTTGGCAACTGAGCTACGAGATTACGATTGGTTGGGCTCTGGTATTCCATCCATTTCAGGGCCTTTTGCACAGCTTCTTCAAGGAAGCTACCATCACCTAATACTTTTCGATAAATCCCGACCGCCATCAGGAACAGCGGCGTCGTGTCGGACGCCCCCCGGTCCTGCGGATCGTGAACCAAAGACGGGATATGGCCCAGCTCGGTTTGATTTTTAGCCAGTGTTTCGAGTACTCGACGCAGTGATTTAATAAGTTTCTCATTCCGGCTCGTCAAAACGCCGAGAGAGCATATCATCATGTCCCTCGTATACGGCTCCGGGTATCCCCACCCTGCGGTTCGCGGCAGCTTGTGGTATGGGCCGTGGTTGTTATGAAGAAGCACCTGCAAGGCCGCTTCTTTCGCTTTGCCAATCAACTCTCTCTGCTGCTTATTCATAGACGAATCGGTCCCGGCGCGCCGGGAAAGCCCCTCTACATTTTTGCCTGTTTACGTCAGGATAGATTGAGACGCTTCGAGACTATATTGACAAATCTCTTTGCAATCACACGATAGTCAAAGTTCTCTACGACGCGTTTGCGTCCTTCCTTTCCCATCGACTCTCTTAAACCAGGATTGGTCATCAAATCTAAAAGGTAATTTGCTATGTCATTGACACTCGCACGATAATCCACGGTCCTGGGTCTCTTAAAGACGAACTTATGACCTTCCTGGAAGCCGGATTCGTCTCCGAGCATCGTTTCTCGAAGCCTGATTTCCTGGGCAACATCCGCCAAATAAGCCGTCTTGCCGTGCACCAGAGTATCCAGCATACCCATCGCCTTTATTCCTATTACCGGCTTTTCACATGCGTTGGCCTCGACCTGGATCATCCCGAATCCCTCGAGACGCGACGGTGCGGCGTAAATATCACATGCGGCTATAAGATACGGCATAAAGTTACGTGAGACCCTGCTTGTCGTGTACACAACATTTTTTTCTATACCCAGATGCGTCGCCAACTGCCAGTCCGCCTGGTTCTGCTGTTCCGTCCGCTGCTGAGGCCAGACCTTGCAGGCGTATTTCCAGTCCGGCGCCTTCGGGTCGATTATCGCCAGGGCCTGCATGACCTCCTGCGCGCCCTTTGAAGCGGCGTCCCCCCCTACCGTCATAACCAATATCTGGTCGTCGGAAACTCCCAAAGCCTCTCGGACGGTGGACACCTTGGGGTCCTTCTTGTCACGAGGCTGAAAGGCGTCCGTATCGCAGCCAACGTGAAGAACTTCGATATTCTTGCCGCTAAGACCGTCCCGGATATAAACCTTCTTGACCCAGTTCGAAGTGACAAGTATCAGCGGCAAATCCTCGAGCATCTCACGATAGTTCGCCATATAACCGTCGGCGACGAGCCAGGGCACGGCCGTTATACCGTATCTCTGCGGGTGAAGAACAAGATGAGGCGTATGCCCCCAGTAACCGACGCCGACAACGATATCCGGCTCGAACCACCTGTAATACCATTCTTTTTCCTGGGCCGACTCGAAATTCACGGAGAACACGTCGACTCCCAGCTCTTCAAGCCCCCTGTGCAGCAATTGTCCCTGGGTCGCAAGGCCCGCAGGCGAAGGCGGGTAATCATATAAAAGCAAGACTTTCATAGTAAATTCCTTTCCACTAAATCAGCTTCTGTCGTCGAAGCACCAGAACGCCTCTTGTCTCGGCGTCGTCCTTGCTTCGAAGCTGTCACTACCAAAACCGTAAACTCCGGTTATAATATCGTACTTTTTTTTCCAGGTCTCTTCGGTTAAGTCAACCAAAAGGTCGGCCCCTTCGATCGTACGAGGCAGGTATTTGCGATTACCGTCTTCGTATGCGAATATCCATAGATTCTCGGCTGATAATTTATTACCTTTCCACAAATCCAGAACCGCGTTGGCTGTTTCTTCATGCCGCAGGTGCCTGGTATATTCACCCGACGGATTATGCGTAATAATCAGATCAAAATCATGCGAAGGCAGAAGCTCCAAAATAGTTTTGCGAATATCACCGTTGCTCAGCGGCGTCTGTTCCGGACCATCGTCAAGGTCGGCCATAAAACCTTCGGCATTATATTTTTCAAGAACCTTATAAAATTTCGGGGCGCGGTCGGCGTCACTTTTCCGGCAGATTGTCGCAACAATCCATCGAGCCTCAGGATGCATCAGCATCAAACCCCCGGCCCACAGCGTTTCATCGTCGGGATGAGCCACGATAACGGCACATCTGGTACCAGCCCCAATAAAGTCCAAATCTTCGGTATAAGCCATATTTTACCGTCCGGTATTTTTCATTACAAGGAAGGACATTTAAGAACGAAATCGAGCAATTCATTAAAATCGGCGGTTGCAAGGCAAATCCGTGAATCAGCGGCACCGTAATAAATATAAACCAGGTCGCCTTTCTTCAGCCAGCCGCAGGGAAACACGACATCATCGACATCACCTTCTCGTTCGTAGGACGCCTTCGGACCGAAAATCCACTCGTCGGTACGCCTTATCACTTTGGAAGGATTCTCAATATCCAGCAGTACGAGGCCCAACCTGTAAATCGAACCTGAGGCCGTCGTCCTGACGCCATGATACAGAATAAGCCAGCCCTCTTTCGTCTGCATCGGCGGGGCGCACAGGCCTATCTTGTTCGCATCCCACCACCCGCCTTCCCTGGCCTGGATTATCTCCTGATGCCGGCCCCAGTATTTAAAGTCGGGCGAAAAAGATATCCATATATGAGCACCGAGTATCATGGAATTGGCTACGGGTCGATGGAGCATCGCCCACAAGCCGTTAAACCTGACAGGGAAAAGAGCTGCATCCTTGTCCTCGGGCGGCATGACCGACCCGAAACGCTCAAACGTTTTGAAATCGGCGGTCATGGCCAAAGATACAAGCGGGCCGCCCTTCGAATAGGCGGTATAACAGATAGCCCACTTTTTCATCTCTTCGATCCAGGTTATACGAGGGTCCTCTATGCCCCACATTTCCTCCGGATACTTGTCCGGCTCGGGCTTCATGGCGGGTGCCTTTTCTATCTGCCAGTTATAAATACCGTCTTCACTCCTTGCGATGGTCAGATGAGACATACCGCGATAATCTTCCACGCGTGCAAGCAGAATTGTCTTGCCGTCGACTTGTGCCGCGGCCGCATTAAAAACCGAGTTCGCCTTGTACGGCCAGTTGTTGACCGAAAGAATCGGGTTGCCCGGATGCCTCTTAAAAAGCTCGTAATTCTCGTTTGGATTCATGCTCTTCCTTCTCGTATATCAAAATCTTCAAATACTTCATTTATTTACTGTGGATACAAACAATCTGTTCAATATTCTTCCACTTTTAT
>CAZKYP010000065.1:2392-12499 GCA_964556885.1 uncultured Pirellulales bacterium | reverse complement strand
CTTCATTTATTTACTGTGGATACAAACAATCTGTTCAATATTCTTCCACTTTTATTAAAATAGTCAATCACTAACGGTAAATTTTCCACGTATCCAGACGTAAAGATATCATACCCATCCCCCAGTTTGACTCTTTGCAATCCCTTTTTATCATTGCGAGACCCGCCGTGTGGGTCGCAGCAATCTCTTTTGTTGCCAAACGAATAAATAATTACAATCCCCCCTGTCATTGCGAGTCTCGATGTCGTTTATCGGGACGTGGCAATCTCATAAGTCTTCGTACAGATCACGCCACTCAGGATTCATGTTGTTTATCAGTTCCTCCTTCTTCCGACGAGGGCCGGCCTTTATCTGTTTTTCTCTTCGGATCGCACTCATACAATCACTAAATACTTCGTAGTAGACAAGTTTGACAACATTATATCTTTTCGTAAAACCGTCAACGAGTTTTTGTTTATGCTGATATACCCGCCTTCTGAGACTATTCGTTATACCTGTATACAGAACAGTATTTGTTTTATTTGTCATTATGTAAACATAAAACTGTCTCACACTCATTAATTAATCTCGCAACGTATGAGATTGCCACAGCCCGATTAACGACATCGGGCTTCGCAATGACAATGTGAGATTATGACGATTTAACGTTAACATTGTTATACTGTAACACCTTCGGTTCCGTTGGTTACAATTACAACCTATGTTTCGTTGTCATTGCGAGGCCTGTCTTTTAGGCCGCAGCAATCTCATCCAGCCTCTTTGCAATATAGCTGATACCTTGCTAATCCGCTTCGAATAGTTCAGGCCCTTCGTTGGCTTTCTTTTTTCTTCGGACCTTTAATCCAAGGTGTTCGCAGGCTTGCTGCGTGATTTCGCGGCCGCGTTTGGTCCGACGCAGGAAACCTATTTGTAAAAGGTACGGCTCGACCACATCTTCAAGGGTGTCTCTCTCTTCTCCCAGTGTTGCGGCGATTGCTTCGATGCCGGCCGGCCCGCCTTCGTAAACATTGACCAATGCCCGCAAAAAAGCCCTGTCCAGCTCGTCCAGCCCGAGTGAATCGATCTGTTCCATCTTCAGCGAGCTTTCGACGATACCGGTGCTGAGCAGGCCGGAACCTTTGACCTGCGCGTAATCGCGAACGCGTTTGAGCAATCGGTTCGCCACCCTCGGTGTCCCGCGGGAGCGGTCCGCAATCAATTCCAGCGTGTCGTCTTCGTACTGCAACTGTAACAATTCCGCCGACCTTTTCAGAATCAGCGTCAATTCTTCGCTGTTGTAGAAGTCCAGGTGGTATAACATCCCGAACCGGCTGCGAAGCGGGGCGCTGAGCAATCCGGCCCGCGTCGTCGCGCCGATCAAGGTGAAACGCTTGAGGGGGAAATTTATCGTCTTGGCGTGCAGGCCGCTGTCGACGGTAAAATCAACCTTGAAATCCTCCATCGCCGGATATATGAACTCCTCGACCGGCGTGCTGAGCCGGTGAATCTCGTCGATAAACAGCACATCGCCAGTGTTGATATTACTCAAAAGGCCCATAACGTCCCCGGCTTTCGTCAGGGCCGGACCGGATGAGCAGCGTATTCTCGCGCCCATTTCATTCGCAACGACGTTGGCCAGGGTAGTTTTGCCCAGGCCGGGCGGCCCGTAGAACAGAATATGCTCCAGCGGCTCGCCCCTCTGCTTGGCGGCAGTCATAGCAATCGCCAATTTGCTTTTAACATTGGCCTGGCCGATACATTCATCCAGCAGCTTCGGCCTTAGCGAAACGTTGAAACTTTCCTCAGTTTCATTCAGTGACTGACCGCTTATGATTCTTCCTATCGCCATTTGTAATTTACTATTTAATATTGACTATTGACTATTTTTCTAAATTCAAAATTCGACATTCGATATTCGTAATTCCCTTTAGACTTCAACTCCCTGTTTCAATCTATACACCAGAGGCACGAGCGCTTCGGCTGACTTAATATCGGGGTGTTTGCGGCAGGCCATCTCGACCAGTTCCATTGCTTCGGCCCTTTTCTCGCCCCAGGCGATAAGGATTTCCAGGGCCTCAATCTGGAACGGCCTGAATCCGGCCCCCGTCGTTTTGGATGGTTCGGCTTCGCCCGCAAAAACCTGCAGCTTGCCGCGCAGCTCGGTGATAATCTGCTGGGCCATCCTCCTGCCTATCGTCGGCAGTGACATCAACGTCTTGTCGTCGCCGTTTTCAATCGCGGCCGCTATCGTTGCAATGGGTATGCTCAACGACCGCAGACCTTTTCTTATACCCACCCCCTTGACGCTGATATACTTCGTAAAAAAGTCCTTCTCACTTGCATTCAGAAAGCCGACAATTCTCGGTATCAGGTTGCCGCCGCCCAGCGTCCCTTCGTAATATTCCATCGTGCACAGAGAAATATCCGAGCCGACCCGCCCGGACAGAGCGCTTACACAATAGCCCGGCAGCATTACCTCGTAACCGATGGGGCCGACCTGAACCAGGCAGCTTTCGGCATCGAGCTTAACGAGTTCTCCTTCAATTTTCGCAATCATAATATTTTCATTTACTCAGCAACACCCTGTTGATTTCACCGGCACAGCACATCGCCGCCGCTATGGCATCCGCCACATCATTCGGCTCGGGCAGCTCCCGCAGAGCCAGGATTGTTCGAATGGTCCTTTGCACCTGCTCCTTCGACGCCCGGCCATTGCCGGTAATCGACTTTTTTATTCGCGTCGCGCTGAAGCTCCTGACTTCAATGCCCGCTTCGGCGCATTTTTGTAATATAACACCTCTGGCGTGCCCCATCAATATCGCGGTCTTCGGATGGGCATAATGCGAGTAAAGCTCTTCAACAGCGACGACTTCGGGCTTTAAGCTATTCAGGATCGACTGAGCATCCTCGGCAATCCTGTTCAGTCTTTCCGCCAGCGGCAAGTCGTTCGGTATACGAAGAACGCCCGCTTCAACCAGGCTCTCGTTGTCACCGTCGGCATCCAGACAGGCATATCCGCAGACCTGCAAACCCGGATCGATTCCGAGTATTCTCATTTTAGCCTCCAGGTGGTCCCGTCAGGTTTATCTTCCAGTATAATCCCCATCTCATCCAGCTTGTCACGAAGTACGTCGGCTTTTACAAAATCCTTGTTCCGGCGGGCCTCGTTTCTCTGCTCGATTAAAACATTCACCAGCTTGTCCGTTAAATCGACCGCCGTAGTGCTCGTTTGCAGGTATTCGTCTTTTACTATTCCAAGGCAATCACCGCCCAGCCTGCTGAACAAGACATCGACGGCATTAAGCGTTCCCGTCGTTGCGTTGCCGTTTTCGAGCAGCTTGTTGCTAAGCCGGACCAGCTCGAATATAACCGACAGAGCAATGGAAGTATTCAGGTCGTCGTTCATTGCCGCTTCGAATTTCTCTCTCAACTGTGTCAACTGCTCGGCCGTTTAGGCGTCAATCGGCCCCTCTTTTGATGCGGCTATCGCTCTTCGCAGAGCCTGGACTGCTTCATTGACTCTCTTGGAGCCGCTCTGCGCCGCGAAAAGGGCCGCATCCGAAAAATCCAGCGGGCTTCTGTAATGGCTGTTCAGAATCAACTGCCTTACCGCCAGCGGGTCGTAACTTCTGGTCAGTCTCTCGTGCGCACCGGAAAAGGCCTGCTTGAGCGTGATGAAATTATTCAGACTCTTGCCCATCTTCTGACCGTCCACGGTGACCATATTGTTATGCAGCCAGTATCGAACAAACGGCACGCCGTTGGCCGCCTCTGACTGGGCAATCTCACATTCGTGATGCGGGAACTGGTTTTCCAGACCGCCGCCGTGAATGTCAATCGTAGCACCCAAATATTTCATACTCATTACCGAGCATTCCAGATGCCAGCCCGGATAGCCCATCCCCCAGGGACTCGGCCACTGCATGATATGATTCGGCTCGGCCTTCTTCCATAGTGCAAAATCCGCCGGATTCTTTTTCTCAGGCGAGACCTCTACACGTGCACCGGCCATCATTTCCTCGATATTTCTGCCGGAAAGTTTCCCGTATTCCGGGAACTTGGACACATCGAAATACACTGAGCCGTTGACCTCGTACGCGCAGCCTTTTTCCAGAAGCGTTTTAACCAATTCTATCTGCTCGACAATATGACCGCTGGCCCGCGGGCTGATATCGGGCCGAACGCAGTTCAGTCTGTCCATGTCCTCGAAGAAGCTGCGGGTATAGATTTCGGCCAGTGCCATCGGATGCACCTTTTCCTTCTTTGCGGCTTTCGCTATCTTGTCCTCACCTTCGTCCGCATCGTCGGTCAGGTGCCCAACGTCGGTAATATTCTGTATATACGTAACGTTATATCCCAGATAACGCAGATACCTGACAAGAACGTCGAAACTCACGTAGCTTTTCGCATGGCCAAGATGCGCATGTCCGTATACGGTCGGCCCGCAGACGTAAATACCTACGTGGTCTTTCTGCAACGGCACAAATTCCATCTTGTTTCTCGTCAGGCTGTTATGAAGCTGTAATCCCATCTATGAATACCTTCAATAAATATTTGTCTGTGTCGATTATAATATTCAGTTTTTCTTTTAATAATCAATAATCATTTATCATTAATCATTTAAAGTGTTCTTCTTCTTTTCTTTTTCAGAAGTACGATTGCCGTAGCGGCCATTGCCTGGCCGGCGCCGACGTCGCCGAAACCTTCGTTGGTTTTAGCCTTAACATTGACCGCTGTAAAATCGATACCCAACAGCCCTGCGATACACCTTTTCATCTGGCCCTTGAACGGGCCGAGTTTAGGCTCTTCGGCGTGTATAATCAAATCAATGTTGACTACTTCCCACTTTTTTTCTTCGAGCTGCTCCTTGACGATAAAAAGAAGCTCCTTGCTGTCGGCGTCTTTCCACCGCGGGTCCGTATCGGGAAACAACATTCCTATGTCACCCATACCGCTCGCCCCTAACAGGGCGTCGATAACCGCGTGCAGGCCGACATCGCCATCGCTGTGACCTGCCAGCCCGGCAGGGTACGGCACATAAACGCCGCAGAGCATCAGTTTCCTGTCCTCAACGATCCTGTGGATATCGGTTCCGATTCCACTTCTGTATTCTGGTTTAGGTTCTTCAATCACAACACACCCTTCGTGCTCGGGACGTCCGTCCCCTGGATGCCGACGGCGGTGCCGAGCGATTTGCCCAGTCCCTTGAAAATCGCCTCTGCAATATGATGGCTGTTCGTTCCGTACGGCACGTTTATATGCAGATTGAACCTGCCGTTGTTCGAAAAGCTGCGAAGCATCTCCTCGATACATTCGACGTCGAAGTCGCCGATTTTGTCCGTTCGGTACTGGACATTATATACGCAGGCCGCCCTGCCGGACAAATCGATGGATACATTTGCAAGGGCGTCCTCCATCGGCACGGAGCTGTACCCGTACCGAGCGATCCCCTTTTTGTCGCCGAGCGCCTTGACAAGGCATTCGCCCAGGCATATAGCAATATCTTCAACCGTATGGTGCGCATCGACCTCGAGGTCGCCTTTTGCCCTGATGACCATGTCAATCCGGCTGTGCTTACTCAGGTGCGTAAGCATGTGGTCCAGAAACCCGACGCCGCTGTCAATCTCATATTTGCCGACGCCGTCCAGGTTGAGCCGGACCGTGACATCGGTTTCTTTCGTTTTTCTTTGAATTGTAGCTGTTCTTGCTTCCATGAAAATATTCCTATTTCGATAAGATTTCTTTTAAGGTCGAAAGCAGCGTCTCGTCCTGCTCGGGTGTGCCGACGCTGATTCTAAGCTTATCCTCAAGACCGGGATGTGTGAAATATCTTACGTATATATTTTTCTGCGTCAGCTTTTCATAAACATCGGCCGCTTTGATTTTAATACATTGTACAAATAAAAAATTCGAATTACTGTCAGGAACCGTAAAACCAAGCTCTCTCAGCCGTTCAGTCAGCCTGGCACGCTCGGCATTTATCTTCTTGACGTTTTCATTGAAATACGCCTGGTCTTTTATTGCGGCTGTCGCTGCGGCTATTGCAACTGCGTCCACATTGTAGGAATCCTTGACCTTCATCAGGCCGGTTATTAAATCCGGACTGGCGATTGCATACCCGAACCGCATCCCCGCAAGACCGTATCCCTTGCTCATAGACCGTAGAATAATCACATTGTCGAACTCTTTTATCAATTCCAGGCAATTATTCTCGGCAAAATCCACGTATGCCTCGTCGATCAGCAATACACCGCTTATTTCATCGGCCAGTGAAGCTAATTCTTCGACTTTGACAAAGCTGCCGCTCGGCGCATTCGGATTACAGACAATTGTCAAAGCCGCATTTGCAGACGCAAGTTTGGCCGGCAGGTTGAACTCGGCGTCGAACGGAATCTCAATTGCCCTGCAATTTTGCAGTTTCGCCAAAACCGGGTAGAGCGAATACGTCGGGACCGGGTAGGCTGCGGCCCGCTTTTCATCACAGAACGCCCGAAAGGCAATGGCCAGCAAATCGTCGCCGCCGTTGCAGCACATTATATTCTCGGGACTTACGCCGTGAATCTCGGCCGCCGCATGTCTGAACTGGTTGCCAACCGGGTCGGGATAGCGGCGGAGCTGCTCGGCGGTTATGCCGCTTAGCACCTTCATAACCTGGCCCGAAGGAGGATAGGGATTCTCGTTGGTATTCAGCTTGACAATATCGGTTTGCTTAGGCTGAAAACCCGGCTCGTATCCCTTCATTTCCTCAACATTATCCCGAAAATAACCCATAATCTACTCGTATTGCGTAACGCGTGATACATATTACATATACAAACCACCTGTTCAGCCCTGCAATTAACTGCGGGGATATGGTTAAAGATTATAAGGATACTCTGCCCAAATTAAAAGGGGAGATTTTACGATTCTTCACAATGCATTACATACTAAAATTTGTTGATTATTCCCTTTTAGCCGACTATGATAGTGTTGTCTCAGCCTAACAGGTGAAAAAAGGATATAGAATGGTATCACAAGAAGAATTCGACAAAGAAATACAAAGTATCACAGAACAATTAATTCATCTATATAGGCCGCAGAAAGTCATTCTTTTCGGCTCTTTAGCAGAAGGCAAAATAAATCAGGGAACGGACATCGACCTTTTTATTATTAAAAGTGATGTTCCTGAATTTGGCGTGGACAGGATCCGCCAGTTAGACACTATTATCAAATATAGACTTGCCACCGATTTTATCGTGTATAAGCCGGATGAGGTCGAGCAAAGACTGAAGTTAGGTGACCCGTTTATAAAAAGCATACTCGAAGGGGGTAAAGTTCTTTACGATGCCGCCTGAAATTACCAGAGAATGGATACAAAAAGCCGATGAAGATTATGGATTTGCATCTTCGAGTATAGAATCTACAGAGTATTTCGGACAAATTTGTTTCCATTTTCAGCAGGCCGCCGAAAAATATCTAAAAGCCTATATAATCGCCAACGAGCTTAAGTTCAGACCTGTCCATAACCTGCTTGAACTATTGGCTATATGCAGCCAGTCCGATCCTCATATTAAAGACCTGGAGAACGCATGTCGTTTCCTAAATCCATTTTACATTGACACACGCTACCCCGTGCATTGGCCTGCTTCCTACAATAAAAACACCGCACTCGAAGCAAAGAAAATGGTCGAAAAAATCCGGGATTGGGTAATAAGATCACTAAACATTTAATCTTGATTATTGAATAGAGGCATGAAATGACACCGAGAGATTTTGGGATTGATACAGGCAAAATCGCCGACTTTTGCCGGCGGTGGAAGATCAGCAGGCTGGCCGCTTTCGGCTCTATTGTGCGAGGTGAGCTTGGTCCGGATAGCGACATAGACCTGCTTGTAACGTTCAGCAGTGATGCCGACTGGACCATGTTCGACCATTTTACGATGGAGGAAGAATTATCTCATCTGTTCGGTCGTGAGGTCGATCTTATCAGTGTACGGGCCGTAGAAGAGAATCCGAATCCGATTACCAGACGTGAAATACTTGATTCCGCGAGGCAGATTTATGCAGCGTGACATTTCCCTTCTATTAGATATGTTTCGAGCAACTCGCAGGATTACAGAGTTTAAGGGTAAAATGGACTTCGAGCAATTCCGTGCGGATTTCAAAACTCAATCGGCATTAATACATCAATTTCTTCTCATCGGCGAGGTGTCAAAACTACTTTCAGATGATTTTAAGAAGAACAATCCTTCGATCCCATGGTCGGCAATAGCTCGTATGCGAGACAAGCTCATTCATCACTACCGCGGCGTGGACTTACGTGAAATATGGAAGGCTGCTGAGATCGAGATACCAAAACTACTCGCCTTCCTGGAAAAGCACCTACCGGAAAAACCTTTCGAAGAATAAACAATCAACGAAGAGATTTCACAACAAGGATAGGCATTCCTGAATATTTGAGCATTTCATTCGTAAAATAACAACACAAAAGCCAAGTAGATATTGCCCAATGCGGACAAAGCCCATAGAATAACAAATAAGGAAAGAAACTAAATCAAGCATGTAAAAAGAGTTTACTATAAAAAATGGATATTCTAAACATAATTATTTTTTGGATGTGCACAATAATTACAGGATGGTTGGGATTACGCCATTTAATTACCATTGTTATTGGTTTATCGCAAGAAGGGCCATTGAAGTCCGGCCAGAGAATATGCCACTTTATCGAATTTCTAATATATGTTGGCGGAATCTTCTTTGCCTTTAAACTCGATTCTTGGCTTCCTTTACTTACTGCTTTGTTAATCGCTAACCTGTTCCATCGTTTTGTTATTTGGTCAGGCCAGGAATTTTCAATTAACGAAAATAACAAAGAAGAAGATAAATAAATTGACAAAAATGAACTATCAACAGATATCCAAAATTAAAAAATATACAGAAAAATTGTCGAGGCTTTGCGAAGGAGAAACAATTCAACCTTTCAAACTAATAGAAGATGGGCACGATGCGCACTTTGAAACATGTAAGCAGAACGCATACAATGCGGGCAAAGTCCAGAATAAGGCACATATAGCTTACCGAGAGAGAGTTCATGTAATTCTTGAAGACGATTGGATTCCTATTGTGCGCATCCTTGAAGACAACATGCCCCATAGAATTGCAAGGCTTGACGAGATGCGTAAGAGCATTTTGTGTCACACAAACCCGAACAAAAAACACGATAGCTGGCTCGAACCACGAGATGGCAATTTAGTCCCTAACGCGAACTTGAGTTGTGCAATCAATAAAATTGCTGATGAGCTTTTACAAATAGCTACTGCTAGCAGTGGAAAGGAGGAGAAAACAGAACAAAATGATACTTTACGACAAAAGATATGGTCTTCAATCAAATGTTTTGTTAAAGAAGCCTACCGTATAGCAATGAGGAGTTTTTTCGATTCAACTATGAACAAATGAAAAAGCCTTTTGTTGGGAGGCAAGCATAGATTCCCGCCTGCGCGGGAATGACTTTGTAGACTCAAGTCACATTATATTAACAGCTACCTGAACGAGAATCAAGCATCAGGTATCGAGAATCGATTTTCTCAATCGTAGAAGCCGAATTCGTATGCGGCGTCGTAGAGGGCTACGATATTTTCCGGCACGACGCCGACCTGGATATTGTGGACGTTATTGAATACGTAGCCGCCGCCCGGTTTGAAGATTTCCAGATTGTTCTTCACATGCTTCCTGATTTCTTCGGGTCCGGCGAAAGGCAGGACATGCTGGGCGTCGATGGCTCCGCCCCAGAATACAAGCCGCTTTCCGAATTTCTCTTTTAATTTTTCCGGCTCCATATCGACAAGGCCGATTTGAACGGGATTGAGGATATCAATGCCGTTATCGATAAGCTCCGGGATATATTCGAAACAGGCCCCGCAGGTATGATACCAGATTTTAGCTTTCGTCTCCCTCGACCCTGCTCGGGACAGGAGCGATTTGATATGTTGGACGAGCTTTTTCTGCCGCGGCTTGACTATTTTGCGATAAAAATCCAGAGAAAAAAGCGGGCCGCTCTGGCCGGCGAGGTCGTCCCCAATCATTACGATATCGACAAGATCGCCAACTTCGGCCAAAAAAACGTTGAAATAATCCAGCCAGAACTTGAGC
>CAZKYP010000065.1:0-2292 GCA_964556885.1 uncultured Pirellulales bacterium | reverse complement strand
TCAAGGATTGTCACTTCATCTTGAATACCGAGATAATCGAGCAATTCGATATAAGCTTTTTTGTGTATACCCGTCTGGAAACCGCCGAGATCTATCGGCACCCTGTCCGGCTCCTGATGATTGAGGGCCCTGAGGACCCGCTGCCTCGAAGTCATTGTCTCTTTATTTGCCATTTCCAACTTGCGAACAGCACGTGCAGGAATTTTATTTCTGGCAGTAATCGATAAGGCGGGCAACTTCGCTTCGCAGGTCTTTTCGGTGCACAATCATATCAACGAAGCCGTGCTCCAGCATGAACTCGGCCGTCTGGAAACCTTCCGGCAGTTCCACCTTAATGGTTTCGGCAATCGTCCGGCGGCCGGCAAAACCGATAAGCGCGCCTGGTTCGGCTATAATACAATCGCCCAACATCGCAAAGCTCGCCGTGACACCGCCGGTTGTTGGGTCGGTGAGAACTGCGATATACAGCCCGCCGGCATCGTCCAGTTTCGCCAGCGCCGCGGAAGTCTTCGCCATCTGGCCCAGCGACACAACTCCCTCGTGCATCCTCGCTCCGCCCGAGCTGCAAACAGCAACCAGGGGCAGTTTTTCCTCAATGGCCGCATCAACCGCCATGCAGAACTTTTCACCGACCACCGAACCCATGGAACCCATCAGGAAATTCGGCTCCATGACCGCCAGGATAATACCCCTGCCTTTTACAAACGCCTTTCCGATTAGAATAGCCTCTTTTACACCGGACTTTTTTTCGTCGGACTTGAGCCGCTGCTTGTAGGTGGTTTCCCTGAACTTGAAATTCAGCGGGTCGTCGCTCGTCAAATCGCTGAATACCTCCTGAAAGGTGTCCTCGTCGGTCAAATACATGATTCGAACTGCGGCCTCGATTCGAAAATGATAATCGCACTGAGGGCAGACATTCAGATTCTTCTCAACCGCACTTTTATAGAGCATGTGCTCGCAGCCGGGACAACGCACCCACAATCCTTCCGGCATCTGCCTGCGGGGCTTCAGCGAAAAACCATCCCACTTCGATTTAACTTCATTTGCCATATATCTATAAGCACAGCTTCTTTGTTATTTACATTAGCCCGAAGATTGTACCAGAATTCCGCCTGCCCCGCCATTAAATTTACCCGCAGGCCCTGCGAATGGCCTCTATTGCGGCGATACGGTCGAGTTCCCCGAATATTGCATTGCCCGCCACAAGGGTGTCTGCACCGTAGGAAACGACTATCGGTGTGGTTTGAGGGTCTATCCCGCCGTCGACCTCGACCCGGACGCCGGGGCCGACAAGCTCCCTGACCTCAATGACTTTTTTTGCGGCCTCAGGCATAAATTCCTGCCCGCCAAAACCCGGGTGGACCGTCATCACAAGTATCATGTCGCAAAGTGAGGCAACGGCCTCTATCGACTTTACAGGAGTTTCCGGATTCAGGCATAATCCGGCGCTGCGGCCTGATTTGTGCAGCTTGTCGATAATTTCCACCGGATCATCGGCGACTTCGATATGAAATGTAACGTGGTCGGCGCCGGCCTCGATAAAATGCTCGATATACCTGGCCGGCTCGCTTATCATCAAATGAGCATCGAAAACAAGCTTGCTTACCCTGCGAAGCTTGGCGACAACGGGCGGACCGATCGTTATGTTCGGCACGAAATGGCCGTCCATAATATCAAGATGCACCATCTTCACTCCGGCTTTTTCTATAACGGCAACTTCGTCGGCCAGGTTGGCAAAATCGGCGCTCAATATCGACGGGTTGACTTCAATTGTCCCTGCCTTCGGCAATCGCATAGTGATTGATTATTTACTATTGATTATTGAATATTGAATTTTTTTTACCGCGGACTACACAGATACGGCCAAAGCTACTTTGTGTCAATGAATCGCTTTATTATTTTTTTTCGCCTGTCCTGAAGGGATTTCTTCAAACAAACAGGATTGTCCTGTGGAGAATTATTTCGCCATTCATCAACCAGAGGGGTTGCAAGCATGTCTTCAGCCAAACGTATCGCCTTCTTCCACGAAAGCTTGCGAAGACGTTGCCTTCTTTCCTGCTCCAATTTCTCAAATCTCTTTTTGTCCAGCAGGCCCTTATTACCTTTGGCTTTATTCATGATCTGAACTTTTTTATTACTTTTCGTCAAGGATTTCGAGGCATTTGAATTTTTTGCCTTCGAGAAATTCCAGCGATGCACCGCCGCCGGTGGATATATGGCTTACCTTGTCCTCGAGTCCGAGCTTTTGAAGCGCGCTTGCACTGTCACCGCCGCCGATTATACTGATTGCCC
>CAZKYP010000064.1:0-16814 GCA_964556885.1 uncultured Pirellulales bacterium | reverse complement strand
TTTTCCTTCAGCAGAATTGCACTGAAGATGCTTCCGAAAATCGGGAATGCATAAATCAGGACAGTTCCCTTGCCGACGCCAAGCGTTGATATCGACCAAAAGCATATCAGTATGGCTATACCGCCAACCAGGCCGCGAAGAAACAAAAGCCGACCGTTATTGAATCTCAACCTGATTTTACCGAAAAGAGCGGCCGTACCTAACATGCCGAGCCCGACAATAAATCTAAAAAGTGTCGTCTTGTACGGATCGATACCGGATGCATATCGAACAAGTCCCGACATGATGCAGAACGCTACCGTCGATGACATTATCAGTGCGGCCCCTTTATGCTCGTTTTTGGTTAGCCTTCCCATGCTTATTCGCCTTTTTTAGTACACAAATACGTTGCCAGAAAGCCGTCTGTGTAGGTGGCATTTTCTATTGCAAATCCGGCCTTTTCAAGCAGTCCTTCCATAATCCAGCTAAAAGTGCTGTACTCCTTGCTGAAATGTGTATGAAGTTCCTGTTCCATTGCCGGCTCGGTACGATTAGTCATAATCCGGATCAAAGTCTTAATCGAAGATTTATAGTGGCTTAAATCGAACGAAAAGACCACGTCCGACAAATATAATTTACCGTTTGTTTTGAGCGTCTTCGCCATATTTTTCAGGCCGATTAGTTTCCAGAAATCCGGCAAATGATGCAATGCCGCTCCTGTGACTACAGCGTCCACAGGCTCATCATTATGTATATATGTCAGGAAACCGCCATTGCAAAATTCCACGTTTTTAAGATTTGCTTTCCGTGCTTTTTTACGGGCGCGTCTCAACATGGCATCTGATATATCGACGGCATAGACCTTTTTGAAATATTTTGCGGCGTTGAGCGCAAACGCGCCGGTTCCGCAGCCCATGTCCATCACTGTATGAGAGGTTTCGGGTTTCAGAGATTCGATAATCCGTGCGCTTTCGGCTGCAAAGTCTCTGAACTTCTGGTGGCATCGGTCGTAAAGCCGGGCCTG
The DNA here is from genome assembly GCA_964556885.1 of uncultured Pirellulales bacterium. GTDB lineage: Bacteria > Planctomycetota > Phycisphaerae > Sedimentisphaerales > Anaerobacaceae > CAZKYP01. The sequence continues at coordinate 15,811 of CAZKYP010000064.1, read as the reverse complement.
CCAGAAGCTGTTGTAATCGACGCCGCACGGTTTCGTTTCGTCGTACTGCCATTGAGGTCCTCGTTTATGCTCGAGGGCATTCATGTAATGACTATAAATTTCAATATCCATTTCTCTAATCTTTATCATTTGACAAACCTTCCACGTTCTCGCAAAACACACTGCTTTGCTGTTTTAGACCAAATAAAAAAGCCTTTCAGGTTTTCTGCTCCCTGAAAGGCTTTTTTGGGTTTCAAATATTTTCTTAAGTCCTTTTAGGGAGCGGCCTTATTTTTCCAGCCGACGAAAATTCCAAGAACGCATGTTCTTGTCCTGTCAGCCGGAAGGGCCGTGCGCACAGACATCGTGGCCACCTTGTGGCTCATCAACTGCTTATGCATATTTTCCCTAAATAAAGACATTTTAAATCCTATATCGCGTTAATTTGGCTTCAAAAAATAAATGCTATCGTTATGCGATTTTTTTGTCAAGTATAATTATCGATAAAAATGCTGAAAAGATTAAATTTTTTTCCAACATAGGTAATCGATTGATGCATGTCACCCTAAAAAGCGCATGATAATATTCTTATAATATTCAATTCCTTTTTCGACATCACTTATATCGATATATTCGTCCGGCTTGTGACAAAGCTCCGGCCTGCCCGGGCCGAAGATTACTATCGGTGCACCAAGAGTTGTAAAGCACGGTCCGTCTGTTGTAAAACCTACGGCCCTGGTTTCGTTGATGCCGACGGATTGACAAAAGTTTCTGATAAAATCGCAGTTAGAGTCGGTTTCCAGCGGCCGCACGGCTCGTATCATGGAAATCTCTGCTTCGAAATTTTGATTCTCTTTTTTTAAGTTTATCAGGATTTTTTTTATTTCACCGATAATATCTTCTGCGTCCTGGCCGGGCAGGGTGCGAAAGTCTACCCCGATGCTGCATTTGTCCGGCACGACGTTCATGGCCTTGCCGCCGGTGATGGTATTGATGCTCATGGAGCATTTGCCGAGCTGCTTATGCGGCTCGACCGGGACTTCGTAATTTTGCAGCGCATCCAGCACGCGATTCATGGAATATATAGCATTTACTCCTAATTCCGGGGTGGAGCTGTGAGCGGTTTTGCCCTGTGTTGAAATCCGGAGCCATAACATGCCTCGATGTGCGGTTACAATGGAAAAGTTCGTAGGCTCGGGTATGATAACGCCCGCAATCTCGGGCAGCGGCCCGGGATTGTCGATGAATTTATGCGCACCGCAGCTATCGATTTCTTCGCCGGCGACGGCGGCAAATATGATATCTCCGTCCAATTCGACGCCGGAATCGACTACCTGCCGGATAGCGGTAACGGCCGCGGCGACGCCGCCTTTCATGTCAGTCGAGCCTCTTCCGAATATCCTGCCATTTTTTTCTTCCGCACCGAAAACAGGGTATTGCCAGAGTACTTCGCCGGGACCGACTACGTCAAGATGGCATACAAAAAGCAGTCCGGGCCTGTGCCCGCCTGACTTGATTCGTGCGATTATATTCGCCCTGTTTTGGTCCCATGTTTCTATGTGGGATTCTATGCCGGAGCGGCCAAACTCTGCGGAAATCACTTCTGCGGCGGCTATTTCACCTTTTTCCGGCGTACTGTCGGCTTGAATGAGTTTTTTTAGTAGTTCTTTCATAACAGGTTAATTATACAAATAAATACAGGAAAAGAAAAATATAGAAAAATTTTTATTGCGAACAAGGGAAATTGTGAAGATAATAAAATGTTTAGGTGTTTATTTGCCTACACAAAGGAGCATAAATGGGACCTGTACTGAACGGGCTGGTAAAACTTCAGAGTGTCGAAAATCGTTTGCGGGCCGAAAAAGCGAAACTCAACAGGTGCAGAAGAAACGTAATTATTCAGGAAAATCAGATCAGAAGCCTTCAAAACGCCCTCGAAGCGAAAAAAGAAGAGGTTCAACTGAGTAAAGTCCAGTTCGACCGGCTGGAGCTCGAACTGAAAACCAGAGATGAAACAATATCCAGATTAAGGGCGGCCCTTAACGGCGCGAAGACAAATAAGGAATATGCCGCAGTCCTTACTCAGCTCAATACATCCAAGGCGGATAATTCCAAAATCGAATCTCAGAGTCTGGAACTGCTGAAAGATGTAGAAAACGATGAAGCTGAGTGTAGAGATATCCAGAAGCAGATAGATGAGCAGAAGCAGGTGCTTGAGACTATTCGAAAAGAAAGTGAATCACTCGCAGTCAAGTTCCAGGCCAAGATAGATGAAATTCAGGTTGAGTGGGACCATGTTGCGAAAACCATACCGCATGATCCCCTGGAAATGTTTAAACGAGTCGCGGAAACTTACGACGGGCAGGCAGTGGTGCTGATTGAGCAGGAGGGCGGCAAGGGGGCTTATACCTGCGGCGGCTGTTTTATGGGTATAACCGCCGAAAGCGTCAATTTACTTATGACTCATGATGAAATAATTCGCTGTCCGAACTGTACAAGAATACTTGTGCTCAAGAATGCGCAGGATGAGGAATAACTGCGGTATCAGTCAATTCTGCTAGTCCGGCTTTGGATATATTAGCTTTTTCTTTTTCTGCCTTGTTTTTAGGGAATTGATATATTGCCTGATAAATTGATCGCTTACATAGATGGGGGCAGCCGGGGCAATCCGGGGCCCGGCGCCGCGGCGTTCATACTGAATGATGCGGACGGCACTCGATTGGAAGCAAAAGGCTTTTTCCTGGGACAGGTTACAAACAACATCGCCGAATATACGGGCTTTGTCAGGGTGCTTGAAGCCGCGGTGCAATATGGCGCCTGGCGGCTGACCGTCTTCAGCGACAGCGAGCTGCTTGTCAGGCAGATTAACGGTCAGTACAAGGTCAAGAGCGAACAAATCAAACCTCTCTATCAGCAGGCGGTAGACCTGCTCGGTCAATTTAAAAGCTGGGAAGTCCGGCATGTTAAAAGGGAGCGGAATAAACAGGCCGACGGGCTCGTGAACCAGGCGCTGGATATGAAACACGATGTTGTGCCCGGTCCGTCACAGGACGTACAGAATGAAAAACCGGTCAGGCTCGGCGTTCTAATCAGCGGCGGCGGTACGACACTTGTGAACATCCTCGAATATATCCGGGAAGGCAGGCTGAATGCGAAAGTGGCCGTTGTTATCAGCTCGCGTTCGAGCGTTGCGGGCGTCGAGAGGGCCAAAAACGCCGGTTTGGACGTAAAAGTAGTTCGTATAAAAGATTACCCGAACGTAGACCAGTTCAGCGAATGTATCGAGAAAGAACTGGTTGCTGCAAAGGTGGATCTTGTTGTTCAGGGCGGCTGGCTCTGTTTATGGAAAATACCGCCGCGATACGATAACCGCGTGATGAACATCCATCCGGCCTTACTGCCGAGCTTCGGGGGAAAAGGCATGTGGGGGCATCACGTGCATGAAGCGGTATTAAAAGCCGGATGCAAGGTAAGCGGATGCACAGTGCATTTTTGTACGAATGAATACGACAAAGGGCCGATTATCATCCAGCGGACCTGCCCGGCTATGGACAGCGATACGCCTGAAACTCTCGCCGCACGGGTTTTTGAACAGGAGTGTATGGCATATCCCCAGGCAATAAGGTTATTTGCTCAGGGTAAATTACTTGTCAGAGAGGGCATAGTTAAAATATTACCCTGATCATAGGGCGCAATAAGCTCGAAAGCTCAACCTTTAGTTGAGTTATTTATGAAGGTGAATATTGCCGGAATAAGCAGCTAAGGATTACCTGGTGAGTCTAACCCCGCCGCCGGCACCGCGATCCATCATCATATTTTCCATACCACCCCTCATCCCTCCCGGATAAGGAGAATCTCCGTACATTCCGGTTCCGAGTGCCCCGCTGCCCCATGCTTTGAAAGGTTCCTGCGGTTCTCTTTCCAGGTTAATGACGTAGCTGTATGCCGATCGTAAGTCGTCGTTCCAGTTCTCAAGCTTAATCGGCATATGTTCGATGGTGGTACCGTCATAACTGTAAAGCATGTTATAATAGTACCTGTTGTGTATGTTGATATCGTTCAGCCAGTCGGTCATGGCCACGGCATCGACCATAAGTGCATTAGTGCCGTAATCAACCTGTTCCGGCACCGTTATCTCCCCCGTGGTCCCTGTGGTCCTGGTAGTGGTGGTAAGGCTGGTTGTTCGTCGAGTTGGAGTTGTTGATGTGATCTTTTCAGGTTCCGGTTTCTCAATATCAACAACACTTCCTATTACTTCTCCTTCCCTTACCTTGAAATCCTGTTTGTACCAGTGGCCGAGAGCGTATTTACAGACTGTAACTGTTACAGTTTTGGCGGCTTCCTGTATATCTTTGGCAAAGAAATATAATCTGCCGCGGATTGTCACTGTTTCCGTTACGGGGGAATAATTACTCCAAAGAATTACTTTGTTGTTCTGTGAAGAGGCCGATTCGTCAGATCCGTTCCTTCCTGCAACCGGATTGAACACACCAAGACGAATCCGGTATTTGTAGGTATTTTTCGGTTCGACAGTATCGTCATGCGCCCAGAACGTGATTGGCTCTTTTAAGTCAGCAAAATCTGTTGTCGGATCGAGCAGCAGCTCATAATACTCTTCGTAGACTTCTGTAACCAAAGGCGCCTGCTGGCCGCCACCTATACCTCCATAAAGTTCTGAGCCGCCATCGTATATTCCCGTGTCCGTTCTGTTACCACGGCCTCTTTGACCTCTGTCCGTTGTTCTGGCTCCCCTGTCGGCGATGCCGCCTTGAGCAGTCCCGCGAGTTCTTCTGCTGCCTCTTCCGGTATCTCCAATGTCGATTCCTCCCCGGCCGCCTCCCATAGTTTCTAAAGAGCCTCTGCCGCCCCCCATCGTGCCTGTTCTGTCCTGCCTTCTGGACTGGCGTCTGGGATTGTTGGTAGTGTTTGTATTGTCGGACTCACGCTCCTGTCTCTCGGCTTCCCGGTTTAAACGTTTTTCTTCAAGGATATCCTTCTTTTGAAGGACGAGGAATTTTTTATGCAGCTCCGGAGGGAACCACTCTTCCCTTGCGGATGCGATCTGGTAAGCCTGGGGTTGCAGCAGGTCTATCTGAACCATTTTGTTCTCGAACTGGAGCATCTGTACTTTCAATCCCCCGGGAGGCAGCTCGTCGACGTTTTCAGAGAGGGAGAATAATCTGCTGTAGGAATCGATTTTACTTCGCGGCACGACCTGCCAGTCACTCCATGTCCCGTCGTTGTTCAATTGTTGTCTTTGCAACTGTACGGAGGCGAAAAGCGGTTTTGCAAGACATGGGTCTGCCATTTTTTCTTCGACGTTTAGAATGAAACTTTCCTTAAATCGTTCGTATAATTCCTGAATATTAAATTTGGCTTCTACTGTCACAAGGTCGATATCATTTGGCTCGTGCCTGACCCTTTCGTAAGTGTTGAGTTCCGTGATGCGGTCGGTGGGAACATAGGCGACCGCTCTTATGTGTTCGATTTCCACTTCGGTTACATCACCGATTCTTGGAAGGCGATACGTTCCATGGATATCTGATTTTCCCGCCACTGCATACGGCAGCTGAAACCATAAGTTGAGATTAATATCGGATATCGAGGAATTCATTAGAGCGAGAAATTCGTCGACTTTTGGTTTGTAAGGCTCCGGCTGACTAAACGGGTCGTTCATTTTTTCTTTTAAATTCTTGGCCTCTTCGGATACATACGTGTCGATCGAACTCGGGCTGTACTTTGTGCCGTTGTATGTAACCTGGTTGGGGCTGAGAATAACACGTGTAATCAGAAGCCATGCACACACAAGTCCGACGACGATCAAAACCATCTTGTCGATGTGTTCTTCAAAGAAACTACCTATTTTTATTTTAAGCATATTTTTCTCTCGTTATAAGCTTTTTGCAATCTTTATATTGTTATGTTTAACCTTTTCCGTTTAGAGTTTCTATAACCGTTTCCGGCTTGATTATATCATAGCCTTCTCTATTGAAAAGGTATTCACAAACCATATCGAGCTCTACCACAGGTTCGTCCCCATAACGATAGAAAGTGTGCATGTAATCGTCCGGACCAATCGACCTGATTTTACTTTCCAATACCGTTATTTGGTTGTGTTTGAAAGTTTGGGGGGGACTGTTTGCATCGGGATATCCGTAAAATTTGTGCTCCTTGGCGCTGCAAAGCTCATTTATGAATGGCAGGACTGATTTTGCATTTACAGCCACTTTGATATTGAAATGCACAACATCGATGCCTTCCTCGGCATTTGAGACTCTTCCTGTACAGGATTCCGTTAATCCATCACTGGAAGAAATAGTATATTTCGGTTTGTCAATGTTTGCCTGGCCCAATGAACCCATTCCACGACTCCCGTATACGCTTCCCGGATTCATCATGTTGATGGTAAAGCCTATCTGCATAAAACGTTTGACGGGTGCAGTCAGGACATTTTCGTAAGCGGAGTTCATGCTGTTTATGGTTTTGAAAATATCTTCAATTATCCAGTATCCCAACTGATAATACCAGCAATCCTGGATGGCATCTTCCTTTACGATGTCGTATTTGTAATCGGCCCAGAATTCGTAGCCGCTCAGGTTAACGGGATTAATATAGATTAGAGTATTTTTTGCCCTGCTTCTGCAGACTTCGTCGATAATTGTACTTTGTATCTCGTTATCTCCGGATCCAAACATCGCTAACGGGTTTTCCATTCCTCCCGACATACCTCCTCTTGTACTCGGGTATCCGTAGACTTCTCTGCCGCCGCCATAAGGTCCCATAGCAGCACCCATATCAAGTGAGGAGCCGCCCGGGTATCTTCCATCCATGCCGCCCATGCCACTGCGCAATCCGGTAGTTGATTCCTGCAGTCTCCTTTGCAGTTCGGTTATGGTCGGGCAGTCGCGGCCGTTATATTGGGAAATAAGGTTTTCTATACCCTGACGGAACTTTTGGCCGAACTGCTGGAAAACCAACTGGGAAAATCCGTTCGGATCGGGCTCTGGGAATATGTCGTAACTTAACAATTCCCTCTCAGTAGTCTGCCTGGCTAAGTTGATTATATCGTTGACATCTTTTGCCCGTATGTCGAGCTGGTCTTTCTGCATATCCGCGAGTTTTGTCGAGACGGGTTTTCCACTCAGGGTTTGTATTTTCCTGGCCCCGTTTGTTATGCTTTCCGTCTCTATTTTCTCCTTTAGATTATTGTTCAGAAAATACGCAGGGACAAACAAAAGTGCCGCAACCACTGCTATGATAATTGACACCAGCAATGACATGTTGTTCTTGACGGCACTGAGCTTCTGTAAGATATCTTTAATGTTAATATTTGGTAAGTTCATTTTTCTTTATCGGTCTCCAATATCGGATGTTCTTTATCTGTATAAAATTACATCACTGCTGGATGGCGTCGCCGATGTCTGCTGTGGGGGTTTTGGTGCATCCTTCCAGATAAATTTGAGGTTTAATACGAACCAGTGATCATTGACTTGAAAAACTGGTCTGCCCATTCCGTCAAGTCTCTGTACCCCCTCTGTGTTATACACCGGAACCGTGCTGATTATTTCGTCCGTCATCGGGTCCTTCAGGACGGTCTCGCTTTGAGTCTGCCGGGAGCTGGTAGTTGATGAATTTTCTCTAACTTCCCGTATACCGATTCCGTAGAGCTGTCCTGTATCAATAGTTACTTCCTTCATTTCCAGACTGAATTGTTCGGGAACCTCGGTTTTGTTGAACAATTCGAAGGGACTGTTTCCGTCGATTATATCATCGAGATGCTCCAGCCGGGTGACAAATCCCCATCTGCTCGGCTGGTCTTTGACTCCGTGAGGATCGATCAGTATACCTAATTCGTTGATATTGTCACCGTATGGGCTGTAGCCGATTATTGTTACGACAAAACCCTGTTTTTTCTCTTCCTGGGTGACATTGCCAAAAAGGGATGCATCCATTCCCTGCCTGCTGTATTCATCCATCATCTGTTGCCGGTACAGATTTGCTGCGGCGTCTCTGTCTGCACCTATGCCTTGCGTAGTCTGGTCCTGTCTCCACATATCTGCGCCGCCGAACTTGGCTTTTGCCAGATTATTCGTATAGTTTATGGACATGTTCGTGATAAAAATCTGTTTTCTGTCCTTTCGGGGGTATTTCAGCATGTCTTCCACGTCACCGCTGGCAAAGGCTTCGTAAAGGTCTTTTTGGTCCGGCGTATTTTGTGCGTTCGGCAAAGCTGAGATGATTAGCTCATGCAATAACGGAATCACCTGGCGACGATCGAATATCTCAAATTCCTTTTCTATTGTTGCATTACGTTCCTCAGCTATACGATTCTGGTTATCAACTGTATTTTCAACATCTTCTATTTGTCTTATAGTATTATTGTTTATTTGCCGAATCTGGCCGTTCTTTGCATAGCTCATCGTATCAATGCCAATTCTAAGCCAACACAAAAGCGAAACTATAAGCAGCATGATAGCCGCCGCAATAAAGTATTTGCCCTTGCTCGCCCAGGCCATGGACCTTGCCACGTTACGCGGCAGAAGGTTACTTTCTATCCTGGCAAGTCCCAGACCCTGCAGGGCAAGGCCGTACACGATGCCGAAATCGCTGACGTTTTCGAGGAACTTCGCCGGCTTTACGCCTGCTCCCATGGCGAGCCTTTTAAACGAATCCGGCCTTTCGACCGGTATCTGCAGCGTCTGCTGTATATATTTGAGCAGTCCGCGCATTTTCGTTCCGCCGCCCAGAGCGACTACCCTTACTATTTTTGTATTCGGCTCGGAACTGTTATAGAAATTCAGTGAACGTTGTACCTCGGAAGCCAGTTCCGTAAATACCGGTCTCATTGCCTGGAATATCTGACGGGCGTACTTGCTTACGGGGGCCGTGCGTTTTAGTTTTTCGGCTTTATCGAAATTCAGCCTGAACGCGTCCGCTATCGCCTTGGTAAAGGCGTTGCCTCCAATGAGGATACATCTTTGCCAGACCGACGATTTTGTGCAGACGACCAGGTCGGTGGTTTCCGCCCCGATATTGATGACGACGGTCGCCTGACTGTCGGAATTTACGTAATCGGGCCGGTCATATAGAAGGTAGTTATACAGGGCCATCGGCGCCATTTGCACATAGCCAACCTGTATATCCTCTCTGTTTAAGTTCTCCAGTGACGAGTTGACTACCTCGTTCTTTATCGCGAAGATGCCGACCTTTATTTCGGAACTGTCCGGCTCACTCATCAACTGCCAGTCCCACTGCACGTCGTCAATGCCGAAGGGAATTTGCTGGACCGCTTCGAATTTGACCATTTCGGGGATACGTTTCGATTCGACCGGCGGCAGCGTCACGAACCGCGCGAAACTGTTCTGGCTCGGCACGGAAACGACTATATCTTCCATGCTCAGGTCGTACTTAGTGACAAACTTACGCAGAGTTAACGCTATCAGTTCGTCTCTTTCGGCGTCTTTGATGTCACCGCTGCTTAGGATTTTGCCGTGCTGGATATTGTCAAAGCCGATTACTTCGACGACTCCCCGTTCGGTGCTCAGGCATAACGCCTTCAGTGAATTGTTGCCTATGTCGATTGCCCAGACCCTTCCGGTTTCTGCAGCCATAATTAACCTCTCGCACAGTTTTCAATTAGTCTTGTAAATCCATTCGAACACATATAAATTATATCATATTATGAGAACTTTTACTATTTTTACTCTCGGCTGCAAAGTCAACCAGTACGAAAGCCAGCAGATTCGCGAGCTTCTCGAACGTTGCGGCCTGCAAAAAGCCGTGTCGCCGATAAAAGCCGACCTAATCATCGTCAATACGTGCTGTGTCACGCACACAGCTTCAGCCAAGAGCCGGCAATACATCCGGAAAGCCCAAAGGCAAAATCCCGATTCGGCCATAATTGTTTCAGGCTGTCTGCCGACAGTCCAGATCGGTGAATTAAGCGCCCCAGCAAAGAATGTCCATCTTGTCACCAATCGCAGCGAGCTTGCCGCCACGCTGCGCCGGATAGCAATGAGCAAAATTGTCACCCTGGAGCCCCAAAGCCCTCAATCTTGTCCTGACTATATTAAAGCAAAAAACGGTTGTAAAATCAAGTATAAAAACGAGATGGAATTTGAATCGGAGCTGCCGGAACTAACTCGTTTCGAGGACCAGACCCGTGCTTTTTTAAAGATCCAGGACGGCTGTGACGGTTATTGCCGCTATTGTATAGTACCCAAAACAAGACCGATTGTTCGAAGTAAGCCCGAAAATATCGTTCTAAAAGAGGCACAAGCCCTTGTAATAGCAGAACATAAGGAAATTGTCGTAACGGGTGTTTTTTTGGGTGCTTACGGCCTGGATACGGTTCATAGAAAAAAATGGCCTAATCAGCGGAACGACAAGTTGGCCGATTTAATCGGCAGATTAGCGAAAATAGAAAATTTAGAGAGGATAAGATTAAGCTCGCTGGAGCCTGCTGATGTTACGCCGCAATTGCTCGATACGCTATGTGGTAATCGAAATATCATGCCGCACCTGCATTTATCGCTGCAATCCGGCTCGGATGCCGTTTTAAAGCGGATGTGTCGGCAATATAACGCCTGTCAATTCAGGGAGACGGTTGCGATGGTGAAAAAGCGGCTGGACAGACCTGCAATAACGACCGATATTATCGTCGGTTTCCCCGGCGAGACGGATGCAGATTTTGAGGCAACAGTCGCTTTAGCGAAGGAAGTTGGCTTTGCGAAGATGCACGTTTTCACATTTTCGCCGCGGAAGGGCACCGCCGCGGCTGAAATGACCGGGCAGGTGGAAATAAAAGTGATAAAAGAACGCTCAAAAATCCTGCGGAAGTTAGATACCGAATTAGGTTTTCAGTTTCGCTGTCAATTTCTCGGCGAGACCGCCGAGGTTCTCATCGAAGATAATAACGGAAAAATCTCCGGCCGAAGCGAAAGATATTTTATGGTCCACCTACAAAATCCCCCGAAATCCATCTCCAAAAACCAAATCGTAAAAGTCCGCCTGACCAAAAACCTAAAATCCTCCATCTCCGCCACAGTTGTCGATGGGGACGGCCTGACCTGCATGATTAAGCCGGAATAACAGTAAAGTTGTTTTATTATGGCGTCGGAATCGTGATGTCGATTTCATTTACTGGTCCAAGTACCGACAGCGGCTCATCGAAGTCGTCGGGGCGGCCGACAGCTAATATCTGCATTTTATCGGGATGCAGATTCTTTTGAGCAACTTGCAGAATATCCGCCTTTGTCACTTTTTCAACATTCTGTTTTGTCTTCTGCAGGAAATCCGCCGGATAACCGAAATATTCGTAAGTCATCATACGCCCGATGATTTGCCCCTTAGTTGCGAAGTTGAACACGAATGAATTAAGATAATTTTCCCTGGCCAGGTTCAACTCTTCGTCGGTGACTTCACTTTCGGTCATTTTTTTAACCTCTTCGATCATGGCGCGAGTGGCCTGCACCGTCGATTTTAATTTTGTCTGACATCCAACATAGAAAACTCCGGGATAGTCATAGCCCGACGTGTATACACCGAAAGCCGAGTAAGCCAGTCCCATACGAGATCGTACGTTTTTGAACATTCGGCTTGTAAAGCCGCTTCCGAGCACCCTGTTCATCAGAATTAGTGCAAAATAGTCCGGGTCGTTCATCATTCCGCCGATATGTCCTAACAGGATAAAGCTTTGGTTGACATCATCTTTACGAATTTCATTGACCGTCGATCTAAAATCGTATGTCACTTCCGGCACCGGCGGCACTATAATGCCGGCTTTCTCCCAGCCCTGGAAGGCATTCTTAATCTTCTCGATCATCTGTTGTGTATCGAAATCGCCCCAGACGGCGAGCATCATATTGTCAGGGTGATAGAACTGTTTGTGGAAGGCGATCAGATCTTCGCGTGTAATATTATCAATGGTGGCATACTCCGTTTGTCTTGCATAAACACTTTCGGGACCGTAGATAAGTTTCATGTACTCGCGAGAGGCGATGGATCGCATATTGTCGTTTCGACGCGCAATGGAGCTGCGCTGGCGGACTTTGGCTAATTCGATTTTGTCCTCGCTAAAGACCGGATTCATCAAGACATCGGCCAGGATGGCTAAGCCGGTATCAATATCTTCCTTCAAAACAGACATAGAAGCACTGCCTGTATTCATGCCGATGCCGGTACTTACGGATGCGGCGATTTGTTCCAGCTCTTCGTCTATTTGGTCACCCGTCTTGCTTGTGGTTCCGCCGGTCCGCATCACAGTTCCGGTGATGGATGCCAGCCCGACCTTATCCGCCGGCTCATAGACCGAGCCGGTCCTAATCATTGCCGATGCATCAATCAAAGGCAGCTCGTGGTCTTCCAATAGAAATAACTGCATCCCGTTTTCCAGAGTCACCCGCTTGATTTCCGGGATTTCGATGTTCCCCAGCGGGGGATATGTCAAGTCACTATAATTCGCAGGTTTGGACTTGAGCGGATTCAGAGATAACTTTTCAGAGCAGCTCGTTCCCAGCAGGCAAAACGAAGCGGCCCAAAAAATGAACATTATAGTGGATGATTTATATTTTTTCATTTTTTATGCTCCTGTTTATAATCAGTTTTCCGTTTGAACCGTCTCAAGAACTCCAACCGTGCGATTTTTACTTGTGAAATATTCCCGTGCGATTCGCTGGATATCCTCGGCAGTGACTTTTTCGATCTTGTCCGATTCCTTGAACAGGTTCCGCCAGTCGCCGGTGACTACTTCATAGAAAGTCAGTTCAGATGCCATACCGGAATTCGAGTCGAGCTCTCGAATCAAACCGGCGCGAACCCAAGTTTTTGCTTTTACCAGCTCCTCCGGTGTTACCGGCTCTGTTTTGAGTTTCTCTATTTCTTGGTATATGGCTTCTTCACATTCCTGATTTGTGTGGCCTTTTGCCGGAACCGCCGAAAAAGTAAATAGTCCGGGATATTTATTCCAGCTCGATTGGGCCGATGCGGAGACGGCAATCTTTTTCTCTTTAATCAGGGACTTATAAAGCCGCGATGTCCGCCCCCGGCCTACGATCTGTGAAATTGCCTGGAATACGGCGCTGTCGGGATGGTTTACGCTTGGTTGATGATAGCCGATAATTATCTGCGGTTGTGCGGGATCTTCGACCGTGACCCGGCGTTCGCCACGCTGCGGCGGCTCTATTGTCTCGACCGGCTCTGGTTTCGGCCCGCTGGGTATTGGTCCGAAGTATTTTTCCGCCAGCTTTTTTATCTGCTGCGGATTCACATCACCTACAATCGCTATCGTTAAATTGCTCGGGCTGTAATATTTTTTGAAAAACACTTCAGCCTCCGGGCGAGTCAGGGTCTGAAGGTCGCTCATGTGACCTATTACCGATTCGCCGTACGGATGTGCCAGGTATGCAATACCCTGGAATTCTTCATACAGACGCCCGCCCGGGGAATTCTCCATCATCCTGCGCTCCTCCATCACGACGTCCTTTTCTTTATAGAACTCCCGAAGCACCGGATTGGCAAATCGGTCCGATTCCAGAGACATCCATAATTCCACTTTATTGGAGGGCAGGCTTACAACATACTGCGTCGCGTCCTCGCTCGTATAGGCATTGAATCCGGTTGCGCCTTCGCGGGTATAAATCTCTTCGTATTCATCGTGCACAATATACTTTTGAGCTTCGTTTTGCGCCTCTTCAAATTGTTTTTGCATTTGCTCGAGTTGTTGCTGGTCGGCCATGTCACCTTTTCTTCGCTCGATTTTTATTTGATCGAACAATCTGTCCATTTCGGCCATAGCTTTGGCTTCGGCCTTATAATTATTGGTGCCGATGGTTTTTGTTCCCTTGAACGCCAAGTGCTCGAAGAGATGTGCCAGGCCGGTGATCCCCTTGACCTCGTCAACTGAGCCGACATCGGCGTAGGTATGGAACGAGACAACCGGGGCTTCGTGACGCTCGAGGACCATGAATTTAAGGCCGTTGTCCAGTGTAAATTCTGTCAGCCGCTTTTCGAATTCCGCCAGGTCCTGGGCTTTGGCCGATCTTTGAATTATTGGCGCTGTGATAAGAAACAGTAACACTGCGCCAGTAATAATTATTTTTAGTTTGTGCGGTGTGTGCTTCATATTCAATCTCCTGTATTATTTAATTAAGCCGTTTAAATTAAAATAGAAAATATAGACACAATAACGTTTACCTTCTCCTCACCCCAAGTGTTCTAAGATTGAACTTTTTTATTCCAATAAATCAGCTTTGCCCCGGCAATTTTATCAATGCCGATTGCACATAATAAACCTTTTTTACAATACAATACAGGATAAAAAGAGATAGCAGCGTGCGTTTTTTTTAAGCGGCTAATCATTGTCGGTCGGCACTCACTTAGTGATGTTGCTGGCGATAATTCACTTTCGTCATCCGGTTTTACGTCTTTTCTGGTGGTCTACGTACATATTCAGAAGACGTCTTATCATTTTTTGGTACTGTGTATGATATTTCTTCGCCTCTTTTTTGAAGTAATCCACGGCCGTCTTGCTAAGGCCGATGGTAACTTTGACCTGCTCATCCTTAAAAACCAGTTCCTCCGGTGAAGGAAGGAAGTCATCAATGACTTTTATATCACCCAAGTGTTCATTTGTGTATTTTATTCTCTTTTTCATAGATTTTCTTTCCCTTTCGCCAATATCCTGCGCCGATTATCCGAATTACACCTTTACGATATGTAAATCGCACGGTTAAGATGCCTTCGGCTGATTTGCCGAAGCAATAATAGCGTTTTTCCGTCCTGCTGTGACTTATATCCTCGGCAATCACACGATGCGGATCGGCAAATGCGTATTGCGCAGTCGCAAAAGCAACACCGTGCTTTCGCCGGTTGGCCCTGTCTTTTTCGTTATCCCATTCAAAACGGGTTTTAGCCATACTAATATTCTATCGGCAAAACTTATATAAAGCAATATAAATATACATATAAATATATGGCATACTTTGATTCAGATGGAAAAAAGGTTTTTGAGTATGGGAATTGCCGGCCATTCCGGGCCTGTTCAGGCTATGCTCCGTGCATAGCCAACTTCTGAATTCTGCCTTTTTTATATGTTTTTTTCTACGATTTTTATTTCTTCATCGGTAAGGCCGTAGAGCTCATAGACGAGGTTGTCGATTTGTTTGTCGGTGGCGTCGATTTGTCGCTGGATGCGAGTTTTTTCGTTCGGAACCTTAGCTGTGGCCAGTTTCTTATGCAATTCCAGCATTTTATCGACAAGATTTACAACCTTATAATGACGGAGAAAGTCTTTCTGATTGTCAAAGACAATCACCCTGATTGGGAAGCGAGCGAGTTGATTTGTTCGCATTTTCGTAAAGGCACCTTTGGTCAAATTGAATGCGATCATCTTTACGAAGTACGTAGCCAGTTTAGAATTCAGGAGTCCAAGGATGTATTTCAATGCTAAACTTTCATCGCTCCTCTTGGGGTAGATGGAATAAAGAGAACTCAAGAAATATCGATTCTCTAAGTCTAGTGTAGCAATAATCCTTACACCTGTTTCACGCACAGCAATCTTCGGAGTTTCATAGAAACTTCTATTTTTCCAATTTCTTGCAAGCCATTGTCCGTATTTAACATATTCATTTTTCTCAAATGTCGCATAGCGTCCCACACTTCTGCCCCTAAGACTAGGTTTCCAAGGTTCAGATGGGCAAGAGGGAAATATCTTGACGTACTTGCCCTTTTTGTCATCCCAGCCGTCCAGCCTCTTGTCTTTGTCCTCCTTTGTTCGCTCGATCTCCACCACGAGCCGGCCGTCCTTGTGGGCATTGAGCGTCACCTTGCGATC
>CAZKYP010000063.1:0-17260 GCA_964556885.1 uncultured Pirellulales bacterium | reverse complement strand
AAAATAGTGGTCATAGGGACTCCTTACGGAGAATCATCCCTTCGGGATGGTGACCTCCTTAATTTTTCATTTTACATTTTGATATTTGCGTTTAGTTGGGCTCCACGGTTGCGGATATTATCACTACAGGTTCGACCGGGACGTCCGACATTTTGTCTACGGTCGTTGTCATTACCATTGCGATTTTATCCACGACATCCATTCCGTCAATCACCTTACCGAATACCGCATATCCGTCCTGTTCGTTCTCGACGTAGTTCAGGAATTCGTTGTCCTTGTGATTAATGAAAAACTGACTGGTGGCGGTATCGGGTTCTCCTTTGCGGGCCATTGCAACGGTGCCGCGTTCATGCATGAGGCCGTTTGACGCCTCATTGATAATCGGGTCGTGCGTTTCTTTTCGTTCCATATCGGCTGTAAATCCGCCTCCCTGTATCATGAAGTTCGGCATGACCCTGTGAAATATGGTTCCGTCGTAAAAACCTTCTTTAACGTAGGTGAGGAAATTTTTCACCGTGACGGGGGCCTGCTGGTTATAAAGCTCGATGTATATGTCACCCATGCTTGTTTGAAGTTTCACTATACTGTTCTCCTTCATTGTATCACCGTCTTTCATCATAGGTTTGCAGCCGCAGATCAGAACAGCCGTGATTAGTAATCCACAAAACCATGCCTTATTAGCCATAACGTACACCTTTCAAAATTAATGTTCTTCTTATCGGTAATTGGTGACTGGTAAATAATAACCAATCCCGATGTACATCGGGATTAAACCATTTAACCTTTTTCAATCTCGATTTTATCATGCCATTTGTGCTTATTGGCCGACGCCAGAATTTTCTCTGCACATTGCAGGGCGGCCAGACCTTCAGCAGCACTTACCTCAGGCATGTATTTATGGTCAATAACCGCCCGAAGAAAAGCCTCCTGTTCCAGACGTATAGGCTCTTTATCGTCTATCTCAAGCTGCTCAATATGTAATAAATCCGGCCAGTTCACGCTTGTCAAGTCAAAATCCCCGGCTTGTTTGTGCTCCTGTATCCACTTGACAACGTTGGTGTTCGGGTCGGCTTTGATTATAATCCCGCTTTTTTTAAGGTAATCCACGGTTAGATACGCCTGCCTGCTGAATACCCGCACTTTTCTTTCAGTCTTGAGTGCCAGTCTCGATGCCGTAATATTTGCGATGCAGCCGTTCTCAAAGACGATTCTCGCATTGCATATATCTTCCTTGTCTTCGACAACGCTGACGGCGACTGCATCTATTTTTGCGATTTTACTTGCTGCAAGAGACAGGATAATATCGATGTCGTGAATCATCACGTCCAGCACCACTCCGACATCGGTCGAGCGGAACGGGTATGGGCTGATACGATTGGCTTCTATAAATTTCGGTGCGATATTAAGTCGCTTGATTGCCTGGGCGACTGGATTGCATCGTTCGGAATGGCCCACCGCCACGACACTCCCGGTTTTCTTCGCGAGAGCTTCGATTTTTTTGCCTTCTTCGACGTTGGCCGCCAGGGGTTTTTCGATTAACACGGCTATTTTGTTCTGGATAAAGATTTTCGCCAGATTCAAGTGTGTCACGGTCGGGGTGGCGATTGTCACCGCATCGACCTTACCTAAAATGTCTGAGGGAGTGGTGTAAGCCTCACAGTTATATTGGCCGGCTAATTGTTGAGCTTTTTTGGCGTCGATATCGACTACGGCGACAAGCTCGCTCTGCGGCAACTGGGAATACACCTTGGCGTGTATCGCGCCCATTTTGCCTGCGCCGATTACGGCGGTTTTTATTTTCTTTTGCATTCTGATTTCCTATATTTTGTTCTGTGAAAGATCACGGAACAGGGTGAGTTTTGATTAATGCTTTCTGCTCGCCTCAAGGTATCTGCCATACCGATGTTCACTGCTTCTGATTATCGCATTAACCATTGCCCTGACATTTTCATCAAGTCCGTCCTCCTGTGCCAGTGCAGTTGCTTTTTCCAGCAATGCGCCTGATTGACGATATAGCTTTTGATATGCGTCGAATATCCGTTCCTGCTGTTGTTCGTTTAATCCCGCCCGTACCAGGCCCCGTTTGTTAACGCCTCGAATCAGCGGCGGATAGTGCCCGCTGACTATCAGGAACGGCGGGATGTCGTGATTGATTCCCGCCAGGCCCGAGGCGAAGGACCATTTACCGAAAGTGACAAACTGGTGAGAGCCTGCCATGCCGCTGAACCAGGCCCCGGTTTCGATTTTACAATGCCCGGCTATCTGCACGCAGTTGCTCATGACGATTTTGTCTTCGATGATACAGTCGTGCCCGATATGCACGTTGACCATCAGAAAATTATCGTTGCCTACTTGCGTGGGTGTACCTTCTTCAAGACCGGCGTGGATTGACACCTGCTCGCGGATTATGTTTCTATCGCCTATCACAAGTCCGCCCGTCCTGTCGTCTTTGCCCAGACGCAGGACCTGGGGCCGGCTGCCGATGACGCAATTGGGAAAGAAGTGATTATTTTTGCCTATTCGGACATCTTTATCGATAACCACATTGGCTTCAAGCTGTGTACCTTCACCGATTATGACGCCGCTGCTGATGACGCAATTGGGACCGACCACTACCCCGTCGGTCAACTGGGCGTCTTTATGAATGACTGCACTTGGATGTATCTGCAGTGACATTATTTTTCTCTTACCTCCAAAAAATTTCTTTTCCTATATATTGTACATTATCCGGCTACTTGAAACTGTTTCTACACCTGTTCGTCGTCTACGAGCATAAATCTGATTTCCGCTTCCGCAGCTATTGCGTCACCGACCATCGCTTTGCATCGGCATTGTGCGGTTCTTTTTTTTAACCTGACCGTCTCGGCCGTGAGAATCAACTGGTCTCCGGGCACGACGGATTTACGCAACTTCACGTGGTCCATGCTCAGCAACATTGCCAGCTTACCTGTGTGTTCCAGTCTTTGAGCGAAAAGCAAACCGGAGATTTGTGCCATTGCCTCGACGATCAGCACGCCGGGCATGATAGGCGTGCCGGGGAAATGGCCCTGGAAAAACTGCTCGTTAAAGCTTACATTCTTTATACCTTTGATTCGCGTATCGCCTTCGATTTCTATAACCTTGTCCACGAGCAGGAAAGGGTATCTGTGCGGCAGAATCTTTGCTATCTGGCGGATGTCCAGGATGGCGTCGGACCCGAATTTCTGCATGCGTTCGGCCTGCTCGGCGGCTTCGTACAACTGTTTGGCAAGCTGCTGGTTCAGGGAATGGCCGCTCTTGTAGGCGACAATCCTGCCCTTCAGCGCCCGGCCCACTAATGCAAGGTCTCCGATTAAATCGACAATCTTGTGTCTTACACATTCATTGGGGAATCTGAAGCTGTTCTTGATCGGGCCGTCCGAGTTGATGACCAGGAGGTCGCGAGGACCGATATGTGTTCCCATTCCACGGGCCTGAAACTGTTTGGCTTCTGCTTCGAGCAGAAAGGTCCGGGCCGGTGCGAGGTTTTTCTCGAAGTTCTCAGGGGTAAGCTGGCAACTGAAAATCTGCCTGCCGATGCCGGTATGTCCGCCATAGTCCAGGTCGTATGTAAGGCTCAATCCGCTGTCGAAATGCGGCAGGGCGTAGATACAGGCGTCGCCGGATGCAATTGTGATGGGCTTATTGATTGTGAATTCTTTACGATTCACATTTTGCTCGACAACACCGGTGCGCTGCAGGAGTTTGAAATATTCGGCGCTGCTGCAATCCGGGGCCGGAAGCTCAGGGCCGTTTATTTCTATTGTCAGGTTGTCAATCTCAAGGGCATTGACTGCGGCCATGCAGTGCTCGATGGTTTCGATACTGACGGAGCCTTTCTTTATAGTCGTACGACGGCTGCGTTCGGCCAGGTTGGACGGAATAGCGCTTATCTTAACAGGTTCGGAGACGTCGGTCCGAACGAACGTTATTCCGGTGTTCGCGGGGGCGGGTTTGAACGTTACCTTTGCCTCTTCGCCGCCGAACATCCCGCGACCGTTCATTTTGCATTCACTTTTTATCGTCTTCTGCAGATTCAAGTTTTTCCAACCTTTTGGTAATTTGTTTTATCTGGGAGGCCAGTTCCGGTAGACGCAATGCCGTGCTGACTACACGTATCGCTTTACCTTTTTCGATTGCGGGCGTCCATGCCAATTTCTGCCCGCCGGGGACACTGCTCATAACACCCGCCTGGGCCCCGACCATAGTACCCGGTCCAATCTCTATATTATCGGCCAGGCCGACCTGTCCGGCCAGAACGACACCGTCGCCGAGCCTGCAACTGCCGGATATGCCTGTTAGGGCTGCGATCAGGCAGCATTTGCCGATTACTACATTATGTGCGATTTGCACGAGATTATCTATCTTTGTTCCTGCGCCTATTATTGTGTCGCCGAATTTGGCCCTGTCAACACAGCAGTTGGCCCCTATCTCGACGAAATCCTCGATCACTACTCCGCCGTTGTGCGGGATAAGCCTGTGAGAGCCGTCTATAAATGAATACCCGAAGCCCGTCGAGCCGATGGTGCTGTTTGCCTGAATGATTACATTGCTGCCGAGCCGGCAGTTGTGATAAATCACGACATTGCTGTCGAGCCGGCAGTTGTTTCCGATTTTTGAATTTTGGCCGATTTTGCATCCGCTGCCGATTATGCAGTTTTGCCCGATTTCAACACCGTCCTCAATCACCACACAGGCCCCGATTGAAGCATCTTCGGCTATCCTGGCATTCGGTGCGACTTTGGCGGTTGGGTCAATACCTTTGGTTGGAGATTTTAGCACCGGGGCAAACAGTTTCATGGTTTCTATCAGTGCCGCATTGACGTTACCGACTACTAACTGCGGTTTGTCTATATCTTCCAAAGGTTTTGAAACAATGACGGCGCCGGCACGTGAATTATTAAGTGCGGCTTTGTGCCTGTCGTCGGCTACGAAGGTTACCGCATCCTCACCGGCCGCATCGACCGGGCCGACGGCGGTTATCTGCCTGCCGGTATCATTGTTACCGGCAAGCTCGGCGCCCAGATGTTCAGCTAATTGTGCAACGGTTAATTTCATTCGAAATCAAATTTTTAATTTGTAGGATTCGGTGCTGCCTGGCCGGTTTTCGTGTTTTCTGCATCCAGACGGGCCGTTACCTCGTCCGTAATGTCCAGGCACCCGTCGCAGGTTAACACCTTATGTGTATTAAGCATCGTCACGAATTCTTCAGTACTGGAGATGGGGAATTCCGGTTCGGTTCTTTCGAGCACCATATACAGGCCTTTTTCTTTGGCTATTTCTTTTGTTATCCGCAGTATCTCCCGGTAGATATCTTCGGTTAGTTGACGTTCTTTTATCTCTCTTTGCTGGCTGTTGTACTGCTGCAGGGATTCGGCATCGCCTCTTTTTGTCCACATTTCTTTTAGTTGCGTCATATAATCGGGCGAGCCGGGTTTTAATGCTTGAAGTCCCGCTTCCAGTACCTTGGCGTCCGTCCTGAGTTTTTCTATATCAGCGGTTATTTTTTTCTGTTCGGCCATGGCATCGACTACGAACTCGGCCTTTGCCTTGCAGTCGAAAAAGACTTTTCTTATATTCACGATGCCGATTTTCGATACGGGAATGCCCGGCTCCGACTGGGCGGAGCTGTATTCACGGCCGATGAATAAAATTACGACGCCGATAAAACAGCTTAAAACCAACGTTTTAGTTTTCATAAGTAATCCTTTCTGTTATTTCATTCTGATTGATTATTCCCGAAAAAAGGAATCCGGTTCTCGACAAAATTTAATCCCTGTATACCAGGAGCCCGCCCGTGCGGTATCGATACAATAAACCGATCAGTTTGAGTAGCTAATTATCAGCTTTCAGCGGTTAATAATCAACTTAAAACAGTCCTCCCATAGTGAAACTGAAGGCCCTTGTTTCGTCGCTGTCGTCTTTGGAGAACGGCCAGGCAATTTCGAATCTCATAGGTATAGTTGTACCTAACAGACGAGGAATGGCAATTTGTATTCCTGTTCCCAGCGAAGCTCTGTATCTTCCCGAATCTATAGTGCCGCTGTCGATGAAGAGCAGTCCGCTGAGATTCTCACCTACCAGTGGAATGGTCACCTCTGCGTCGGCCAGGAATATCCAGTCGCTGCCTATCGGGTCTATCCGCCTCGGCGTTCGGAACGGCCAGACATTTGTCTGCAAACCTCGGGTGCTTACTCCGCGAAAGTCAAAGCCGCTGATACCGTAGAGACCGGTGCCACCGGCATAGAATTTCTCGAAGACCGGTGCCTCGGACGATGTCGTCGCTCCTAACAGCTTGCAGGCCAGAACGGTTTTCCGTTCGAGCAAGTCCTGATAGACCGTTTTATACCCTAACCAGGTTCCCTGCAATACCCCGAAGGTGTGATCGCCGAGGAATTGCTCGTATTCTACCTCGAATTGGTAACCGCTGCTCGGGGTGAATCTGTTGTCCCTCATGTCCTTTCCGATACCGAAGCGGACACCGTACAGCGTGTTGTTGCCTTCGACGTCGTAGATTTCCTGGGGTGCATAAAGGTCGATATCACTGACATCGACATTCTTGATTCTAAAGCCGATGGACCTTGTCCAGTGGTCCTTATATCGTTTTTCAAATCCCATGAATCCCTGTGTCCAGTTTTCGTTGTAGCTTTCCCTCCACCTTTCGTAGCTTGAGCCTGTAATACTAAGGGATGTTGGTTTGTCTCTGAAATATGGTTCGTTGAATGCAACCGAGTATGAGCTGACCTCTGTTCCCGGCTCGAGCCTTACTTGTAAGCTTTGACCTGCGCCTTTGAAGGACTGCATTGTGATGAAGTCCCCGAGACTGTCGGGCCAGTCAGTGATGTCGAAATTTCGTTGTTCAAAGATTAACTGACCGACAACGCCGCTGTCGCTGCCTACCGCAATTCCGGGGCTCCATAAGCCGGTCAGGCCTTCTTTTATATCGACCTGCACGTCCAGCTTGTCGTCTATCGGGCCGCTGGTTGTGGTTGGCTTTATGATTACCTCGTCGGCCATGGTCATCATTTGCACGTCCTTCTCCAGTTGCCCGTTGCCCTGTACCGGTGCTAAATTGGCATTGTATAACCGGCCCGGCGTAAAGTCGTACTCGTCCAGCACGCGCCTAATGACTTTGTCCTGTGTCTGTTCGTTTCCGGTTATTTCAATCCGGCCGATTCTGAACTGCCTGCCTTCCGTAACCTTGAATTCAACGTCGACCATGTTTGGTTCGGAAATAAACCGTGCGTGTTTGCTTACCTGGGCGTCAACGAATCCGTTTTCGCCGTACATCTTTAGTATCTGTTTAACATGAGCATCGGCTAACTGCATGTAGTAGATGCCGCCGGGCTTTAGTTTCAGCCCCGAAAGCAGTTTCTCGCTGTCGAAGTATTCGTTGCCTGTGATGATAATGTCTTTTACCCTGTAACGGGGGCCTTCGTTTATTTCAAAGGTTATGTTGGTTCTGCCGGAGACCTTTATATTGTTGTCCAGAAAACCTTCCTGATAATAGATTGTTCGCAGGTTCTCCACGTCTGCGGCTAATTTCTCCTCGGTGTAGTACACTGACCAAAACACCCATTTTCTGTTCTTTGTTTTTATGGCGTCTCTGAGCTGGCCGGTTGATAAAACCTTGTTACCTTTGAAAGTCACCGATTTGATATGGTATCTTGGTCCTTCCTCGAATGTATAAATGATATCGCCTTCGGACAATTTTGCTTTGTCCAATGTCACCTGGACGTCGGCAAAGCCCTTCTGGTAATAAAATTCGGACAGGATTCTTCTGCCGGACTCGGCCAGAACGGGATCGAGAAAGCCGCCGACCTCGAAATCCAGCTTTTTCTTCAGCACCTTGTTTTTGAACGACTCGTTGTTCACAAACTGAATTGACCGGATGGTACTTCTGTTGCTTGTTTTCGTGGTATCTGTTGTTTGAGTGGTTATGTCCTGGGCAAGAGCACAAGTCGCAAGAGCACATATCACAAGAATAATGAATAACGAATTATGTCCCGAAGTATTCGGGATCGAAATTCGGTGTTCAATATTCGATATTCGATATTCACCAATCACTAATAACCATTTAACCATTTAACCAGTCCCGATGTACGTCGGGAATCCTAAAACGGCGCCGCTTCCTGCTCAATGCGGGAAGCATTTTCGAATCGCGTGACTTTCTCTCTGAATACGAGTTTCACGGTTCCGGTCGGCCCGTTTCTCTGTTTCGCTATTATCACTTCCGCCGTATTGTTCGGTTCGTAACCGTCTTCGTTCTTATGATAATAATCTTCTCGGTGCAGCAGCATTACCACATCGGCGTCCTGCTCGATACTGCCGCTTTCCCGCAAATCGCTCATCCTTGGCTTGTGTCCTTCTCTGCCTTCCGAGGACCGGTTCAACTGGCTAAGAACCATGACAGGGACATTCAGCTCCCTGGCCAGGGCTTTGATATATCTTGAGATTGCAGTGATTTCCTGCTGTCGGGATTCGATGCTCTTGGTGCCCATGTGCATTAACTGCAAATAGTCGACGATGACGCATCGTATTTTATATCTGCTCTTGAGCCTTCTGGCCTTGGCTCGCAGTTCGAGCGGTGTAAGACCCGCTGTGTCGTCGATAAAAATCGGGACCTCCGAAAATGTCCCGCAGGCCTCGACGAGCTTGCGGTAGTGCTCGGTGCTGAGCATTCCTTTTCGGACAAGCTGGGCGTCGATGTCGCTGACGCTGCACAGGAATCTTTCGGCCAGTTGCTGTCGGCCCATTTCCAAAGAGAATATTGCGACCGGAATCTTCTCGGTAAGCCCGATATGCTCGGCGATGTTTAAAGCCAGTGAGGTTTTGCCCATACTCGGCCTTCCGGCGATGACAATCATCTCGCCGTTCTGCAGGCCGCAGGTCAAATCGTCAAGCTCGTAATAGCCCGTCGGCAGTCCGGTGACATAGGCGCCTTCGCGTTTTTCAATAAGCTCATAGGCCCGTGTGACAAGGTCTTTGAGGCCCACCGCGTTGCTGGTTATCTTCTGGTCGGCGATGGCGAATATCTTTTGTTCGGCCTCGTCAAGTTTTTCTTCCGGTTCGCCGGATTCGTTGTATGCATCGTTTAGAATTTCAGTTGCAATCTGGATGAGCTGCCGCATCAGCATTTTGTCTTTGATGATTTCAGCATAGTATATGGCGTTTGCCGATGAAGGCACTGAATCAAGGATCTTTCCTATATACTCAACGCCGCCCACTTCTTCGAGCTGTTTGCGTTTTTCCAGCTCATCGCGAAGCAGGACTGCGTCTAACCCATGGCTTTTATTTTTTTCATAGAGGCTGACGATGGCATCGAACATGTACCGGTGTTCTACCCGATAGAAACATTCCTGGCTGACAATCTCGATGACCTCTCCAATACGTTCTGGATCGAGCAGCATCGAGCCCAAAACCGACGCCTCGGCGGCCAGTGATTCCGGCATGGAACGGACCACCGTTAGATTGGCGGAGGCGTGTGATTTGGCATTGATGCTCCCTGATAGTTGAACGGTCTGGCCTGTTTTTTCTCTATCTTCCATAAATTCTGCCATATTACCCTGGGCATGCCTGACGGCAGGCATCCTGTGGAGATCCATCTTTTTGACCAAATCCGCATTCTACAGACCGAAAGCCTTATAGTCAAACACTTGTTGAGGTGTATTAGCGATGAAATGAAAAAATAAGTGCACAAGTCATAAGTCACAAGAACACAAGTCTTGTGCTCTTATGCTCTTGTGCACTTGTGCTCATGTACTCTTGTTATGATTTGACTAATATTCGTATGCTCCCATATCAACGACTCCATTGTTGATGCGGGAATTTCCTTCTAAATCGGTGTCGATGTCGGTCGGCACTGCGGCGTTGTTTCCAGTATTAATGCAGGGTGAGCTACACTTGTTCGTAGTGTCTGTGATAGTTGTTTTGATTGATTATTCGTTTTTCTGGCCGCAGAATTTTAATAAAAGATTCGGTACTTTATCGGTAGATGATAAATTTGGGGCGTTAGGCCCTTCCCAATTCAGAGGATCACCGTTCCTGCTGTCTGAGTACGCATATAAAGTACGTGTTGTTGCTTTTTGTGTCGCTCTGCAAGTTCCGGCTTTGGTGTAACTATTATTATTATGGCTGAAGTCCACCATTAAATTATCTTTCCCGTTATAAACGAATGGTAATTGGAAATCGAACCATTGCCAGCCACCTTCGAGAATATCGACGTCATTGTTGAATACTTCTATCCAGCCGGTAGTATACATATATTCTTCCAGATGAGACGACAAGTCTGTGTGCTTCATGCGGATTGTCCAGTTATTCAGCTTCTGACCGGGTAATTTAGTGACATATAGTGCCAATCCTGTGATAATGCCGCTTCTTTTAATCTCTGAGGATAGATAAATTACCTGTGTCCTGCTGTCATGGTACCATGTGTACATCGGAAAATCCAAGTTTAAAGTTCCGGTTCCGATGAGTATGTTTTGGTATACCGAATCAGTGGGATTCTTACCGTTCAGGAATATCGCATCGGTGTTGAGCGGATCAAGCCAGTTTTTCAGACATTTGTATCGAGTTCTTCCTTCGGACCATGATCTGTAGAACGGCCCGAAATAATCCGGTCCCGGAGTGTCACACGTTGAGTTGCCCGATTTGAACTGGCCGACTATCCTTTTATCCGAATTGAAGAGAGGGCCGCCGGTAGAGCCTTCCGCCATAGCGCCGATATCCCATGCATCCACCATAAAAAATGGGCCGTAATTAAAATTGGAGTTTGCTTTTGTAAGTGTTACTGTGCTTAGAGGATTATTTTCTACATTTATCTTTTTGATATCCCCGTTAGGATGATGAATAGCGACGCCGCTTAATGGAGCCGAATCACTGCGGTCCCACCCGGCGTAGTACACATTAAAAGCCGAAGATGGTTTTTCGTTCAGTTCCACCAGCACGAAGTCGGATTTCCAGTAACCGGCAACGTATGTTGCACCGGACTGGCTCTGGTTCAAAGCAACCGTGTAGCTGTTGCAGGTGGGAGACTGAAAATTCCAATATACAATCATTGATTCAGCGGCTCTGCGGCGGTCATCCGGAATGCGATTTTGATTTGCATCAAAACAACTAAAAGATGTCAGGAAGTAAGGCCTGTCGTCCTCGGCTGTGTTGTTGACAAGTGAACCGGTACACAGATATGACCTGCCTTTGTAGGTCGTTTGATATAATGCAACGGAACGAATCTGGTTTCGCCAGGGCTTGCCTTCACTGCAGGCGACGTTATGATGACACCACTGCGAATCTCCAACACCAAAGTATGATATCGAATTTAAATCGCGATAGCCGTGGTTAATTGTCGTAAGTTCAAGCTCCAGGTCAGGCACCTGTGCGGCCGGAATCGTCAGTTCAACGATGATTGCATCGGACGGGACAATCGGAGTCCACAACTGGCCGTGTTCTTTATTGTCGTCTTCGGTAAACGGACCGATGACCTGGCTTTCGTCCGTGGAATATATATACATCCTGCCGCCCGGCGGCATGAAGTAACGGGAAAAACCGAGGCTTAAAGAAACAGCATCCGGCGAGGCTATCGGCAGTCGCCAGAGCAGGGTTTCATTATCTATTTCTTCCCATAGTCCCCCGGTCTGCGGTGTGATGCTGATTTGCCTGCTGACAGCAAATGAATACGGTCCACTGTTTTGTTCGCGTTCGATATCTTCGGCTAATACTGCCTCCAGATCGATAGGCTCAGGTATAACCGGTTCTATGTATTCAAGTGAAGAAACTGCATGGGTAAAAGCGGTCGGCTGGGCTAATAAAATGCCGCATAGTTGCAGCGATATTAGAACTGCGAGTAGATGGATTTTTATTTTTCTCATTTTCTCCTCCGTTGTATGATGTTTTTAGGTATACTCGATTGTATTCAAGGGATAAGTATATAAAAATACCATAGATCCGTAACGGATCGATTACATACTCTAAACTCCTTTTTCCCTATTGGTTATGACAAATAATCAAATTATATTATACACTTTATAAGACCCGTCCTGCAAGTTTTTTATCGAGACATGGTATTATTAGCTGGGCTAACAATATGTGCATGTTATGTAAAACGCCGTTTTTATACTCAAAAATGAGATGTTGTTTAACCTGCCGGTCGGAAAGGGTAGCGTGGGTTTGATGTAGGAATTCACAAAAATTATTCCTGCTATTGCAAATTATAAACAGGATCGTGTTTCTTGTCTGAGGATGGAAATCGAGGGGCGGCGGGGGCAGTTTTGTATTTTTTTCAGGCAGGTGTGACATAGGGCTGTCACTAATGAAGAAAAATCACGAAAAAGTTTGACAAAAAATCAACAGGTGTCTAATTCCTACTTAAATAGAGTTGAAAAAGCTATATAGGCGAGTAAAAGACTACGGATTGACAACCTTTAGCGAGATAAAAGGCTTTTTCAGGGAAAGGATTCTCTTGTGAAGTCGGCGGGTAATTTGCTGCTGAAGGCATTGGGAATATTGCTTTTAACTGCGTCTTATTTGAAGAAAATTTGTAAATATTTTGGAAAAACAAAGATTTTATACATTAAAAACCACATTTCGCTCGTCTATAGAAAGGAGGTGATTCCACCTGGTTTAAATAAGGGAACAAAATTCGATGAATGGAGAGATTAGAACTTTGAAGTTCAAATATGGATGTTTGTTAAGGAGAGAATTTATGGACGTGTTAAAGAATAAGTTGGTTGTATTAGGTCTAAGTTTTTTTATAGGGATTGTAACGGTTTTTTGTACCGCAAGCCCAGAGAAAACGAATGCTAAAGAGATGAATGAAACATTTGGTAGTGGTACTTGTAAAAGGTGTGGTAATGAAGACTGGGACTGTTCGGGTTGTTCGGGTGATTATGACGGTTGCTACTATGCGTTTGATGCTACAAATCCGGATGGTAAGGTTTGCAGTCAATCTACATTGATACCGGGTTGTCAAGCATCAACTTGTAATCCAAGGAATACTACACAGAAACGCTGTCAGTCGTTTTAAAATGTTTATTGTACCCCCGTGATTCAAACATAATATATGTTCGAATCACGGGGATTTATGTGGAGCGAACGCCAATGTGCACATTGAAGATTGTTTCCATTAGTATTTTGTTAATGACTATATTAAATATCGCGTGGGCTGAAGAACTCGTTGCCTTTGATTTATTAAACAAATATTCTCAAAACCAGGATAGAATGAACTCATCTGTGATTGTTAAATTTTTACATCAGATAAAAGGATACCAAGATGACGAAATTGATGTGGATCGCATCGAACCGTCTGAAGTGCGTTTGGGTGGGCAAAAGTGTTTCGGTTGTATAAATTTTAATTATAAAATTGTGAATGATGTGAACGTGTCATTGGATGAAATGGACTATCGGCATTTTCAAATGTGGGATGGCAAACGGTATATGCAGTACTATGATTATGGTACTGATGGAGCGAGGGCTAATTTAAGAAAACAAAATATATCTGAAGCCTTTCTTCAGGATACATGGCCGGGCTCACCGCTTTTTGGTATTAGATTCCATACCGCAGAACGAATTGATACTGTTTTACGGAAATGTACAAAAATGTCCGTTCGAGACAAGTTAGAAGCGATTAACTCAGAACCGTGTTATGTCATCGATGCGAATAGTTCTACTGCAGCTTATACCATTTGGTTGAATCCCAATCACGGCTACAACATCTCTCAGGCAACAATTGTGCTTGGCCCGAAGTCACCAGGGGCTTTTTATAACTTACCTGAGAATGAAAGTCGGAAATTTACTTTAAAAGATGTACAATTTCAACAATATGGCAATATATGTGTTCCCACATCTTACACTGCGTATTGGGAACATTGGAAAGATGGAACTATCTGGCGAAAACGTACTGTTAGTGTAAAAGTTATTGATATAGTTTTCAATCCAGATCATAACAAACTCAATTCGTTTGTACCAAAAATGAGAATTGATACAATTGTTAAGGATAGAGACAATGATTTGGTTTACATATGGGATGGTAATAAGTTAAAAGCAGATATTGACGAACTTATCATTGAGCAACTTGATAAAACAGCCGAGCAAATCATGAAAGAAGGAGCCGTGCCTTCTGGATTGAGATCGATTGAAAATGAATTAGTTTTTGATGAACCAAATTCGATTGTAGACGAACCAACAGAAGTTACAGAACCTCAAACAGATATTCTTTCGGAATCTCATTCATATTCGTTAATTGTTTTGGTTCCAATTGGACTGCTTGTTATTGGAATTGTTGGATGGCAGATATTTGGACGAATTAAAACATAGGGATAAGTCTATGAAGGAGAAGCAAGGATGCGGTGTAGTAATTTTTTTGTTGACAAAATCTGTATTTTTTTGTTTTTGATTTGTGCAACGGCAATCTTAGCGAATAGTTCGTTGGCATCAGAGAAGAACGAGAATAAAGAAACAAAATCAAACTCTTCCATTACCGTCCTTAAATCATCGAGTGGTCCTTATTGTGGATTATATTGTCTTTATACCATAGTAAGACTGGCCAATCGGAAAATCAATTTTGTTGAGTTGTTTGAGAAAGAATATGTCAGTTCTCACAAAGGTAGCTCCATGGCACAATTGGAAAAGGTGGCTGAAAAATATGGGCTTTATTCTTTACCAGCAAGTAAATTAACCAGCGTAGAACTTTCTCGAGTAGAATACCCAATCGTACTGCATGTTAAATCCCGCATGGAAAATCAACAGTATGATCACTATGAATTATTTTTAGGGACAAAAGACAGTAAGGCAATATTGTTCGATCCGCCTAATCCGGTCAGGTTGGTACCTTTTAGTGAATTGGCTCCGCGATGGGACGGAAATGGCCTCATTGTTTCGGCAGAACCTATTGACTTTGCTTCGGTCATTGCTCCTGCACGAAGGCGATTTATTGTTTATTCAATGGTTGTGATTGCTATCATTCTTGCTCTGCATTGGACGAAACGTCTGGTTCCGAAAAAATTGCTCGATTCCCGTATTAAATTAATGGGTTTATCTATCGCGCAAGCAGGAGCATTTGCTGTTGCAGCTTTAATTATCGGGATGCTATATCATTTTACTAATGACGAAGGATTACTGGCCAATGCAAGTGCAACGGACGCGATTCAGCAGGCACATGCGGGGAATTTCATACCGAAGATAACTGAAAGAAAGGTTCATAAATTGCTTGGTAACCATACAGTGTTTATCGATGCCAGATTAGCTCGCGACTATAAGTCCGGACACCTAAAAGGGGCAATCAGTGTTCCGGTGAATTCCTCTGATGAGGAACGCCAAAAAGCAACCGCTGATATTGATAAAGATGCTCATGTCGTGCTGTATTGCCAAAGCGCCGGCTGTAAGTATGCCGAGATTGTGGCGTTCAAACTTATCGAGGATGGCTATAGTGATGTTTCAATATTCAAGGGTGGTTGGGTCGAATGGGCGGCCAAGAATGGTAAGATAAAACAGGAGCAATCATGAGAATTAAATCGAAGGTGTGGAAAAAGATTCTGTCCGGGTTTTCGGTGATTGTGCGATTGGGGCTGGGCTGTATGTTCATATACAGCAGCCTTCCGAAGATACGCCAGCCTTATGATTTTCTGCATGATGTGTATAACTATGAAATTGTCGGGCCGAAGCTTGGTATGCTGGCCGCAATGACATTGCCATGGGCCGAACTGTTGGTTGGTATATGCCTGGTCGGAGGGATTTTCATTAGCGGCGCATTACTTGTCAGTATCGGATTAGGTGCAATGTTCAGCGTTGTACTTGGCTGGGCCTTGTATATGGGTCTTGATATAAGCTGCGGCTGCTTTAGCTCTTCCAGCGCAGAGACAATAAGCTACATGACCTTGATTCGGGCATTAGTAATAATGCTCTTTAGCGGCATTGCATATCTCACCCTAATATTTCTGCAGCCACGCAGGGAGCAGCTACCAACATAAAGACTAAACCAAGCCGGTAGCCAATACCTGGGGCACAGGTAACAATATATTCTCGTACCGGCCGCTGCTTATCCTGACGGTTGAATTCGAGCTTGCTTTGGCTATATGGTCCCGATGTACATCGGGATCGGGATTTCGGTTCGGTACACATCAATCCCTGGATAACGCTTTTTGTAATCGATTTGCCTTCGGTGGTTGCTTTATCGTTTCTTAGGCCCCGTTGTCATCCTGAGCGGAGCGCAGCGGAGTCGAAGGATCTATTGACTTCTTTACTGGACTTCATCAGGCCGCTGCCGTCAATGCCACGATTCGCAGTTACAGCCTGCTTAGGTCTTACAATTCTTGGTGTAACTACACCAATTTTAGCGATCAATAAGCCAGCAAAAGTAACCTCTCGTTACGAAGTATTGGAACCGGAAACCTGGGTCGGTAAAGAGCTGCCGATACTGGAGCATGTAGATATTGCGGAGACGTTGATAAAAGGAACATGGCTTGTCCTGTTATCCCGATGTACATCGGGATTACGATTGCCCCGACTGCGGCCGTGCCATCCCGATGTATGAACAAATGGCCCGCGATTTTGAAGGTAATGAAGATTTTATGCGAATCGCCCTGATCGCTGTTCCGCCGTATGGGAGTGGTCCGGCTTTGCCAGGGCGAAGTTCGGCTACACCGCGACGAAGCCCGGTGAGCGAAAATTCCCCCTGTACACTCGGCCGCTTGCCCGAAACAAAGGAATGGTTCGTAACAACTCCTGCCACGGCCTTAATAACCGACGGCCATGTAAAAGCCGCATGGGAAGAAAAAGCTCCAAACTTGGACATAATTTTACAAAAATTGGCAAAAGTCAACAAAATCGATAAAAAACAAAGATTTTTTACATTAAAAACCAATTTCGTCCGTCATATAGAAAGGAGGTGAGAATTCTATGATTGTGTTATTGGATGATTGGTAGGGAGTTCATATCAATGTGCAGGGAGGACAATCTTTGAGATATTAGCTCAAGGAAAACCACGTAATAAGAAAGGAAATAATATGAAAACGAAAGTGTTGCTCGTTATCCTGATTGGCTTGCTTTTTCTGTTCACAATTTCATTTCAAGCTATTTCAATAGGTGGTTGTTGGAAGCAGATATGGTTTGATTACTCATCGTGTACTGTGAACTGTGGTGAAGAAGGTGTTGACACACCACACAATCAAGGGACATATAACCAAATGTGCTATTGTCAGAATTGGGGGGGTAGTGATGCGTATTGTGAAACTCGCACTGAGAAGCCGGA
>CAZKYP010000062.1:9223-17363 GCA_964556885.1 uncultured Pirellulales bacterium | reverse complement strand
AGGAGGCGTTAATCAGCGGCAATCCCAAAAAACTTCGCCGCCTCAGTATTTCAAGAGACTGAATTAAACTAAGAGAAAACCATCCCCATCCCGATAAAAAACATCGAGATGAGGCTGCCACACGGTTACAATCAGATGATTAACTGACAAATGGGTGATATCGATCTCTGAATCTGACTTCATTGGCGTTGCCAAATAAATTTTCCTGTGAAAGTTAAGTCTGGTTTGGGATTGGTCGAAATATCGATAAAGTCAATTTTTTTGTCAAGTCAATCGGGGGATCAATTATGAGTTGCAAAACTAAATGCTCAACGAAGAAACATTTAAAATGTCCAAATAGTGGAAATGGTTATCCTTCATCGGGTTCGGATATATGTATTCCAGTTCCAAATCTTCCAGTCGACGATTGGAGAGAGTATTCAAATTCAGATGTTTATTTTTATGTTATAACGACTATAGCATATAGAGATGGGCAATTTGTTCAAACTGGAACTGGTCCAAATTTTCAAGGGGGGCGGATAACACTTTGTACGTGCAAGCACTACATGCGTAGTTTATTGAGTACACAGGAATGGGAACGAAAATATATTGCAGGTTTTACAAGCATAAATTGTGTGCAAAATGAAAGAAGAAACTTCCTTGTCTATTTTATGAAAGTCTCTAACGCTTTTGATTCATTTTATGACCTCTGTAGTAACAACATACCAGGTGGAATAATAAATGCTAAGTCGGCTCATGTGCACAGGCTTGGAGATATTTATCGACCACTGCATGAGAACATTGGTCCCTATGTGGCGGATGATTATGAAGCACCTTGTCCAAATCATGCTCGTGGGGAATGTTGGCGAACGGACATAGAATATAGTAGAGAATATCGTAATGGTGAGCATCGTGCGAAATTGCTCGTGGGTAGTAAGAAGCAGAGTGGTTCATGGTCGCGACCGACGACTTACTTTAATAATCCAGACCGTCCTAACGGCATCGGGGCGGGCCATCGTAGGCTTCCGCTCAACGAATTCTTGAGAGAATTGATACAAATTTAATGCGATATTTAAGGGATAAAAGGCCCTCAATATTTTTATTCTCTCCTACCAGCTTTTTTCCTGACAAACTTCGAGTCATCCATTAGATAAGATTTTTAGTTAGCGTGAACAGCTTATTTTGCTTTTTGTTTCGCAAGCTTGGGGGGCTAGTGAGAGTAATCTCATGCTGTGGTTCGACATAGCTCACCATATAGTTTTTATCCAGTCCCGGGCATTTTTTATTGATAAATGAGTATTCACTATTGCTTACTGGGAGAAGGTAAACAGAACATTTCTATTGATAGTTATTTATAAGTATAAAAGAAATTTTCGATAAAATGGGTAATTTCGATTGAATCTGTTAGTTTTAGGGCATATCCGGGTTAAATTGAGAAAAATAGTTGGTTTTTGTGTGATAAAATGGGATTTTCCGGGGTAATTGGCTGAATTTGTTCTTGACATTAACAGGGGTTGTGATATAATAATTGTAGCTTTTTCATTTTTTGCCCCTGCTTTTCTCTTCCTTCTCCCCTCCCTCCGCAAAAAAGCAGGGGCCACTTTTTAGCGGAAAGACTGCCTTTTTGGTTCAATATAGGTGATTTTATCGCTCGTAAACATGTTGAGATAGAAAAAATTCGGCCGGACTCTTAACAAATCCCGGTGAAATTGTAAATAATCGGTAATCGGCTGGTTAGGTCAGGCCGAGTCTTTCGGCCTCGGCGTAGAGGCCATATTGCTTCATCTTCTTAAACAGGGTTGTGCGGTTTATATCGAGCGCCTTTGCTGTTTCCTGGCGGTTCCACTGATTGGTTTCGAGTGCCTGACGGATAATATCCTTCTCCGGTCCGGCCAGGGCGTCTTTTAGGTTCATCGATTTGTATTTTTTTTCCTGTTTGTTTTGTTCCTGTTTAACCGTATCCGGCAGGTCCTCGGGTCTGATGAATTTGCTTTTGCTCAGCAGGGCCGCTCGTTCGATCACATTTTCAAGCTCACGGACATTGCCCGGCCAGGGATATCGCTCCATGTATTGCATTGCTTCATCGGTAATGCCGAGCTTGTCTTTTTTATGCTGTGAAGAGTATATCTGCAGGAAATGTTCCGCCAGCAGCCGGACGTCACCAACTCTTTCATACAAAGGCGGAAGATCTATTGTCAAAACGTTTATCCGGTAATATAAATCCTCGCGGAATTTACCCTGTCGAACATCCTCTTCCAGGTTGCGATTTGTAGCGAGTATGATTCGGGTGTCGACTGTTTTTGTTTTATTGCTGCCGACCGGCTCGAATTGTCTGTCCTCAATCACACGCAGAAATTTAGCCTGAAGGGCGGGTGAGGCGTTGGCAATTTCATCGAGGAAAATCGTACCGTTGTCCGCGGCTAAGAACTTGCCTTCCTTGTTGCTAACCGCGCCTGTAAATGCCCCTTTGACATGGCCGAACAGCTCGCTTTCAAGCAGGGTTTCGGGCAGGGCCCCACAGCTTACCTCGACGAAAGGCTGCTTATGGCGGCTCGAACGGTAATGGATTGCGCGGGCCAGCATGCTTTTGCCCGTGCCGGAAGGACCGGCCATAAGTATCGTGGTCGTAGTATCTGCAACGGCCTCGATGAGGTCGAATATCTTTGCCATTTTATAGTTTTGACTGATGATATTTTCCAGGCGATGTTTTCTGGCGAGCTGTAATCGAAGGCTTTCATTTTCGCTCATCAGCGACTGCTGATTGAGTGCTCGTTGTACCGCCAGTCTCAGCTCGTCATCTATAATCGGCTTGGTTAGGTAATCGTATGCCCCGCGTTTGATAGATTTGACCGCGCTTTCGATTGTGCCGTAGCCGGTTATAACGATGACTACTGTTTGTGGATGATTCGTCCTGATAATGTCCAATAGCTCCAGGCCGTCGCCGTCGGGAAGATTAACATCCGTTATGACCAGGCAATAGTTTTCTTCCTGCAACCTGGCTATAGCGCCTTTGAATGTCTCGACGCCGCATGTCTGGAATCCTTCGAGCGACAAAAACTCGCAAAGTGAGTCTAATATGATTTGGTCGTCGTCTATAACGAGGATATTGTTCTTTTTCATATGGCTTCCCAACCCAGTTTTGTAGTTCTTTTATTTAGTTTTTACGGGTAGATACACGGTAAAAATGCTGCCGCCTTCCAGGGCGTTTTCTGCGGTTATCCGGCCGTTGCAGCCTTCAATTATATCTTTGCATATCGCCAGTCCCAATCCTGTTCCTTTGCCTTTGTCTTTTGTAGTAAAGAACGGCTCAAAGACAGCCTCGGTGTTTTCCGGCGGCAAACCTGTTCCGGTATCCTGGAATTTGATTATAATTGTATCGTCTGCTGACAGGGATGTTGTGATTCTCAGTTCGCCGCCGCCCGGCATCGCATCGAGGGCATTCCTGGCGAGATTGCAGAAGACCTGAAAAAGGCTGCCGCTTCTGATTTTAGGCATTCCGGAAGTATAGTTCCTCAGAATTTTTACTTTCGAAGTTTCGGCCTTTGAGCCGATTGTTTTAACGGCGTCTTCGATAATCTGGTCTATCGCGGCGTATTCCAGCGGACTATACATGCTGCGGGAAAACTCGAGCAATTCGCTGACAATCTGTACCATTCTCATAAGACCCTGGCGGCATTGAGTCAGGTACTCCTTTGGTTTTGTAAGATTTTCCTGTTCTATAATCCTGATGGTTAAATTGATGTATCTTAGTATCCCATCCAGCGGATTATTCAGCTCATGTGCGACTTTGGAGGCGAGCTTACCGATGGAGGCAAGCTTTTCGGTGTTGGCCAATTGATTTTGAATATTGATTCTTTCTGTGGTGTCTTCTATCAGCATTGTGCCGCCGGATTGTGCGGCCGAGTCGTTTATTTTCAGTGGAGTGCAGACTATTCGCAGCAGCTTTGATTTGCCGCCGGATGTGTAGTTTACGTCACTGAATATGGATGTTTTTTCGGATGTGACGGCGGATTTGATTTGTTCCGTCCAGCCCTTCCATATTTTTTCATCTGTGCCTTTGGCGAGGGATTTATCGATGTAATCACTTAATTTAATCAGCTTTGAAGCGTATGGATTGGCCTCAATAATTTTCAGGTTCTCGTCGAAGGCCACTAATCCCACCGGCAGCGACCTGAATATCGACCAGCCAAGTTGCCCGGGATCAAAACCGTCATTTGACATACCAGATTCTGTTTGTGAATGTTCCTGCATGGTCTCAATCATAAAACTCTTAATAAATAAATGTCAAGCCCGAGTGTTGCAAAAAAGCAACACGGCTGTTCTTTTTTTCGGCTGTAAGGAGCTGTATAATCAGGAATAACCGTAACTTTATATTAAATAAGTAGATAAAAAGGATTATTGCTTCTGAACTCGGATTTTTAGGCCAAAAACGATTCATGCA
Source organism: uncultured Pirellulales bacterium (assembly GCA_964556885.1). GTDB lineage: Bacteria > Planctomycetota > Phycisphaerae > Sedimentisphaerales > Anaerobacaceae > CAZKYP01. The sequence continues at coordinate 12,943 of CAZKYP010000062.1, read as the reverse complement.
ATGTTGCCGTCAATCAACATGGGCATTTGACGTAAGGACTTATTTTAAGACTGTAATGAATATCTGTTCTTAAGGTTGGCTTAGATAAGTAGTTATGAATGTTAAGATGGGGCATTTGTTTTGCGTGTCCGTGGAATGGATATTGCTTATATTTAACTTTATGTGATAATGCAAGTATAATGGATTGGGTAAAATCATGCAAGGAGTGCATTATGGATGGATCCGAGAAGCGCAAGTTTACGCGATTAGGGGCGGATTTTAACTTATCATGCAGCAAAATCGGTTTATCGGTTGAGCATTTTTATTCCGGCCGCACGATTAATGTAAGCCCGGGAGGTTTATATTTCCAGACCGAGGCTGATGCTTTTGAGCCGGGCAGCCTGTTAAAGGTGGATATGTCAATACCACCGACGCCAGGTTTGCTCGAATTTGGCGGCAGGATTTCCGCTTTCGGCAGGGTGTTAAGAACCGATGCTATAAAAGAATTCACACCTGGAAAAAGCGGCTGTGGTGTTGCACTGGAATTTTGTCGTTCGCCGAAGCTGTGTATTTAGAAACTTTTACGGCCAGAAACCTTCGAATACTTCGGTTGCCGGCCCGGTCATATAGACACAGTCATCTTCCCTGCTCCAGTTCAAACCAAGTTCGCCACCCGGTAAATGCCCTGTGCATACGCGTTCCTGCCTGCCGGTAAGCGCTGCGGCTACGCTGCTTGCACATGCGCCGCTTCCGCAGGCCATCGTGATTCCGCTGCCCCGTTCCCACGTTCGCATTGTGAATTCTTTGGGATTGTTAATCTCGACGAAATGGACATTAGTTCTGTTTGGGAAAAGGTCGTGGTTTTCGATTTCAGGTCCGAGCTTAACAAGGTCGATTAAGTTCACATTATCGCAGAAAAACACTGCGTGAGGATTGCCCATGGACACACATGTCATCGTCAATTCCTGACCGAGAACCTCGATTGGTTGTTCGACTACTTTATCGACGTTTAGGTTTACGGGTATATCTTTTGGGGCCAGGATCGGCCGGCCCATATTCACACAGACGCTTCGGACCTTGTCGTATTCGTCGATATCAAGTCCGACGATTAAAATTCCGTTACCCGTTTCAATACGTAACGAAGCGTCAAAGGACTGTTGACCCGGCACAGGGAAAGTGTCGCCGGCACGGGCCAGCTTGCGTTCATAAGTATATTTTGCCACGCATCGAATTCCGTTTCCGCACATCTCGGCCTCTGAGCCGTCGGCGTTGAATATCCGCATCCGCACATCCGCCTTATCTGAGGGGCAAATAAGTATCAGGCCGTCCGAGCCGATGCCTTTGTGCCGGTCGCTGACGATTTGAGCCAGCCTTGCAGGCTCGTCAACCCTCTCTTCGAAGCAATTTACGTATACATAATCATTGCCCAAGCCGTGCATCTTCGTAAATTTCATTTTTGATTTCTCCTTATTAAAACGACCATATTATAACGTTTTTTTCATGTTTGGCCAAACCGTAAATTTTATTTTAGTGTGTAAGTCGCCGCCGTTGTTTTGTAAAATGCCGTATATGGGTGGTAAGCCATCTTCTGTCGTGATAATGAAAATCTTTTTTTAGAAATTTTATTTGTCTGGTTATTGGAGAGATAAACGATGGAATATCGTCAGCTTGGCAGGACGGGAGTTAAAGTATCGCCATTATGTCTTGGATGTATGATGTTCGGGAAAGTGACATCTCTCGAAGACGGCTGCGCTATTATAGACAGGGCGATTGAAGATGGAATTAACTTTCTGGATACGGCGAATGTCTATTTCCGCGGTAAAAGCGAAGAGGTCCTCGGGCAGGCCCTCAAACGTAACGGCAAAAGAGATATTGTCGTTTTGGCGACCAAGGTGCACGCTCGTATGGACGATAATGATATAAACGCAATGGGCAATACGCGGAGGCACATCATCGAGCAATGTGAACAGAGTCTTCGTCGTTTGCAGACCGATTATATAGACCTGTACCAGATTCACCGGCCGCAGTCTGATATTCCGATAGATGAGACGCTGCGCGCTCTCGACGATCTCGTCCGAGTCGGCAAGGTGCGATATATCGGTGCGAGCACATTCGCCGCCTGGCAGATTGTTGAATCTTTATGGGTAGCAAAAGAGCTGGGACTGAATCGCTTCGTGACGGAGCAGCCTCCTTATAACATCCTCGACAGGAGGATCGAACGAGAGCTTATTCCCATGGCAAAAACTTATGGTATCGGAATCATTCCCTGGAGTCCTCTATCGAGTGGTCTGCTTACGGGAAAGTACAAGCCGGGAACCAAACCGGCCAAAGGGACTCGTTTCGACCATGAGCGTGACAATCCGATTATGCAGAGACGCATGACCGATGATGTTCTCAGGCTCGTGGAGAAATTGCTCCCTCTGGCGAAGGCGAAAGGCTGCACTATATCGCAGTTTTCACTTGCATGGTGCATGTCTCAGGACGGAATTACCAGCCCTATCATCGGGCCCCGGTCGATGGAGCAATACGAGGACAATATCAAGGCCCTGAATGTGAATCTTACAAAGGAGAATTTTGAGGCTGTCGATGCCCTCGTCAAACCCGGTACTTTCGCCGCACCGTTCTATGAAGCCGATTTCGGCCCGCACAAATATCGGTGGTGAAGTGATTTTAGCCTTGGCAGTGTTTTCGAAAAATTCCATGAATGTCAGTAAGGATTTTTCGTCGTGAGTTTATGGAAAACATTCTCTCCTGGTATTGGAAAGCGGTATGAGATTGCTTTATTTTGGCCGTTTATTAATACACCATATCTTGCTTTTTGTATGAATTTTTTTAGTTTATTAAAATGCTTAGAGTCAAGATAAATACTATATATCTGCTTTCCTCTTTGAACAGTGTTTGGGTCATGCAAATCCGGCCAATCATCCGGCCATTTCTTTAGGTCTTTAGATGTATGGTCGTCCGGCCATAATATTACCTCAATTTTAGCGGGGAGCCAGTTTAGTGCATCTTTATGTTTGAAACTCAATACTTGAGAAAACACCTTTTTTATTTCATCAGGTGCAGGTTCATTTCCATATATCTCTTCGATAGGGTGACCATATATGGAAATAAAATATTCTTTGTCCATATGTCGGAAAAAGAAATGATACATGTTTTGACATGTTACGTTGGTGGTGTTATAAAATTCCTGTAATGTTGCAATATTGGGATCCCATAAGTTTTGGCTTAATGTAGTGAATTCCTCTTCCCTCAATTTTACGTACTTATATGTTCTTTCTTCTTTATCATAGTAGATGATACTTTTGTCATTATACAATGTAAAAATGGGGGAATCAGCACCTACCACAAGTGCCCAGTGTTCCCATAATTTTAAAGCAAATAGAACTTCGCGGTCTTGCCCATTATCTGTTATTGTTTGAGTTGAACTGTCATGATTATTAAGTTGATTCTTCTTACATCCAGAAATAAATATAAATAGAATTAAGGCTATAGCAAAAAGTGTCTTGGTGCTATTGTTTATCATGTTTTGTTTCCTGTATGTCTAAGGCAAATGACACCGTTGAAATTTACTCTGAACCTAATCTAAGATGTAAATCCCGCGTAAGCTAATAATATTATAGATAAGAATATTAGTCAAGGCAAGGGAAATCGATCCAAAGATGAATGATCTTTTAAATATTATTGTTACATTAAAATTTCTACTCGAATTGCTCGGTGACGCGTTTGATTTCCTGCATG
>CAZKYP010000062.1:0-9213 GCA_964556885.1 uncultured Pirellulales bacterium | reverse complement strand
GCCCGGTACTTTCGCCGCACCGTTCTATGAAGCCGATTTCGGCCCGCACAAGTACAGATGGTGATTATAATATCATATACAAATGGCATTGTTACTCAAATTGCTCGGTGACGCGTTTGATTTCCTGCATGATTTTGAGGTGTTGAGTGCATTTTTGTTCGCATTGGCCGCACTCGATGCATGAGGAAGGAACTGCGGATATTTCAGGATTGGCTTCGTTTATGTTCCAGTTATAGATATCTTTGGCCTTGCGGGGGACCTGGAGCATATTGGCAAGGTAAGAGACCTTCATCATAGAAGGAATGTCAATACCCTGCGGACATGGCATGCAGTATTTACATGCGGTACAAAAGCCCATGTCTTTCGAGGATAATTTCTGCATGGCTTTTTCGAGTTTTTCAATCTCTTTTTTTGTCAGCGAAGGTTTTTGGTAATTCTCAAGGGTCGTGATAATATCGGAAGGCTTACTGATTCCGCAGAGAATCGTATCGATATTACCGTTACCGGCCAGGTATCGATGGGCTATTTCAGTGACATCTTCAGTATCTAATGCCCGGTGGACGGCGGATTTTATGACCGGTGAATCTTCGGCTAACATTCCGCCTCCGATAGGATTCATTACGACTGTGGCGATTCCTTTTTCGTATGCCATTGCTATTGTTTCAGCATATTGCTGGTTTAGCATGTTATATGTAAAAAGAATCGTCTCGCACCAGTCGGCTTCCTTGATATAGCGGGCAATATTTTTAGGGCTGTCATGGGTAGTGAAGCCGGTATGTCCGACGAGCCTTTCGTCGTTAGCTCGCCTGATGCCGTCGAGCATTCCGCCTTTCGCAACAGCCTGCTGGTAATGCTCGAAGCTGTCGATATTCCAAATCTGGTAGAAATCCAGATAATCGGTGTCCATGCGTTCCATAGATTCGATAATACGTTTGTAGGTGCAATCGGCTGAAGCATCATCATCCGGTTCTATTTTCGTAATCCAGGGAGACCACTTGGTAGATAGGATAACTTTTTTGCGATAGCCGTCTTTAAGTGCCTTGCCGACTTTAATTTCACTGTCGGCATATCCTCTACTGGTATCGATATAAGTCATCCCGGTGTCGATTGCCTGCCGCAACAAAGTAACCGCTTTTTCCTCGTTTTCTGGTAGTCTCATTGCACCGATACTAACAGGATGAACCTTCAAGCCGCTGCGTTTACCGAAATCGATTAATTTTGTTTGTTTCATTATTATTTCATCTTCATTATATACGAGCAGTAGTTAGAAAAAGCCGTATTCAGGTGATTAATGGGGACTATATGTTGTTATAAGAATATTCTATTTTATAAAGAGAAATACAATCTCCCGCTATTTCTCAACTAACGCCATTGTAATCTTATATATCTGTGTGTTGTCAATGACACCGGTGAATTCTTCGGCGCCCTCGCCTACTACGTAGATCGGCACATTCACCCCGGTATGCTCGTCCGAGCCCCACAATACTACCGGCATAAGTCCTTTTCTTCGCTCTTTCATTACTCTCAATCCTCCGCACTCGTGGTCCGCCGTGACTATTAGCAGGGTGTCATTTCGAGTTTTTGCCCAGTCGTAAACCACCTGAAATGCCCTGGCAAATTCCAGTGTCTCGTATACGTTGTCCTCGATAATATTATCGTGCCCGGCCCAGTCGATTTTGCCGCCCTCGACCATCAGGAAGAATCCTTCGGGATCGTTACTCAGTATCATCAGTGCCGCAGAGGTCATCTCAGATAAATGTGGTATCGTATCATAAGTAGGCGTTTCGTATTTGATTTCGTCGGAAAGCGGGTGTTTGGATTTATTATAAAAGTCGTATTCCCACGGCATTCCATCCGGGCAAAACAGACCCGCAATGAACACTTCCTGCGTAGGGTTCATACTTGCCGTCCAGCCGGCACGCATCATATCCTCTCTTGTTTTGACTACCTCATAACCTCCCTTTGCAGCTTTGACTTCTGTCATCCCTTTGCCGTTTTTATAGTAAGCTCCGAAAAGGATGTTCGGTCGGCTCTGCGTAAGATAATCATTCGCGATGTCACTATAACGATCCCGGTTTCTTGTATGAGCCCCGAATGATGCGGGTGTGGCATGTGTAATTGGCACGGTAGTGACAAGGCCCGTCGCCTTGCCTTTTTCCTTCAGGCTCTCCAGTATCGTCTTGACAGGTTTTCTGGATATTTCACTTATGATTTTGTTATTGAACTTTTGTCCGGTCGCCATTGCCGAGCCTGAGGCCGCAGAATCCGTGTAATGGTCCTCCTTGTATGAATTTGCAGAGTGTGTCGTGACTTCGCCGCGATAAAATTCCTCGAACGGCAGGTTTGCGTCTTCTCCATACGCATACAACGACGCGGCTTTGACCTGTTCGAAACCCATCCCGTCCCCGATCATGATGATTACATTTCTTACCTTTGCCTCGCCGGCCCGGGCCAGAGATATCAGTATCACGATAATAATAAATAAACTTCTCTTACACATCATTCGGTTCATCTGTTTTTCTTTCATTTTGACATCCCCAAAATAACATATTCTTATGTCGTACGTCATATTATATGGATTTGTTTGTCAGATGAAAGATTTTTATGGGGCAATATTTAAGGGATTATAGTATTATATTCATCAATACAAATGATTACATATATCGAGAGGAAATTCTATCATGAATAAAAATGAGTCGGAAACCCGCAGGCATCGAAGACTAAAGTTTTCTCATATTCTGATAATGCTGTTTCTGGCCTGCATTGCTGCGTTTGCCATATTCAGATTTTCCGTTAAATCGAAGCTAAAAACCAGGATCGAATCCATTCGTGCCGCCGGCTATCCGGTGACAGTTGAAGAGCTTGATAAGTGGTACAGCATTCCGGAAGATGCGGAGAACGCCGCATATATTATCATGGATGCCTTTTCATATTATCAGGATTGGGACAAAGATGTTATGGAATCCCTGCCGTTAGTGGGAAAAGAAAAATTACCACCTCGGACGCAGCCTCTAACCGATGAGACCAAAACTTTAATCGCCCAATACCTGTCCGATAACAAAAAGGCTGTTGAGCTTCTTCATGAAGCGGCTTCGTTCGAACACAGCCGTTATCCGATTGATTTAAGTCTTGGAGCTGGTGTTCGACTCGACCACCTCGGCGAGATCAGGAAAGGTGTACGGCTGTTAAGTCTTGAGGTAATGTTACATTCAGATAATAACCAGCCGCAGTTGGCCGCTCGTTCGATTATATCAATGTTAGGTGTTGCAAATTCACTTAAAGACGAACCGCTGAATGTATCGCAGCTTGCACGCCGAGGATGTCAGGGGCTTGGTATAAGTATTCTTGAACGCGCTGTGAACAGGACCGAATTTACGGATGAACAGTTCCTGGAGTTTAGTAATGTAATTGCCAAAAGTGAAGATTTCTCGTCTGTGTCCCGTGCATTTGCAGGACAACGATGTAACATTCTGAGTCTAATGCAGATGTCAGGGACGGTTATACCGGAAATTGCAGGCCCGGGTATTCCGCCTGCTCCGGTGCTCGAGTTATACAAGGCCCTTGGATTAGCTGATTTGGATGCAATAACCTGCATTGATTTCACTAACGATTATATTGAGGCTGCCCAGCTTCCACTAAATCAAAGCCATAAAGCCGCAGAGGGAATTAAGAACAGATTTCAAAGGTTATCTAAGATACATCTGTTGACTCATATTTTAATGTCGTCATTTTCTCGGATTATAGATATTCATTTAAGAAATATTGCTCATCTTCGTGCGGCCGGAGTCGCCCTTGCGATTGAGCGATACAGGCTCGCCGAAGGCAGGCTGCCGGAGACGCTGACAGACCTTGTTCCGGCATATCTTGAAGCTGTCCCTGATGATCCGTTCGATGGTACCGAAATTAAGTATAAAAAACTTGATAAAGGCTATGTAGTTTATAGTGTCGATGAGGATTTGAATGATAATGGGGGTAAGGAAAGGGGTCCATCACAACAAGGCAAACGTTCTGATTCGGATATTACATTTATTGTTGAACGATAAACTGCTCAAACAAGCTCTGAACGTATAAGAAAATACTTTGTATGATTGTCAGGGCCGGTTATGATAAGGTGTTGATAGTCAACGTAGGTATTGGAAAATGGTAAAGTTTTTATAAATTCGAGCATAAATCATGTAACTTTTCGCCGGATTTTGCGTCTTAAATTTTAGAACAATAATTAGCCCTTGGATAATTTCATTCAGAACAACGAGGTAGTAATTTCTTATGTTGGAACCTCTTGAGAAGAAAATTCGAAATGTATGGCTGCGATGCAGTATAAATCTGCTCCTTAGACATGCCGGCCGCGTGTTGACTGCGGCCGGGATTATTGCGATTCTGAGTATTCTGGCCGAACGTCTGTTGGCTGTTAATGTTATAAGCTCCCCCCAAGTATGGGCTTTTTGGGGGATTGTTATTATTTATATTCTTTTACTTTGGCTGCTCAGGCAACCGAGCCGATTACAGGTGTCGCTGCTTATCGATGAACGACTGAAGCTGCACGAGCGTTTCAGCACGACATTGGCTTTGTCAGAGTCCGAAGATCCTTTCGCCGATGCCGCTCGAAATGAATCTCGCCGGACCACCGGAGACTTGAGTATTCGGGGACATTTTCCAGTCAGGCCTTCACGTTACTGGATTTATGCGGCTGGGACGTGGTTAATAGTTGGGGTTTTGGTATTGTCCTTGCCTCAGAAGGACCTTTTAGGATTTCTTCATAAAAAGCAGCAGCAACAGGAACAAGCCCAACAGATTCAGCAGGCCAAGGTGGATATCAAACGAGCCGCCGATTCTGTCAAGCTGGCTGTCAGGCAGTTAAAGGATTCGGAATTGGCCGATGCCCTGAGCGATTTGGATCAGGCTTCGAATGAAGCCAAACCGCAGGACGTCAAGCGCGAGGCCATTCGCAAGCTCGGTGACCTTTCCGAGAAGGTCAAGGATATGCAGAACAATGCAAATATGGAATCAGTGAAGATGATGCAGCAGATGCTCAAGCAGTTGAAGGGTTCTCCCGATCTTATGTCACAACAACTGCGGATGGCGATGGCAAAGGGTGATTTCGCTCAGGCATCCAATTTATTGAATCAGCTTCAAAAGGAATTATCGGAAAGCAAATTGAGCGAGCAGCAGCAAAAAGACATATCCGAACAGTTACGAAAACTGGGCGAACAACTTAAAGAGCTTGCAGAGAACAATGAGGAATTGGAAAAAGAGCTTGAAAAGCTCGGCCTCGATAAAGACCTTGCAAAATTAAATGAAGAGCAACTGCGACAGGCACTTCAGCAGCAGGGGCTGGCTTCGGACAAAATAGAAGAGTTGATGAAAAAAGCGGCTGCCTCCCGGATGGCAGCAAGCAGGTGCGCGGGTCTCGGCGCCGCTATGGGAGCTTGTTCAGCGGGATCAGGTGGATTGTCCGGCGAGGGTTTGGCGGCCCTGACGGATCAACTGGATGAGTTCGGATCTCTCAGCCAGCAACTGATGATGACCGAGTTCACCCTTGCCGAGATTAATAATGCTATTGCAGGTCTCGGGCAGGGCATGGGTGACGGATTTGGGATTGGACAAAATGGATATGGCTACGGCGGCGGACACGGGGAAGGCATAGGTACGTCTCCGGGCTCATATTCTCTTGCGGACGAGCTTGAACAGAGTGATACGAAAAGAACGAAAGTGACGGGCAAGCAGGGGCAAGGTCCTGTTATTGCCAGTTGGTATTTCCAGGATTCACAGGTTAAGGGCGAGGCCAGGCGTGATTTTTCGGAAGTAATTCAGGCCGCTCGTGACGGCGCCGCCGAGGCTATCAGTGAGAATGAAATTCCTCGAAAATACGAAGATGCAATCAAGAAATATTTTGGCCGGCTCGAAGAGTCTAAAACTGAATGAAAAATATGCGGATGGCCGCATCGTGCATCACGAAACATTTAACCATTGTATTTGGACCAGGCGGCTATGATATATTCCTACGGTTTTTATTTTGGCCGGCCTTTGTGGCTTGTGGGTTTGGTCTTGTTGGTGCCGATTATCTGGCTGGGTTGGCGAAGTCTCACTGCCCTGGGGCCTTTGCGAAGAACGCTTTCGATTATACTGCGCTGCCTGATTGTTCTAATCCTTGTTTCGTTGCTGGCTCGCCCGATTCTTACCAGGAAAAATCAGCGTCTTACATTAATTATTGTAATGGACCGAAGCCAGTCCATCCCCGCCGAGCTTCAACAGGCGAGCATCGATTACCTTTCGAAAGCCCTGACACATAAGGCTCCTCATGACCAGTTGGCTGTTGTAGATGTGGCCGAGGACGCCGGTATTTCCAGGTTACCCGGCAGTGACGTCAATATTAATCGGCGGAATACCACTCTTGACGGTCAGCAAAGCAAATTGTCGGACGGCATTCAGATGGCTATGGCAATTTGTCCTCCTGATACGGCTGTCAGAATATTGCTCGTCAGCGAAGGCAATGAAACTTCAGGCGACCTGAAGGAGGCCGCTCGTATTGCCGCCGTCAACGGTATTCCAATTGATGTGCTGCCGCTTCGCTATGAATATGAGAACGAAGTCGTTTTCAAGCATTTGGCCGCTCCCGCGAGGGCCAGAAGCGGGCAGACGATTTCGCTGCGATTTATTCTCAACAGCACAGCGAAAATTTCGGGTAAATTGCTGCTGAACCTTAACGGTGAACCGGTCGACCTTGCCCCTGACTCACAGGAAATCGCTGTTGATGTGGAGCTGGAACCTGGAACAAATGTCAAGACTATTTCAATACCGGTCGGTACACGCGGCATACATGAATATGAGGCGGTTTTTATACCCGATGAGCCGGGATTTGACAGGATTGTTCAGAACAATCGCGCCAGCGCAATAACTTACGTTGCCGGTCCGGGGCATATTCTCATTGTGGATGCGGATGGTTCTGCTTCCGGGGCTTTACGAAGTGCTTTGCAGAGTTCCGACATCGAGGTGAAATATTCTATCGCCGCTGATTTCACGGATAACCTGGCTAAACTAATGGATACCGATGCTGTCATTCTGGTCAATACCGATTCAAGTAACTTTACCTTTCAACAGCAGGAGATGCTCTGCCGTTATGTCAACGACCTCGGCGGCGGTCTGATTATGACGGGTGGGCCGCAGGCCTTCGGCGCCGGTGGATGGATTGGTTCGCCTGTAGAGGAAATTCTTCCAGTCAATCTTGATCCGCCTCAGAAAGAGCAATTGCCCAAGGGTGCGCTGGTTTTGGTAATCGACCGCAGCGGCTCGATGACCGGCGAAAAGGTGGAGATGTGCAAGGTGTCCGCCGCCGCTGCTATTCGCCTGCTTAGTCGGCACGACCTGGTTGGTGTGGTGGTCTTCGATGCTGTAAGTATGTGGCTGGTTCCGCTCGAACCGGCACAGGATAAGGACGATATCAGCAGGAAGATACGCGGCATAGGCGCCGGCGGAGGGACAATTATGGGGCCGGCTATGGAGATGGCCTTCGATGCCCTGCGTGATGTGAATGTCGCTGTAAAACATGTGATTCTTCTGACCGACGGCCAGACCTCCGACCGGGATGTTTGCCTACAACATGTCTCCGGTATTGCCGGTGCCGATATTTCCGTCTCGACCGTTGCCGTCGGTCCCCAGGCCGATACCAAATTACTTTTCGATATCTCACAGGCCACGCAGGGTCGGTTCTATCGTGTCACCGACCCGATGAGCATCCCTGAAATATTCGTCAAGGAAGCACAGGTGGTGCGTCGCTCGATGATTATAGAGCAGACGTTTACGCCGCAGATTGCCTCCGGCCTAAGCGAGATCGTCAGGGGCTTGTCCGAGCTGCCGGTTTTGGATGGCTATGTCCTGACAGGGCCGAAAGGTGGATTGAACCAGCTTGTTCTGGTCAGCGACCAGGCCGATCCGATTTTTGCAACTTGTCAATCCGGGCTGGGCCGATGTATTGCTTTTACGAGTTCGGTTGACAGCCGATGGGCATCGGGCTGGTTGCAGTGGGGCGGTTTCAACAGGTTTTGGGAGCAGAGTGTTCGCTGGGTCGGCAGGCCGGCACAGTCAACCGATTGCGAGGTATTCGCCGATGTTCAGGGACGAAAGGTCACTATTAACGTCGAGGCCATTGATTCGGAAGGCAAGTTTGTGCAGTTCGTCGATATCGACGGACAGATTATAGCTCCGGATGTGTCAATCGATCCGCTTGAACTTACGCAAATAGGGCCGGGACAATACGAGGGCTGGTTCCAGGCGGCTGCTTCGGGCAGTTATGTCGTAAATCTTCGTTATAAAAAGACGGCACAGGACTCTGGTGTCAGTTTCACCACGACGGCCGTGACAATTCCATTTGCTCCTGAATTTCGCGACCTGTCTGATAATGCGCCGCTGCTGGCGGAAGTTAGTGACATCAGCGGCGGACGCATTTTAGGCTCGGACCCAAATCAGGCGAATCTTTTCGATTATACCGGTCTGAAATTCCCTGAAACGCAAATGCCCCTCTTGCAACCGCTTATGCTTGTCTGGCTGGGATTGTTTTTGCTGGATGTGGCAGTCCGGAGGGTTGTTCTGGACTTTAAGGCTATGGCTCGACGGATTATTGGTTTTGTCCGCCACCCGAGGGGCGAACGCAAGACGGACCAGACCGTGGAACGCCTGCGGCTGACACGCAAGAAAGTACATGAGCAGTTGCTTACGCGTAAAAGTGATGTTTCGTCCAGACGATATGAGGCGGCTAAAACGTATGAGGGCGATTTGCATGTGGCCGAGGCCGCACCAAAGCCGGAATTAAAACCTGTAAAAGAAGAAAAGAAAAAGGCGGAAGAAAAAACGGTTGATTCACACATTGAAAGATTACTCAGGGCCAAACGCAAGGCCGCTGAGTCGGATAACAAAGATAAAACTTAAAACCTATAGATGCTTAGGAGAAAACCGAAATGTCGAGTACAGAAAAAGACGTTGAAAGCCGGTGTCAGGAATTCCGAGAGATGTTCAAAAAGCTGCACCGGGAGATTGGCAAGGTAATCGTTGGTTATGAATCGATCGTGGAGAATGTTCTGATTTGCCTGTTCTGCGGCGGGCATGTTCTTTTGGAAGGTGTGCCGGGCCTGGGCAAGACGTTGCTGGTCCGTACGATGGGCGATGTTTTCTCGCTTGAGTTTCGGCGCATTCAGTATACACCCGATTTGATGCCGGCCG
>CAZKYP010000061.1:9355-17394 GCA_964556885.1 uncultured Pirellulales bacterium | reverse complement strand
CCACTGCGACGTTGCGTTATGCCTATGGTGATTCACCGCTGGGTCCATGGAAAAGCGGCGGCGTTCTTGTCGATTCACGTGCGGTTGTGCCCAATCAGGATGGAACCAGACTGCAAACATCTTATTCAGGACACAATACGCATGGTAGTATCCAGTTGATCAATGACCAGTATTATGTATTCTATCACAGGGCGCCTCGAGGATTCGGATACGCACGTCAGCCCATGGTTGCACCCGTCAAAATCGAATGGGATGAAAAACCGGTATCAGAAGGCGGCAAAATTACAATCAAAAGCTATGACCCTTATGCGGAAGATAATATCTGGACCGCAAAGAGTAGCCAGGGACAGGAATATACCGGAGCCGAAGTTACTTCGGAAGGTTTCCACATCTACGGACTCGATCCGTATCAATATTACTCTGCAGGATACGCATGTTATCTTACCAACCTGCAAAGTATACAGGATTCATGGGATATGTGGGACAATAACATGCCCCTTGCAGATGTGCAAAACGGTCACATTATAGGATACAAGTATTTTGGCTTTGGAGGACTTGACAAAGACAAAAAAGGCTTAAAAGCCTTTGAAGGGACCAAGCCAGGTAACAACACCGCATTTAATTTGTTCCTTACACCAAAAACTACAAACGCATTTAAGATTAACGTTTGGCTTGACGGACCATGGGACAATGATACCTTGAAAGGTAAAAAAATTGGTGAAATAAATGTACCGGCCAATGCTACTCAGGAAATTACCAGATTCACTACTGATGTTGCTTCGTTTGTTGACAATCTGGGAGAAAAACATGCTATTTTCCTTGTGGCCGAAGGTCCTGAATCGGAAGGTCTTTGCGATATCGCTGGACTGGGATTCAGTTCAGACAAAAAGAAAATCGTTCGTCCGGTTCCACCGACTATCAGTATTAAGGTCAGCGGAGAAGCGATCGAACTACCTGCCACTCCGATAAGATCAACAAATGCCAACGGAATTATCAGTGTTGATCTTTATGAGACTACTTATACCGTTGGTGCCGGTGTTACGGAAATACCTCAAGTATCCGCATCTGCAAGCGATAGCAAAGTAAAAGTGGATGTTACACAGGCCGAATCAAAAGATGGAACTGCTGTTGTGAAATTTGATAATAATGGCGTGGTAAAAACTTATCATGTTGTGTTTGCTTCGGAATAACATTTTTTCGGTTACAAGGCATCCACGGAGTTTCATGTAGCGTCGTCGGCTGACGATTTAAAATCTATGCCGGTCAACATGATAATTGGTATGTCCATGAACTGCGGGTTCTTCATTTTCGAACTTGCCAGGATGTTTTCCTGAATAGTGACAGCGGCCGTAATTGCAATTACTTAACGAAGAGATCGAGAAATCTCGGCCGCAGTAGTCGGAGGGGCAATAAGATCACATTATATCAGCAATTCATAATCTTCGATTCGGCTCTCCTGAAAGGGATGCCTTGCGGCGAGACGAGGCAAAAGAAGCGAACATTGATGGGGGCAGGTCGTATAATATGTTGAATTAAGCCGGATTGAGCGAGGGAGAGGCTCACGATTAACTATCGAATGGCGTTCATCTACAAGTAAATGCTTATACAAAACGTGTGGAAAATTTAATAAATGTTAGTTTTTGTCCAAGAATAGCATTTTTTTGTAACAAATCTTGTTTGAAAAACGTCTAAAATAATAGTTTTAAGCAAAGAATTTCCGGCTGATTGTAATATGTGAGATATAAGAGAAAATCTTGTATATATAGTGAAAATAATGACTTACGGCTCTTTTTTGTTAAATTTTTAAGGTAACCAATGGCAACGGAAACCAAACGAAGAAAAAGAATAGGCGAGCTGCTTTGTGAGAAATCTTATTTGAACGAATCCAGCCTCGAACTGGCCTTGGCCGAACAAAAGCTCGAAAACAAGCCTTTAGGGGAGGTTCTGATTGGATTAGGCTATATCACGCCGGCCCAGTTAAATGAAGCTCTTGCATTACAAGTGGGCATCGAGAGGGTGGATTTGGTTGATATTGTGATTGGCAATGTAGTTGTGAGTCTGGTCCCGGCGGAGTTGGTAAGCAAATATAACATCCTGCCTCTGAGATTTGAAAAGCGATCGAGCAACGGAAACGGAGATTCTATTGGAAATCATGAGCTTTTAGCTGTGGCAATGACCGACCCGTTCCAACCCCAGGTTATCGAAGAATTGCGGCTGGTTACGGGCTATTCGATTAAACGATACTACGCCGACCCGGTCGAGATGGAAGATGCTATTTTGAAATTCTACGGCAGTAACGTAGCGAGAATGATGGACAATCTCGCTCCGGCCGATAAACGGGCCGAAGCCGAAGAAGAGCTTACGAATGGTGAATTCTCGGCCGCAAAGCTGCAGGAGATGGCACGGGAGCCGTCCCTGATAAATCTTGTAAACCTGATAATTCTCGAAGCGATTGACGTCCGCGCCAGTGATATCCATATTGAGCCGTTCGAGCATGAGGTAAAAATCAAGTATAGAATCGATGGTATGCTTGTTGAAAGAACTCCTTCCTCAAAGCGGCTGCAGGCGGCGATAACATCTCGAATCAAGATTATGGGTGATATGAACATCGCAGAGCGTTTTGTTCCGCAGGACGGGCATATCGAGTTTGCCGGCAGGAACGGCAGGGTGGATATCCGTGTTTCGACCGTGCCTACCGTATACGGCGAATCGGTTGTGCTGAGGCTGCTGGACAAGACGGCTTCGTTATTGAGGCTCGAAGAGTTAGGGATGGATGAAATATGCCTGACCGGGTTTAATCATTTACTGCAGAAGACGCATGGTATTGTACTTGTCACCGGCCCGACCGGCTGCGGAAAGACGACCACGCTTTATGGGGCGCTAACGAAAATATACACCCCTGCAGTGAAAATGATAACAATTGAAGACCCGGTCGAGTACCAGCTTGACGGTATAAACCAGATGCCGGTCAATCCGAAAAGGGGTTTGACGTTTGCCACCGGTCTGCGGCATATACTGCGGCATGACCCGGATATCGTAATGGTCGGTGAAATTCGAGATGGGGAGACGGCCAATATTGCAATTCGTGCGGCCCTGACCGGGCACCTTGTCTTCTCGACGCTTCATACCAACGATGCACCCGGTGCGGTTACGAGATTGATTGATATGGGTGTCGAGCCGTTCCTGCTGGCCAGCTCACTGGAAGGTGTATTGGCCCAGAGACTTGTCCGCAAGATTTGCACGAAGTGCAAAGAACCGTATAGACCGGATGATAGCATTCTCAAGAGCCTCAACGGTTCCCTTAAAATGGGACCCGATACCGTTTTCTACCGTGGGGCCGGATGTCATGAATGCGGCAAGACGGGGATGGCCGGCAGAAAGGGAATATTCGAGCTTCTCAGGATGACGAACAAGCTGCGGGAGCTTATATCTCAAAAATGCACAACCGACCAGATTATCAAGGCGGCTCCGGAAGACCATGTCACTATGATTCAAAGCGGTTTAAGGATGGCCCTTAAAGGCATAACAACCCCGGAAGAGGTGCTCAGAGTAGCCAGGAGTATCGACGAGGTTTAAACGTAATATGTGTCGTATGAATGATATGAAACATCGAAAGAGGTATTCAAAGTGAGCCAGTTTTCTTACAAGGCAGTTGATCGCGGCGGTAAGCACATAACAGGAACATTAGAAGCTCCCGACCGAAGAAACGCCGTGCTGGTTCTGTCGAATAAGGGCCATTTCGTAACGGAATTAGCTGAATCGTCGGATAAGGCGGAAGGCAGTAGTATTTTAACAGGATTGAATCTTGGCAGCTTACTAAGGTTCGGCTCAACCGGAGTCAGCAGCAAAGATATTCTGGCCATGACGACGCAGTTAAGCACCGCTCTGAGGGCGGGTCTGCCGTTGTTGAACGGACTTGTACTGATTCATCAGCAGCAGCATAAAAAAGGTATGAAGGAAATGATGGGCGATTTGATTAATGCGGTCAGTTCCGGGCAATCTCTTTCGGATGCCATGAGCAAGCACAAGAGAATTTTCAGTCCTTTGTACCTGTCGATGATAAGGGTCGGAGAGACCGGCGGGATTCTGGAACAAACGACAGAGCAGTTGGCGAGTATATTGGCCAGAGACGAGAAAATAAAGACCAATATGAAGAATGCGTCGGCATATCCTATCTTCGTCTTGAGTATAGGTCTTGTATCAGTGGCAATTATTATTACATGGATTTTACCGAGTATATTATCGACGATAGGCGGGGGGATGGCCGTTCTGCCTTTACCAACAAGGATTCTTCTATCGATAAGCACGTTTATGAAGATGCTGTTTACAACGGTATTCGGGTGGTTCGTTATTATACTGATTGTTGCAGGATTCATTTATCTTGTAAGGTGGACAAGGACTGTCGGGATGGTCAAATGGGACAGTTTCAAGCTGAGAATACCTGTTTTGGGTTCGGTCCTGAGAACAATAGCGGTGGGCAGGTTCGCACGGACGCTCGGAGCTCTGACAAAAGGCGGCGTTATTATTTTGGAGGCCCTGGCCGTTGTTCGGGATACACTCGGCAATGAGCTGCTTGGGAGAGAAATCGATACCGTTGCCGAAAAGGTCAAGCGCGGCGAGTCGCTTGCGGGTCCGTTAGGAGAATCGGGATATTTTCCGCCGCTGCTTGTCCAGATTACTTCCATAGGTGAAGAGACGGGCAAGCTTGATGAGTTGTTACTTAACGCCGCTGAAACTTTCGATTCGGAAGCCGATTCGGCGATTAACAGGTTTATGTCGATTTTTCCGGCGCTTCTGATATTACTGCTGGCTCTGGTGATAGGTTTCATAATAGCAGCTACCTTATTGCCGATTGTCGTGATGGAGCTTAGTGGAGGAGCACTGGGACATTAGTGTGTTGCTGATGTCAGGATTCTCTTTTGAGTGAGTGCGGTTTGTTAGAAAAATTTATGAAAGGTATGCGAAAATGAAACAGAGAAAGCAGAATAGAAAGGCATTTACGCTTGTGGAACTGCTTGTGGTCATTTTGATCATATCGATGCTTGCGGCTTTTGTTGCACCGAGGATGTTTACCGGTCTCGGTAAGGCCAAACATGATATTGCAAAATCAAAGATGGCGATCATAGAGAACGCACTTGCCAGATTCTATATCGATTGCGGGCGTTATCCGGATGATTCGGAGGGGCTTGGCGCTTTGATTACTCCGCCGGCGGGTCTGGAGGATGCATGGAAAGGCCGTTATCTGAAACCGAGTGAGATACTTGATCCATGGAATAATGAGTATATTTATGTTGCGGAAGGTCAGGTTAATCCCGGCAGCTATGATTTGATAAGCCTTGGGGCGGACGGTGAAAACGGCGGCGAGGGTGAGAACGAGGATATTTATAACGATTGAGTATGTAGTTTAATTTCGTGAGTATTTTATTTTTTAGTGTTATGAAAACAACAGGTGAGAGTTCGATAGTAAGATTCAACAAAGAGCGGCCCGGCTTTACGCTCGTCGAGATTCTTCTTGTGATAATGTTGATTTCTCTGATGGCCAGCGTCGGCGGCGGATTTTATATTGGGACACTTAAGGGCTTGCAGGTCGAAAAAGCCGCACGTGATTTGCTTCTCACCGCCAAATATGCCCGGATAATGGCACTGGAGCAGCAACAGCAATATGAATTATGCCTGGACACACAAAATAACGGATTTTTCCTGATTGAGATGCAGGTGGACCGGGAGAGCGGCCAGAGCGCAAAAATGATTGTCCGTGACCCGTATTGTAAGCCTGTTGTAATGGATACCGATGTCAGATTTGAAAATATTCAAATCATACCGACCGGTCTGGAATCAGTCGAACAGACGGAAGATTTGCAGTCGATATTCTTTTTCCCGGACGGCACGGCACAGTCGGCTTCGATACAGATTGGTGATAATAAGACTCATTATGCAATGGGTATTAATGCGGCGACCGGCAAGGCGACATTATACCAGGGCACGATTGAAAATGTGAAAATCAGTACCATAGATTTGGATGCCGAGGAATGATTCGTACAACAATAACAAAAGGTTTTACTTTGGTAGAGACAATAGTGGCAAGCGCCATACTTTGCGGGTCTGTTTTAACTGTCAGCGCGATTACCACGAGGTCTCTTACCGGTACGAGAATAAACAGGCAGTACGAAACGGCGATGCTGTTGATTGACAGGCAGCTCAGCATGATTGACTATGTGGGCATCGACGAATTCATTTCAATAGGGCAGACGGAAGGAACCTTTGATGAGCCGTTTTCCGATTATCAATGGTCGGTTGCCACTGAATATATGGATATTGACAGTTTGTATCTCGTAACTATAAGCGTTGGCTGGATTATTAACAATCGTCCTTACAGAGTCACGGTCGATACCATGTTCGACGGAGTCAGCCAGTATACAAGTACCGGGACCGAAACGGGGACCACAGCAACACAGTAGTGATTAATATGTATTCGAAACGAACAGGATTTACGCTGGTGGAAATTATGGTAGCCTCAACTATAGGAGCATTTGTGGCTCTGGTTGCGGTCGGTACCTTGAAGACCGTAATAGCCAGCAGTGACATGCTGGACACCGCGGTTGATACCGCCGCCGAGGTGAGATTTGCTTCGAATATGATTAGAAGAGACCTTGTTAATATGTACAATGACCCGAATTATGCGAATACCAAGCTGATCGGGACGGTCGAAGACTCGAGCGAATACAGCACGAGCTATCTTGTTTTTTATACTCTTAACAGGACAAAGGCAAGGCCTTATGAGCCGGAAGGCGATTTATATGAAGTTGAATATTATCTTGTTCAGAATGAGGAGACTTCCTCCTTAATGAGACGCCTCTGGCCGAATCCCAACAACGTATTCGAACCGGGAGGAGTTTTAACCACAATTGCCGAAAATATAAAGATTTTCGAGGTCCGTTATTTTGACGGTGAAGAATGGTACTCAGAATGGCCGGAGGATATGACGGCTATGCCTGATTTGATAGAAGTTAATATTGTAGGTGAACAGCAGGGTCGCGGAAATCCGATAATGGAATCTTTTATTGTAAATATCGTCAGGTCTGCGACAACCACATCCGAGACTACTGAGACCGAGCAGACCGTACAAAGCAGCGGGTAAAATATTGGACAATAACAGTAAGTAGAAAAATGCCGGTGCAGGTGAGGCTTGTGATTAAGTAAATGATTATGAATCCGGAAAATAACAGAAAAGGATTGGTTCTTATAGCAGTGCTGTGGATTGTGATAGTCCTGACGGTCATTGTTGCGGTCCTTGGTCGGAAAAGCCGGCTGGATTCGAAGGTCTGCCTTGCCCGAATGGAGGCAATCAGGTGTAAATGGGCCTGTCGGGCAGCTATTGAAAAGGCGGTTGCAATATTAAATGAGGATGACAGGGAGACCGATTGCCTGGTTGACCTGTGGAGCTACAATCCCGAGGATTTCAACGATATTTATCTCGAAAAGTGCTGGTTTAGTGTTCGTGTAATCGACGAAACGAGTAAGTTGAATATCAATACTATTACCAAAGAGCAGCTTTTGGGATTGGAGTATATGGATGCCGAAATAGCAGATGCGATAATCGACTGGAGGGATACCGATGAGACACCGGGTGAAAACGGAATCGAAGGCGGATATTATGAAAATCTGCCGTTCGGATATGTGCCTCGAAACGGTCCTTTCAGGACGTTGCGTGAGCTGCTGCTGGTCAGGGGGGTAACTGAGGAATTGTTCTACGGAGAAGATACAAATCTGAACGGCCAGTTGGATTATAATGAGAATGATGGAGATATAACACCGCCGTCGGATAACGGTGATAATATCCTGGATAAAGGATGGGCCGCATATCTGACGTGTTATTCTTCCAGCACAGGCAGTGCCCAAACTCAAAGCACCCAGACTCAGAGTACTCAGACTCAAAGTCAAAGTACCCAAAATACGCAAACACAGAATAATCAAACTCAGAACAACCAGAGTCAGAGTAACCAAACTCAGAATAACCAGTCACAAAACAACCAGACTCA
>CAZKYP010000061.1:6455-9255 GCA_964556885.1 uncultured Pirellulales bacterium | reverse complement strand
CAGACTCAAAACAGCCAAACCCAGACGAGTCAAAGCAGCAGTGAACAGACATACGCGCAGGTAAACATCAATACCGCTTCGGATATTGTTCTGGCCGCATTGCTTGGCGGCGGGGACGATGCTCTGCGTACGGCTCAGTCAATAATCGCATACAGGGATACTTTGATGTACGGCATAGAAAGCGTGTCGGAACTGGTTGATGCAGGTATCATAAGCAGCGATAACCTCAGTCAGATCCAGGATTATGTAACAGTTACTTCCAACATTTTTACTATTATCTGTGTTGCCAACGCCGACCGCGGCGGCCCTTATGGCGCATCATTACAAACAGAAGCAGTGGTGGACAGAAGTACAAGCCCCTGCAAAATACTTTACTGGTATCAGGGAGCAGGTAATTAATGAATAAAAACTCAGACAACAATCAGATGCCACAGTCTGTAGTTGCAATAGCAAGGACAGATGAAACTTTCAGAGCCGTGGAGCTTCGAAAACAAAACGGGGCTTATGAAATACTATTTAAAAAGACGGGCGCGGACGATGAAACAAGCTGGCAGCATTTTGCTTCCGAGTGTGGATTGTCGATTGAGCCGATGGTGCATAAGCATTTCAGCGATAACAGGAGCGTTGTGGTTGGTTATGACTCAACAGCAATGGCTTTTTACCGTGTTAAGCTGCCTGCCGTGGAAGAGAATGAAATCGAAGCGATGGTCAGGCTGCAGGCTGAAACACTGCTTCCGCTGCCTGCCGAGCAGATGGAGCTGACCTGGCGTACCAATGGTATGCGTAACGGACAGGTTTCAGTTACGATGGCGGCGGCAAGGAAGGAGTATTTGAAAAAATTCGTCGAGACAATCTGGAATCTTGAGCCGTCCAAAATACTGCTGAACAGCGAGGCAATAGTAAAGGTTTGGAAAACTCTCTTTTCCGGCAACGAAAGAAATGCCGTGGTCATGAGCATGGGGCAGCGGAACACAAATGTTTGCCTTGTGGAAGACGGACGATTGAGTAACGCCGTTGTTCTGGATATGGGTATTGCCGATATTTCGGTCGAAGGGGCACAGGAGCGTTCGGAAGCCGACGAAAGATTCGCCATCGATATGAAGAGCGTACTGGAGTTGTTTGGTTATAGTCAGTCTAATGACATACCTGTTTTTGTTATGTCTGACGGCGATGCTTCGTATGTAAGCATAGTTTCTTCTCTGAGACTGGCGGGACTGAATGCACGTGTAGCTTCGCCCGATGTCGGGAAATTAAAATCGAACAATGAACATAATATTGAAGAGATATATCGGTATCGTGTCCCTATCGGACTTGGGATAATGGCCCTCGAATCGAGTGCCGACGAACTGGACATTTTTAAGTATTTGTATAATCCCGCCGACAAGAGGAAAAAGAAATACTGGTTTTACTCACTGAAGCTGACGGGTTCCATTGCGGCGGTTACGTTGATTTTATTCGCTTTGATTTCATACGCATTGCTCATCGCCAAGGCAAGTGCAATCGAAAAGCACTTAAATTCCTCCGAAACCAAGTCTGATATCAATCAGCTTGTAGAACGGCAGAAGCTGATTAAGACGGTTGCAGCACAGCGGCCTGATTTGCTTGAGCTTATAAGTGAAATAAACGAATGCGGTCAAATCGACCAGGGCCAGCAGAGAGGCGGACCGAGGGGAGGGCAGAGAGGTGGAGTGCGGGGAGGACAAAGAGGCAGTATCCAGCTTGAAAGTATTCACTTTAAGAAAGGGCAGATGGTAACGATAACAGGTCAGGCAACCAGTAACGACCAGCTATACAGGTTCGAGAAGAACCTGGAAGAAAGTAAAAATATACGGGACGTTAACAGGACGGCCGTAGCGGATGCCAGAAGCAGGCAGCTAAAGTTTACCATAACTTTTCATTACAAGAATTTTACTAAATAAATATAAGCATATAAATTAAAGAATAAAATTATGATGGAAAAATTCAGTCAAAAAGATGTGCGGACGATAAAAATGGGTGCTGTGGGCGTGGCAGCTATCCTGTTGTTCGTGTTCGGGTCGAGTTTATATGGCCGCTGGAACGAAGCGAAGAAGAACCTGGCGGAATTAGAGGGCAAATTAGAGCTTATCGATTTGAACAATGCAAAAAGCGCCGGGTTAAAGTCGATAGTTCCCGTTTTCGAAATGCCGGCTGAGAAGGAAACTCAAAAATTCCTTTTCCTGGAAGAGCTGAACAGGCAGTTACAGTCGGTCAGAATAAACAGCAAGCCTTTGCAGGAAGTAACCGGAGGGAAATCCCCGGATCCCAAATACAAACTGCTGCGTTTGAAATGCAGTGCTTCAAATTGCAGGTTTGATCAGGTGCTCGATTTGCTGGCGAATTTAAAACAAAATCCGTATCTACTTGGTATCGAAGAGATGCGTATAAAGTGCGATTCGAAAAATAAACAGCAGGTTGAGCTGGAAATGACAGTATCGACGTTGATTAAATGAAAGAATAAAGCCATGAAACTTGATTATCTTAAAGAAAAGAATGAGCTTATTTCGGTTGCATTGCTCGGAGTTTCGATATTCCTGGCGTTTATAATGCTGGTTAAAATATCGGGCTACTTTACGGTTTCGGCCAGAGCGAAAAGCCTGGCTCAGAACGCCGTTATACAAAACAATTCAGATACACAGATCACAGAAAAGTATCTTGCCGAGTCCAGAGAAATTGCAACCAAGCTCAAAACCGGAAGCTTGTTTTCACCGGCAGAGCCGAAACAGCATCCTGTTAAAGAGGTACGTGCCATATTCGGTGATGAGGTTCTTATAGAAGACAA
>CAZKYP010000061.1:0-6355 GCA_964556885.1 uncultured Pirellulales bacterium | reverse complement strand
GGTGGTTTCATGGGCCAGGGCGGTCCGGGGGGAAGAGGTGCAATGGGAGGGGATTTCAGGCAGATGATGCAAAGACCTCAGGATATGAGCGATGCTGAAAGGCAAAGATTTAGGGATGAAATGCGCAGCAGATTCGGCGCCGGTGGTGGACAGACTGGAGGATTCGGCGGTCGTGGACAGAGAGGTGGTAATCAAGATGGTGGTCAAGGACGCGGACAAGGTGGCGGACGCGGTGGACAATAAAAACAAGAAAGGTTGTTGGGAGTCATAAATATGAAAAAGTCAGGAGCAACGACGGTATTCGTGGTAGTGTGTGGCGTAGTACTTTGTGCGGCGTATGCAATCGGTTTGTGTATCAGAGAAATTCGATTCAGGCTCGCCGCGGCCGAACCGGTAAGCGCTGAAGTTCAGAAGACAGATGTTGCAAAAGTACAGGAACCTGCCTCACCTGCAACAGACCAACCGGCCGGGCCTGAACGCAACAGTGATTCGGAGAATGATTTCGGCGGACCGGGTTTTGGTGGTCAGGGCGGATCGAGATTCGGAGACAGTGGCCCCGGTAGGTTTGAGAATATGACCGAAGAGGAGAGAGCTCAAATGCGAGACAGGTTTGCTAACGGAGGTGGGCGACAGGGCATGCCTCAACTGTCTGACGAAGACATGCAGAAGATGAGGACAGAAATGGAGGAATTAAGAACCAAGCGGGAAGAAATGTCTGATGAGGAATATCAACAGGCTATGACTCAGTTAAGAGAAAAATACGGTATGCCTTCCAGAGGAGGATTTGGGGGCAGAGGGCGTCGTGGTGGCGACAGAAGTAATTCCGGACAACAGGAAAATACAATGAATTGAGGTGATTAGTATGGAACGGTCAAAATCTATAGCATCAATAATAGTTGGTATAGCGGCGGTTATTATTATATGGAAAGTGGGATTTGTGCCCATACCGGAAAAACCGGTGGCTGATTCGGGACAAATACAGGCCGCAGCTCAAACCGATGTGCAAAGGGAAGACCGAAGGCGTGAGCCTCGAATGGCTTCCGATGCTAATGAACCGCGTAGATTCGCCGATGCCAACGAGCCTCAAAGAGTTCTTGCCTCCGACGACAGCCAGGCTGGTGATCCCAATGATCCGTTGGTAAATCTGAATCTTAATAATACGGAGATGAGAACCATTGTGCAAAGGCTTACAGAGTGGACTAAACAGGTGATTATTCCCACTGATGAGGCTATGAGAGTAAGAGTGACGATATACGCGCCTCAAAGAGTGCCGAGGAGCCAGGCCCTTATGTTGATATATAGTGCGCTTCGCATAAAAGGGTACACTGTCAGGCAGGCTGAAGATGCGATTTATATCGAGCCGATGGGTTCTGCCAAGCTCGGCGAGGTTCCTGTAATACCGGCGGATTATCCTTTGGCGAAGATTGAGAATAAAGAGCAAATTGTTAATAAGTTCTTCAGTTTGAAGAATTACAGTCCTTCGCAAATGGGCCAGATTCTTCTTCCTATGATTGGTGAGTACGGTTATATAAGTGCGGATGAAGATACGGGCACTTTGCAGGTGATTGACACTGTTAAAAACCTTATAAAATTATCTCTTATCATCGAGCAATTCGATGTTGTCGAGGCCGAAGAAACCAAGACAAAAATATTCGAAGTTCGTCATGGTAATCCTTCGGAGATTGTCTCTCTGTTGCAGCAGCTTTTAACCGAAGGCGGCGTGACGGATATCAGGACCGCTATGCGGAATATGCGGAACGTAAGAGGACAAACCGGAGGCCCGCAGGCAGCACAGGCCCAGGGTAATCAGAATCGGCCGGGTGGTGGTCCGAATACTTCGAGTAACAATCAGTCTCGAAGAGGCGGCTCAAGCAGCGGCGGGACAGCGACATCTGTTTCAGTCGGAACCAGCCGGACTCAGCCAGTGCTTATTGCCGTAACTAAGTTAAACTGGATTGTTGCCAAGGCGACTGATAAAGATCTTGAGATGATAGGTGAGTGGATTGATAAGCTTGACCAGTCTGTTCCGACCATACTTGCCGATGTTCCGCTTGCAAGTATCGAGAACAAAAACCAGATTGTCCAGAAGTTTTTCCAGTTGAAAAGCTACAGCCCGTCACAAATGGCCCAGGTAATCGGGCCGATGCTTAATGAAACCGGCTATGTGAGTGCCGAAGAAAATACACGAATGCTGCTTGTAATTGATACCGTTGAGAATCTAATTAGCATAGAAGGAATTATCAGGGCTTTCGATGTTCCGGAGGCCGAGCAGGCCGTTTCTCATGTATTTGATATCCACTATGGCGACCCATCGGAGATTGTGCAGTTGTTAAAGATGCTTTTAAGTGAGGACGGCAGCAGTAGCGGTAGCAGCAGCAGCTCAAGGAATCTCGGTTTCACCGGGAGTTCCAGCAGCCGCAACCGAAATACCCGGACGAGCAGCAGCAGTCGTGGATATTCGAGCAGTGCTTATAATAGAGGAAGCTCATCCTCGTCATCTTCATCTATCGTCGGTGTGAACAACTTACCTGTGGTTCTTATCCCCGAACCGAAGCGGAAATGGATTATTGCACGAGGAACCGCCGAAACAATTAAACAAATCGGTGAATGGATAGACAAGCTCGACCGGCAGGAAACCTACGGAAAGGATTATGAAACTGTTCCAGTTACCTATGTTGATGTCACGGAAGTGTCGCAACGAATTAACGACTGGCTGGAGCAGATGCCCGGTACGGATATTAGGGCGAGTGTTCTCGTTCAGGCTTTGGAGCAGTCGAAGCAGCTTTTGATTTTCGGTAAAGAAGACCTGCGTGAAATGGTTAAGAAGCTTGTCCAGGAGGTGGATATCCCGTCCGGTCAGTTCATTACGGAGCATTTTAAGTTAAAAAATGCCGACCCGGAGGAGATAAAGGAAAAATTAGATGAGCTTTACAGCAGCACCACCGGCTCAAGTAACAACAGGTCCTATTATTATATTTACAGCAGTTCATCTTCGAGAGGATCAAGCACATCGACCGACACTGTAAAGGTAATAGCCTATGTTGCACTCAGGCAGGTCACGGTAGTGGCATCCCCGGAGAACATGGATAAGATAAGAAAGCAGATTGCGGAATGGGACGTACCTATCGATACGGAGAGTTTGAAGCCGAGAATCATCGAATTGAATAATGTAGACCCGGAACAGATGGCTGACTTGCTTACGACTCTTTTCAGCGGCAGCGGTAGCAGCAGTAGCAGCACATCCGGAACACGTCAGGCACTTAGTTACTTATTAGGTTCGTCGAGTACGGACAGAGAAAAGATAATCGGGCCGCTGTACGGTCAACTGACTTTTGAAGATGTCCCCGGAACCAAGAAGATAATCGTCATTAGTAATATCGCTCAGGCATACGATGTTGTCGAGGATTTGATTCGTGATCTCGACAAGGAAGAAATGGCCGAGGTACCGACAGTCGTTACGCTGAAATTTGCAGATCCTGAGAGTCTCTGCCAAATTCTCAATGCAATGTTCAGTGAAGCCGGAGCTTCAGTTCAAATCCAGCTTAGTGATACCGGACTTAGTACATATACGATGGATGCTTCATCCAGCAGCAGCACCAGTAGTAGCAGCAGTACAAGTTCTACCCAAAGCGGCTATACTCCATACTGGGCTTCGTCGAGTGCTCGTAATACTACGGACACTGAAAGACCGATCAGCAATGTTATAGGAAGGATACGTTTTGTGCCTGATTCACGTACGAAATCCGTCCTGGTTCTTTCTCCTCCCGAATTTATACCCAAGATTGAGGAATTGATTGCGGAACTCGATACGCCCGGCAAACAGGTTATGATTAAGGCGGTAATTGTCGAAGTCGACCACCAGAATCTAACCTCGCTGGGTGTACAACTGGCTTCGAACTCTACTGCTTTCGGTACGCCGGGAGAAAATTCGATAACAGCTTTAGATGCTTTAAAACAACTCGATACACATGGTTCTGCAATATTCGGTGCGAGCGGTCTTCAGGGAACGGTAGTGACAAATAGCTTTACATCAAATGTAAACGTACTTATTGATTTCCTCGTTAAGAATGTCAATGCAAAGGTTCTCAACCAGCAGACCTTATGGACGGAAGATAACGAAGAGGCGAGCTTCTTCAAGGGTCAAAATGTCGCGTTCTTTACAGCGGCGACAACAGGAACCGGAACATCGACACAGAATTTCGAGTTCCAGAGAGTCGGTATGAACCTGGCGGTCCGTCCGAGCATTACCCCCAATAAAGATGTGGATATGATTGTAAATATTATTATATCCCAGCTTTCCGGTGATCAGGAAAACGGCCAGCCCGTCAGGACCGAGATGGAAACCAAGACGAACATGATAGTCGGAGACGGCCAGACCCTTATGCTCGGCGGCATACTTTTCCAGAAGGACAGTCTCATAAATCGAAAAGTTCCGCTTCTTGGTGATATACCTATTCTTGGCGGTTTGTTTAATCATAATACCACCGTTGCATCCAATAATGAAATGCTTGTATTTATTACGCCGTATGTGATCGATGAACCCGGGAGAACATCTGATGTGACGAAAGAACAGATAGAAAAATCGAAACAGAAACTTGATGGCATCCTGCAGGGACTTGACAAGACTATGGAGAAACTTGATAAATAAATCGTAACTTAAATTTTAGATAAAGTTAAACCCGGCCCCGGTAAGACCACAAACATGCGATTATATTATCCGGCAGCGTCTTACCGGGGTTTATTTGTTTAAAAATCCTTTGACATATTGATATCAAAAAGACCATAATTCGATTCAGATTAAGGATGAATTATGGATAGAGATTGTTTAATACCGGATGAGTTGTCAGATTTGAACATTGAGAGGCTGGGCTGGCCTGAGATTGATTCTCCTTTAATACACAGTGGTCGTCATTTTGTAGATGATAACGAGAAAATCCTTTTATATTCGCATTCCGAAAATCTCAGGGCGTATGAAGATTCCCATGATAAGCTTCCGATGTTTGAAAGGGCTGGGCCGCGGAGAAAAATTTTCTTCGAACCTTCGAAAATTAAATGCGGGATAGTTACATGCGGCGGACTGTGTCCCGGTCTTAATGACGTCATAAGGACCATAACGCTAAGTCTTGTCTTGCAGTATGGAGTTCAAAGCGTCCACGGTTTTCGATACGGTTATCATGGTTTGACTAAAAACGCTCCGAAGCGGCCTATTCTGCTGACTCCCGATATGGTTGATGATATTCACCTGAAGGGCGGTGATATCCTGTCCTCTTCACGCGGTCCGCAGGATATCGATGATATGGTGGATACCCTGCAAAAGCTCCAAATCGATATGTTATTTACTATCGGCGGCGACGGAACACTGCGGGGAGCGGCGGAGATAATTAAAGTGATAAAGAAAAGAGGACTGAAGATTTCAGTCATCGGGATTCCCAAGACGATTGATAACGATATATCCGGAATTGAGCAGTCGTTCGGATTCTCAACGGCGGTTGAGGCGACGCGTTCCGCTATTCTCAGCGCACACGCAGAGGCGAAAGGCGCATGGAACGGCGTGGGACTGGTGAAGCTGATGGGAAGGGATTCCGGTTTGATTGCCGCTTATGCAACTTTGGCGAACAGTGATGTAAATTTCTGTTTCATCCCGGAAGTGCCGCTCGTTCTGGACGGTGAGAACGGATTTCTGCGTGCTCTCGAAAAGCGGCTGGACAGAAAGCATCATGCCGTGATTGTCGTGGCTGAAGGTGTGAGCGGACAATTAATCGAGAAAGACGGTGCTCAGCAAAAGGATGCTTCCGGAAATATCTTATTTGAAGATATAGGGCTTATTTTGAAAGCAGGGATTAAGGAATATTTCAGACAGAAAAACAAACCGATGTCGCTGAAATATATAGATCCGAGTTATATGATTCGCAGTCTGCCTACCGATGCAAACGATGCGGCGTTTTGTATAATGCTCGGGCAAAACGCCGTACACGCCGCTATGTCTGGGCGAACGAATATGATAATCGGCCACTGGAACCGCTACTTCATTCATATCCCGATATCGCTTGCAACTTCGCGGAGAAAAAAAATCGATCCGAACAGCCACCTGTGGCAGTCGGTTCTGGAGACGACCAGGCAGACATGCTGAGATGTTTCTGTTCGTGACTATTCGTTAAAGACCGTTTGTACTGTAGGGAAAAAACTGTAGAAATTTACCGTCTTTTTTGTTACGATAGCTGAAAAGAAATTTAGTCCTTAGCGGACTCGCCGAACAGGAACTCCATGCAATTAGGTGGAAATAAAACCTTGTGATTTTGAAAGGGAGAGACCATGAAGAATACATTGATACTTATCCTGATAATTTGCATCCCGC
>CAZKYP010000060.1:0-17574 GCA_964556885.1 uncultured Pirellulales bacterium | reverse complement strand
ATTGCCGTATGCCGTCGGCGCAGGAATCATAACTAACACACTTTCGTATCAATGGTAAATTAAACAAATGACACTTGTCGGTGACATTGTTCAAAAGACGGGCGAAGCGAGTCTGTTGGCCGTCGAAGCCGCAAAGGCAGCCAGGGCCTTCGAGATAGGCAAAAACAGCGGCCTCTTTCGGGTCCCCAGGGTGGTCGGCTTCGACGCCGAGGCGGGCCTGCTCGAATTCGAACGATTGGATGGGCTTGTAACTCTGCTCGATCTGGCAATCCGTAAGGATCCGCGGTTTTTCGATCTGTTGAAAAAGGCCGGCCGGTCATTGGCTGTCATTCACAAACAATTAATCCTGCCCGATGAAATGAAACATGAGCTGCCGCAGGAGTGGACGGATTCCGAAGATCAAAATGTTTTCATACACGGTGACTTTGCTACTGTCAATGTATGCTTCCACGAGCAGTCGAATTCACTTGTCATCGTCGATTGGTCGGCCGCACCGCTTATCGGAAGGACGCCTACTTTCGGCAGCCGATATTTTGATATCTTGTGGTTCGTCAACTGCTTGTTCTGCGGTGTGCCAAACAAAAAAATACTCAACTGGGATGCGGAGGCGATGGCCGAGGCATTTTTAGAAGGATATGCACAGGAAGCCTCATCAGAAATTCTCAACAGGCTGCCGGATTATCAGTCGAAGATACACCGACTGCAAAAACAAAATATCCAATATCTCGCAGGCCGACAGAACTCGCCCATGAGAAAAGCGGCCTACATTTTCACCCAGGTTCTTATGTGTCCCAGACTAAAAAGATTTCTGCGTAATCATTCATAAAACAACATTCATAATTATCTCGGGCCGGAGGAAGGAATACCATTATGTACGACGAATATTATGATGAACATTACATAGATGAAGCGGGCGAAGAAGAGTCGCTATACGAACATTATGAGCGTACCTCCGACATCCAGCTTCCTCCTGTAATAAACATTCTGCTGTTAACAATCTGGCTTTTCATTTGCCTGATTGGTCTTGGCGTAATCTATATCGGGAAAAACGCAGCGGCCGGTGCCGTAATAATGGCCGTACCTACATTCATTGGCATGGTCTTAAAGCCCACGTTCGCCCTGTGCATTATGATGCTCGTGCTGCCGACAGGCGCAGGCATCGGATTCAGAGAAGCCTTCAGCCTCGACCGTGGCGTCGGCATTGCGCTTGCGGTCAGCTTTATCATAAACCTGATAATAACCCGCCCGAGACTGCGCATCGGCAACAAGGCATTATGGGTGATAATGATATATACAATCTGGGTATCTCTTGTTTCCCTGACAGGGTCGTATCTGCGCCTTGAGCTGGTACGGGCATTCACACAGGTCCAGCTTCTCGGACTGATTTTTATCGTATACTGGATACTGCAAACCAACGGCGAAGGCACTTTCCGCTGGGCGCTGCGCGCGTACGTGATCGGGACATTAGGCTCAATCACCCTTGCATTCGTAACCGGGGCGGCGATACACGCAATTGAAGATGCTCCAGAGCAAAGATACTCGGCAACGTTAGGCCAGGCAACCGATGCTAACATGCTTGCGGCTCTGACTGCTATGGCATTTCTGGCGGCGATCTATCTGTTCGCCCGGGACAAAAGCATATTCTGGCGGATAATTTATGTGGCCGCGATGCTCTCTCTGCCGGTCATGATGTTGAAGATTGGCTCACGCGGTGCTTTAGTGGCTTTGGCCTTCACAATGCTCTCGCCGCTGCTGTTCGTCAGGCAGGTAATACGAAAACCGGTTATGGCGCTACTGCTGTTGGGCGTTATCCTGATAGTTTCGATCTCAGCCGGATTAATCGTAAGAAGCAGAGGTCTGGAAGAAGGAGTCGCAGTACGATTGACAAATCTTCGCCAGGCAGAAGATGCTTTCGATTACAGGATGACGATTGTCAAACAGGCGGTCAAGTCCGCCACAGTAAGGCCACTCGGGACAACTTACTATGGATGGTTTGAAAAGACCGGCATGCGGCACCTGCCGCACAGCGACTTCTTTCTGGCACTGGGACTTTACGGCATACCAGGCGCGATTCTGTTTTCATTTTTTGTTATCCTGATAATATTCACGGTAAAACATACCCCGCTCGGCCTGGAAAAACTGTACGCCAGAGCCGTCCTGACATTTCTGCTGGTAATGGGCCTGAGCATCGGCCAGTTATATCAAAAGCATTTCTGGGTCTTTCTGGCATTTGTAATGGCAAGTGAACGTATAGGCAAGCTTTACTATTCCGAACCGGGTGATTTGATCCAATACACTGAATACGAAGAAGAGCCTGATATGGAGCCTGAGGAAGATTTAGTGCCCCAACATCAACTTTATTAGACAACAATTGGATAACACATACATGCATATTGCATTGGTGACACCTTTTCCCAAAGATCCGAACAACATCGACGGAGGTGTAGCCGGTGCGGCCAAATACCTGGTCGATGAATTGTCGAAACAGCCGGATGTCAAGCTGACAGTCGTTGTACCCAAAGGCGGTTCCGGCCAAACTTTGCATGAACAATCGGGAAACTATGATATTTACAGGCTTGGTAAATCCGGCTTCTGGAAATTCCTGCCGGGTACCTTATACGATATCTTCACCGGAAAAAAACAGATAGAAACCCTTTTAAGAAAGCTGAATCCCGACATCGTGCATTTTCAGGGCCTGACATTTTTAGCCGCTGATTGTGAGCTGCCGAATATTCTTACGATACACGGCATTGCGGAAAAAGATGCCGCCTGGGACAGTCGATGGGGTATTCTTCAACGGCTTAAACGGCTTCTCCTGAAATTGACCGAAGAGTATGGCCGCCGCCGGGCGCCTCATATTATCCTGATAAGCCAATACACCCAAAAATTTCTGCCGGAAAAGAACAGGATTCAAAAGACCTGGCTCATCGATAATCCAGTCGCCGACTCATATTTCGACATCGAGCGACAGTTCGAGCCAGCGAGGATTTTCTGCTGCAGCAAAATAAGGCCGTTGAAAAATATTATCGGATTGATTAAAGCATTCGCTCTCATCAATCAACAATTTCCCGACTCGTCGCTTCGAATAGCCGGAAGCGCGGACGCCGACTATCTTCAAAGGTGCGAACAGGAAATAGTAGCAAATAAGCTAAACGACAAAGTACAATTACTCGGTAATATCAGCATCAAAGACGTACAATACGAATTATCGAAAGCGAACTGTCTGGTCATCCCTTCTTTTCAGGAAAATGCCCCGCTGACAATTGCCGAAGCAATGGCCGCAGGTGTACCCGTGGTCGGAGCAAATGTGGGCGGTATTCCTGAGATGGTTGACGACGGAAAGACAGGATTTTTAATCGATCCTTTCAGTACTAAAAGCATCTGCGATGCCGTCATCAAAATTATCTCAAACAAGGCGTTGGCCGACTCGATGGGACACTACGCCAGGCAAATCGCACGAGAACGATTTTCCGCATCCACCGTCGCCGAAAAAACTCTTCAGGCATATCATGAAATCCTGAAGGATGTTCCATTAGCAGGTATTTTGAAATGCGAATCTGTTTTATAGCCCTCGGCAATTTCACGCACATCGGTCTGTACCTGGACTACTTCAAAGAGGCCGGGCACGACGTGCACTTTATTGCATTGTCACCGGGTCCGAAGCGAACCGCGGCAGTCCATAATGTCGGATTAGGCAGGAAGTATTCGGCAAGCGAAGGGAAATGGAAATACCCAATCAGCATGTTGCTGGCAAGAAGGCTGATAAAAGAACTAAAGCCCGACATTGTTCATGCCCACTATGCAACCAGTGCCGGGCTAACCGCATTAATCTGCGGCTTCCATCCGACAATCGTGACGATTCACGGAAGCGATTTGACAGTCGGGATAAAGTCCCGGATTTGGAGACCGCTATTGAAAAGGATATTCAAGTTCTCCGACTGTGTTAATCCGGTTTCAAAAGACCTTCAGGATATGGTTCTAAGCCTTGGTATCAATCCCAACAAAATCGAAACACTGACACCCGGCATCGATACAGATAAATTTTCGTTCGCAGAAAAAAACGACATTGCAAGCTCGGAAGTTTTGAAACTGGTATGCACGAGAAGACTGGAGCCGGTATTCGACCATCAGACAATAATCCGGGCACTCGTCCTGCTTAAGAAAAGACAGTTCAGGTTCGAGATGACTTTTGTCGGCGACGGCAGTTTGTACAAAGAACTGAAACAGCAGGTTAAAGACGCCGATATAGATACAAACGTGAATTTTACCGGCAGAGTCGATAACGACAATTTACCTGAGATTCTCAGCCGAAACGATGTGTATCTGTCGGCATCCCTGTGGGACGGGGCGAGCCTGTCGCTATTGGAAGCTATGGCGGTTGGATTATTTCCCATCGTTTCGGATATAAAGGCCAATTCGTCATGGATTGAAGACAACGTTGACGGCTTGCTACATAAAGTCGGTGACGCAGACGACCTGACAGATAAGATTTTACAGCTTCGCGACCGGCCGCAACTCGTCACAAAAGCCATAAAAGCAAACAGAAAAAAAGTTGTCGAATCAGGCAACAGAAAAACCAACTTGAAGCAACTTGAAAGAATTTACGAAAAACTAACAGGAAAAACGCAGGTACAACATGAACAGAAAAATAACCATACTCACTGTATTGCTGTTCGTTAGCAGCAATTTGTGCGCCGAGACTTACTGGGTCGCTACAACCGGCAGGTTATCGGCTACGGGCACCGAAGATGACCCATTCGCAAACATCCAGACCGCTCTCGAACATGCAGGCGGCGGCAATACATTCATTTTCAAACCGGGTGTATACAACGGAGTACAAATAACAATCACGCCGGATTATTCAGGCACGCCGGAAAACCCGACTGTTTTGAAATCACAATTCAAGTACGAAGCCGTCCTGCACGGCTCGCCGTTTCACAATATATACGTTAAGGAAGGCGGCAGTTGGGTAATTATAGACGGCTTCGAGAGCAGCGGCGCCAGGTATACCGGCATCAAGGCATGTTCCGATTACACGGTAATACGAAATTGCCGGATTCACCATAATTCCCTGCAGGGCATCGAGGCTCACAACGTACACGGGCTGGTTATAGAAAACAATCTCATCGAGTTCAACGGCGAGCATCTGCAATATGACCATGCAATGTACATCAACGGAGAGTATGTGATAATCCGCAACAACATCGTCAGGTTTAACTCCGGCTGGGGTGTGCACCTGTATCCTGAGATTGCCAACAGCAGCGTCGAAAACAACCTTGTCTACGGCAATAACAGGTGGGGTGTTGCTTTGTATTCGGATCCCAACGTCGGGGGCAACAAAATCGTCAACAACACAATTGTCCTGAACGGCGGCGGCATAGCCGTGAAAAACGGCCTGAACGAGATAATTGCCAACAATATAATCGTAAACAACACAAAATGGCTGGTCGAAAAAACCGAGCCGATTCAAAATCTCAGCGGCGGTGACCTGCGTGACAACAACGTTTTGATTGACTACAATCTGTGCAACCCGCCATCCAAAATAGCCGGACCGAACGGCATATCAGCCGACCCGCTGTTTTTGGATCCAGGTAAAGGAACGTTTTATCTTACGGAAAACAGCCCGGCTATTGGAATGGGCTCTCTGGAATACGCTCCGTCAAGAGATTTCTTCGACCGGGAAATACCTTTAGATAAAGCTCCGGATTTGGGATGCTTCCCTTATATGCCTTACCTGCTGACATCGCAAGCCCGTGAGGACTGGTATAACGAATGGCCGTTTCTGTTCAAAGGTAAGGCCGATATAATGCCGGACTTGTGGAAGCTGCCGGAATCGGAAGAAGAATCGACCAGTGACAAATTTTAGGCGTACTGCTATGCGTATTTTATATTTACATCAATATTTCTCAACAAACAAAGGCGCTACAGGGACACGTTCCTACGAATTTGCCAGGTATCTGACTGGAAAAGGTCACCATGTTACTATGCTAACCTCGGGACTGGCGAACAGGGAATTCCAGGTTCCGAAAGACAAAAAGTATATAGAAGGCAAGGTTGATGGAACAAAAGTTGTTGCAATAGCCGCGGCTTACAACGACCCGCAGATCGGCACAGGCATGGGCGGTCTGCAACGCATGATCAAGTTTTACCAGTTCGCAGGATTAGCCGGCCGCGTCGGAAGAAAATTGCCGAAGCCGGACGTCGTCTTCGCTACTCATACGCCTTTGACCATCGGCCTGGCCGGTGCTGATTTGGCCCGATATTTCAACGTGCCTTTTGTCTTCGAGGTCCGCGACCTTTGGCCGGACGCACTTGTCAATATCGGAGTATTGAATAATCCATTTGTTATATGGTGGCTGCGGCGGATGGCAAAGAAGATATACGCCGAGGCAAAACATATCATCGCCCTTTCACCCGGAATGAAAGATGGAATCATCCGGGCCGGAGTGCCTTCCGAAAAGGTTACTGTAATTCCAAATCTGTGTAACCTGGAGCTTTTCAGCCCGGACCTGGACGGCTCGGTTTCAAGGCGGCGACTTGGACTGGAGGATAAATTCACAGCTATCTACTTCGGGGCGATGGGCCATGCGAACGGCCTCGAATACATTATCGAAGCTGCACGAATCCTTGCCCAACGCGGTAAAGACCAAGTTGCAATAGTGTTACTCGGCAACGGCGCTAAACGAACTGAACTCGAAAAGAGAGCACGCAAGTACAAACTTACAAACGTAATCTTCAGCGACCCAACTGCCAACAAAGCTGAGCTTGCCCGGACCATCGCCGGCTGCCAGGTCTGTATGACTATCTTTCGGGCCGCAAAAGAACAAACATGGTCGCCGAACAAAATGTTTGACGCCCTTGCAGCAGGCAAACCAATACTAATAAATGTCCCCGGCTGGCTGGGCGATACGATAGAGAACAACAACTGCGGACGATACCTCGACCCTCACCGACCACAAACACTGGCAGATACACTGGAAGAGCTATCGACCGATCCAGAGCTTTGTCTTCAAATGGGCATAAACGCCCGCGCACTGGCCGAGCACGAATTCGATAAAAACAAATTAGCCGGTCGACTCGAAGAAGTGCTGTTGGAAACAGTATATGGGAAGCAGAGAATATTAGTTGATCCCGAACGAGAACTTATGGTGTCAAATGTCACAGCAGACTGAATTACTATCCATATCCGAAACCAAGGTAACTTTGCCTAAGGTTAGTATTGTGGCGCCCTGCCGCAACGAAGCGGCATACATCGAAAAAACCATAATGTCAATTTTGCAGAGCGACTACCCAAGTGACATTATGGAACTGTTGGTAGTCGACGGGATGAGTACGGACGGTACAAGAGAAATTGTCGAAGCAATGGCACAAAAAGACAATCGCATCAAGATAATCGACAATCCTGATAAAATCGTCCCGTCCGCGATGAATATCGGCATACGCCGGGCACGTGGAAATTACATTATCCGGATCGACTGTCACTCGACTTTCGCACCGGATTATATATCCAAATGCATAGAGATTTCACAAAGGACGGGAGCGGAAAATGTCGGAGGCTACATCGAGACTTTACCTGGCGCCGATACAGCAATCGCCCGAGCAATCGCTCAGGCGACGAGCAGCAGATTCGGTGTTGGAAATTCAGCGTTCCGATTGAGCGGGCCCGAACAACAAGTCGACACGGTTCCCTTCGGGACGTTTCGAAAAGAGCTATTCAAGAAAACAGGATTGTACGACGAAAGGCTGGCACGCAACCAGGACATCGAACTGAACTCAAGAATCCGAAAGGCGGGCGGCCGAATTATCATCTCGCCTGAAATTAAACTTTGCTACTACAACCGGGCCACCTACCTCCAATTATGGCGGCAGTCATTCAATAACGGCCTGTGGAATCCTTACACTCTCTGGCTGGCGGGCGGCGGGCTGTCCATCAGGCATTTTGTCCCGATGTTTTTCGTGCTGGGACTCATTACACTTGTCGCAAGTACAATATTCTTCGAGGTAACTAAGTGGATTTTACTCGGTTACATATCGATATACTTGTCAGCCGCTTTTTGCTTTGCCGTGCGAAGCGCTGAGAAAATGAATATATCCGTTCTTTTGATCCTGTGGTCATTTATTACGTTGCATACAGCTTATGGTCTCGGTTCGTTATGGTCGATAGTGACAATACCGTATTTTGCCGGGCGTGAAATAAAATGCGAAAAACACAACACGATTCATGTTTAACGTTTATTTTTGACGGCCCCGCGGAGGCCTTCCATTTTCAGGTAGCCTTTTTTCCAGACAACCACGGCGGAAACAACGAATACAACGACGTATACGACGAGGGCGTATCGGGTCCTTATCTGGCTCATGATTATGCCGGTCAACGCGTACAAAGCAGCCAGGATATAACAAATCACAACTGTCGTTTTGAGCGGTATGCCCCGGTCAATCATCTGGTCGTAAATATGGCCCCGGTCGGAAACGAACAACGGTCGTTTATTAATAAGACGTCTGGCAACCGCCACGGCAGTGTCCAGGATGGGCAGACCGAAAGCAACTATGGAAGCCATCCACCAACGCGGTACTTTTTCGGCAAAAAGAATCATAAGGGCCGCTATGACAAAACCGAGAAGCATGCTCCCGGCGTCTCCCATAAAAATCTTTGCCGGGTGCCGGTTGAAAGGCAGAAATCCCAAAACTGCACCGAGAAGTCCAAGACAGATTATTACTCGTACCGGATCACCGGTTTCGCTGAAATCCCAGGTCCCGAGATGGACGGCCAGCAGCAACATGGCCACAGTAATTATACCGGTGACACCGGCGCACAGGCCGTCGAGGCCGTCCAGAAGATTCAATGAATTTGTAGCACCCAATACAAAAAAAATGACAACAGGAATACCTAAAACGATTTCAATGTTTTGCGGCATACCTAATCCAAACGGATCGAGGAAATAATGCAGGGCCGGTCTTATGCCGACGAATATCAGCGTACTTGCGGCCGCAACCTGGCCCAAAATTTTCTGCCAGGGCTTTAAGTCGAATACATCGTCAACAAGACCGACGAAACACGCTATTGTCCCGCCGGCCAGAACCGCCAACAGCCAGCTCAGGGCTTTTGAAAAATATTCCTGGTCGCGCAGGCAATAAACGCCGGTAAGAACACCGACGGCCAGGCCGGTAAGAATACCGACACCGCCGAGATATGCGACTGAACTCTTATGAGTTTTTACCAGATTGTCAGGCTTGTCAACTATACCGAATCTAAGTGCAATTTTTTTACACAGTGACGTAGCTATAAGAGCAGAGAGCAACGACAATACGGGAACGGGCCAGAATTGTAATACCCAGCTTGCGGGTCTTTCAGGACCTATAAGTTTATCCAGCATAATATCCGACCTCGGATTAAACAATTATCGAGCTGATAACCGTCGACCGGCCCTTGCACAATACATATTAAAACGTCCTAATATGTCCCAGACTGAACTTAAACATTGACACCAACATCACAAAAGGATACAGTTTTTGTATGAGTTTTTTCGACATTTGCAAACGCGGACTTGATATTTTCATCTCCCTGACAGCTATTGTTATACTGTTTCCCCTCTTAATTATAGTAATAATAGCCATAAAACTCACAAGCAAAGGTCCGGCTGTTTTCAGCCAGCAAAGAGCGGGAAAAAACGGAAAACCGTTCATTTTCTACAAATTTCGCACAATGACGGCCGATGCAGATCCTTTCGGACCAAGCCCGAAATCGGGCCATGATCGGCGTTTAACGAAAATCGGGCGTTTTCTGCGGGAATATTCCCTTGACGAACTGCCGCAATTATTTAATATATTAAAAGGGGATATGAGTACAGTCGGCCCCAGGCCGTTATATCTATCGCAAATACAGGAATGGAGTGAGCGGCAAAAAAAACGGCTCCTTGTAAAACCGGGTTTAACAGGTCTGGCGCAAGTATCAGGACGAGGCCGGTTAACTCGCGAACAAAAACTCGACCTCGACATAAAGTACGTAGAAACTGCGAGTATTCGGATAGATTTAAAAATAATCTTAACAACTATTACCCGTGTATTCGGACGAAAGAATATCTATGAAACAAGATATTCACAAACCGAATATACCCGGGGTATAAAGTCTTGAACTCTCGACTACTATCCGGGTTGGGAAACGAGATTCGTATGAAATATCTGACAACAATAGATCAGTTGAAGCAATATGTCCTCGAAACCAGCGCCGGGAGTAGACAGCTAAGCGAGGATGAATGCGCGGAAATCAGGACTGTCACTGAAAAATTCGCCTTTCGCAGCAACGATTATTATTTGTCACTGATTAACTGGAACGACCCCGAAGACCCGATACGCAGAGCCATAATTCCTTCCGGGGACGAACTCGAAGAATGGGGCCGGCTTGATCCATCGAATGAAGAAACGTATACCGTAATACCGGGAATGGAGCATAAATATAATTCCACCGTACTGTTGCTCGTGAGCAATTCCTGTGGCGGAATTTGTCGTTACTGCTTTCGTAAACGTGTATTCATCGATTCACAAAAAGAGTGTCTAAAAGACCTGCCCGCAGCCATGGAATATATAAAACAACATCGAGAGATAACAAACGTGTTATTAACGGGAGGAGACCCTCTTATATTGCATCCTTCGAAACTTGAGGAAATCCTTCGGCAACTGAACGAAATCGAACATGTCCGAATAATTAGAATCGGGACAAAAGTCCCCGCCTTCAATCCGCATCGAATTATAGAACAACCGGCCCTGGCCGAAATGATAAATAAATACAGCAATGACAAGAAGAAAATATACATAATGACCCACTTCATTCACCCGCGGGAATTAACGAACGCGGCCGTCGAGGCCGTCGGCCTGCTGCAAAAAGCAGGTGCAATTATATCCAATCAGATGCCGCTTATAAAAGGTGTAAACTCCAAACCCCAAGTTCTGGCGGAACTCCTTGCCCAATTATCCTTTATCGGCGTCGTCCCCTATTATATCTTTCAGTGTCGGCCGGCAGTGGGAAATAAAACTTTCACAGTACCAATCGAACAGGGTTATGAAATCATCGAACAGGCCAAAGCACTTGTTTCCGGCCTGGCGAAACGAGCCCGGTTCGTAATGTCACACTCGACCGGCAAAATCGAAATCATCGGCAAAACGGAAGATTTGGTATACTTTAAATATCACAGAGCGGCCAATGACAACAACAGCGGCAGTTTCCTGATTCTGGCCAGCAATCCCAACGCCTGCTGGCTCGATGATTATATTGAAATGATTGAGGATTATCCGGCCGAACTGCCATACAGATCATACGGACCGCAATAGAAACAAAGTCGGAGGAAAGATTTTGAAAACACCCATTGAATTCATGATGATTGTATTACTGTGTATACTTTGCTGCGGAACAGCATTGTCACTGGAACCGAACGAAATTGTCATAATAGCCAACAGTGAGGTTCACGCCTCTTTATCCATCGCCCAGTACTATTGCGAAAAGCGAGGGGTGCCGATCGACAACATCGTCGCATGGCCGCTGGGACATGTTTCCAGAACAATAATAAGCAGAGAAGATTACGAGAGAAGGCTCGCCGGGCCACTGCGAAGCAGACTGACCGGCCGCCAGTTTGATGGAAAAGTCAAATGCCTGCTGACAACATACGGTGTACCGATCATGGTAGGTGCACGCGGACAATTAGAAGGCAAAGAAAGCGACCTGAAACAATTGGAAAAACTCATCGAGCAGGAAAAGAAAAAGCTCGAGACACCGGAACAAAATGAGCCCCCTGAAAACAAAAAAATAATCGAAACGAAAATAGCCAGACTGCAATATCAAATCAATCTCATCACCGGCAGAGAAACAAACGCATCTGTAGACAGCGAGCTATCAATGGTATTATTCGAAAACTATGAATTATACCGATGGCAGCCGAACAGACTTATGACCGGATACGGGTATACTGATATCAATACGCTGATGGTCTGCCGTCTCGACGGGCCGAGCGAGGACATCATCCGCGGATTGATAGACAAATCAATATCCACGGAAAAAACAGGCTTACACGGCAACGCATATATAGATTCACGCGGAATCCAAAACCAGAAAGATATGTATGGGATTTATGACCAGTCTCTGTTGGATATGGCTTTACTTACCGAAGTGAAAACTGATTTAACCGTAAAAAAAGAGCAAACCTCCGAGCTTTTCGCTCCGGGCTCATGCCCACAAACAGCTATCTATTGCGGCTGGTACAGCCTGTCGAAATATATAGACGCCTTTGATTTCGTCGACGGCGCTGTTGGTTTTCATATTGCAAGTTTTGAAGCGTTCGCACTTCGCGACCCGAACAGCAGCCAATGGTGCCCTGCCATGCTAAAAGACGGTATAGCCGCAACATTAGGCGCGGTATCCGAGCCATATTTGCACGCATTTCCCCGACCGCGGGACTTCTTCGGGCAATTATACGATGGAAACTGTCTCGTCGAAGCATATTATCGAACGAATCCATTCAACTCATGGCAATTGCTGTTGGTAGGTGACCCGTTATACAGGCCATTCAGGAAAAACCTGGAAACCGCAAATTAACATATTAATCCTGGGCAGGCTCGGGTCCTGTCCTGTATTTAGTTATTGTCGTCTTGTGATACAAAGACGGCAAAAAAACAACGCCGGTAACAATCACTATCGCTCCGATGGAAATGATTACATCGAGCACATCAAAGACCCGGCCGAGAAATAAGGAAAATATTTTAACGGTTAATAAAAAAACAATCGGTACAATCAGTGCGGATAACAGCCACCTTATTTTGAGGACCCGCACAGGCCGAAAAAGACGCATATTGATAATCCATAATACAGTGAAAACGCCATAGGCCGACAAATGAAACGCGGCACTCACAATCGGCATCATATCCGCCAGATTCACTCGTGTTATATTCGTTATACCGAATATAACTATGCCCGTCACCAGCAGGGCCGACGGCCAAAAAGTAAAA
This sequence comes from uncultured Pirellulales bacterium, assembly GCA_964556885.1. Classification (GTDB taxonomy): domain Bacteria; phylum Planctomycetota; class Phycisphaerae; order Sedimentisphaerales; family Anaerobacaceae; genus CAZKYP01. The sequence continues at coordinate 4,581 of CAZKYP010000060.1, read as the reverse complement.
AATGAAAATAAAAGCAACCCGGTAAGTGTACCGGCAACATCCAAAACAAGATCCATAATATCACAGTTTCGCCCAACATAATCCTGGGATAATTCGTCAAAGACGCTGTATAAAACCAACAGACAAAATACCAGCCATCCTCTTGCCCGGCGCCAATCCACTTTACGGTCGAAACTGATTGAAAACCACAGAAGCAATACCAAAATCAGGCACGAAAGAAAATGAACACCCTTATCAGAAACACCTGCCTGTCGAACCAAATGGGGGATGGGTATGTGCGCAAGAGTAAACAAACCCGGCCAATATAAAGCCAGTAATATTATCGTCACTTTTCGTCGCAATGTTAAAGCCATTAAGATAATCCATATAAGGGATTCGTAACAGGAAGACGATAAACAGCTCTTTTCGAGCTGTTAACATTCAACAACACAACAATCTCTATATGTGCGGAGAAATATACAAAGTATCGAACGAAAAATAAAGTTTAATCTGGGAAATCCCAAGCTAAATGTGTAATATAGAGGCATTGACAAGCAGAAAATAATTCGTTTGATTCTTTACCTGAAAACCTGATTTGGAGGATTTATAACATGAAACGCCTGACAATTCTTTGTTTATTTATAGCCGTTTTTTCGGTCATCTGCTTCGGCCAGCGCAGAGCCAGATTTACACGCCAGATAATCCAGCTAACAGAACCCGAAGCGAACAGTGCATTAAAATTCGAAGAAGCATTAGCCAAACAGCAAATCGTACGCCGGTTCACCGGCCAATCGCTAAATCGCAATCTAATCGGCCAATTAGCATGGGCCGGCCAGGGAATAATCGACCAGGCAAGGGGCCTGCGAACGGCACTATCGGAAGCCTCGGCTTACCCCGTGGAATTAATCTTTGCCACAGACGAGGGCACATTTGTCTATCGCCCGACCGACCACAGCATCGAACAGACCTCGAACCAGGACATACGCAGTCCGCTCGAGATAAATGTATCAAGACAGGAACCTATCACCGGAGCCGGTTGCAGTATTATTTTAGCCGGTAATACAAGGGCACTGGCTTCACGGCTCGGTGGCAAGGCACGGACAAATCTGTCGATTGAGGTCGGACGCATCGCCCAGAACATTCAATTACAGGCTGTCTGCCTGAATTTGGGTTCTGTGGCGGTTGGTGATTTCGACACAAGAGAAGTGGGTAAAATATGCGGCCTGAACAGGGGGACGGATGCACTATACCTGATCTTCGTCGGCTACCCGGCAGGACAGGAAACAGGTGAAACAACATCGGAACAGACAACAAGCGCCGGCAAGAAAGCAGCATTAATTATTGCCAGCGGAAACTTCCAGGAAGATGAGCTATTCCAGACCAAACGCGTACTCGATGCGGCCCAGATAGAAACGGTGATTGTGGCTCCGAGAACGGGGATTATCAGAGGTGTGGCAGGTATCCCTGCAGAAGCAGGAATCCTCATCGACCAGTTGAATGTCGACGATTTCGATGCAATAATCTTCGTCACCGGTGCTGGGACAATTGAGTACGCAGGCAAACCTTTAATTGCGAATATTATCACAGAGACTGTTCGCAAGGGAAAGGTCCTTGGAGCAATAGGTGTGGCGCCGTCACTGCTGGCAAACGCCGGAGTGTTGAACGGCGTACGCGCTACCAGCTTTTTGAGTGAACGGGCAATACTTATACAAGCGGGAGCAATATATACCGGAGCGCCCGTCGAGCGGGAAAGATACATCATAACCGCTACGGGTCCGCAGGCGGCCACGCAGTTCGGCAGAGCCATTGCAGATGCGCTAACTGTACGGTAATAAGCAAAAACAGACTTAACTACGAATTAAACGGTTAAGTCGCGTCTGCAAACGGATTGTAATGATTTGTAATGGGCAAACGCCGGTCCTTGCCGAAGGCTTTTGGAGTTATTTTAACCCCGGGCGGCGATTGTCTTCTTTTATACTCATTACGGTCGACCAGGCGAATTACCCGATAGACCACCTCCTGCGGCAGGCCCGATTCGATAAGCTGCTTCGCCGACTGGTCCTGCTCGACATAGCCTTTGAGGATCTCATCGAGCAAATCATAATCCGGCAGCGAGTCGCTGTCTTTCTGGTCTTCTTTTAACTCGGCGCTCGGTGGCCTGTTAATAACCTCTGCAGGTATGACTTCCCCGCCGAACAATTCGTTTATACGCCCGGCCAGTTTAAACACAACCGTCTTCAGCACATCCTTTATCACTGCAAATCCGCCGGCAGTGTCACCATAAAGAGTCGAATAGCCGACCGCTATTTCACTTTTATTCCCGGTCGTCAATACAAGGGAACCGGCACTATTACTAAGTGACATAAGAATGCTTCCGCGGATCCTGGCCTGTAAATTCTCATAAGCTATACCTTCACTGCACCAGCCCGGCGCTTTTCGTAAAGACTCGTCGAACTGATTTAGTACCGGTTCTATCGGTATGGTGAGAAATTCGATACCCAGATTCTTCGCCAGCTTCTCGGCATCGGATATCGTATCGGAGCTGTTGAACCTCGAAGGCATCGTGATACCGACGACATTTTCCTTACCCAGGGCCGCAACGGCAACGGCCGCAGTGACGGAAGAATCTATACCGCCGCTAAGACCTAACAACACCCTGTTAAAACCATTCTTCCGCGTGTAATCTCTCGTTCCGAGCACGAGCGCCTGATAGACTTCATCAAGCAGGTCTCTCGGCTGCTCAGCGGCGGGCTGCATCGGTTCAATCTGCACTGCTTCATCAGTCGCTAATACATCCGCAATTATCAAATCCTCTTCGAACGCTCGGGCCTTGACTCTTGTCCGACCCGTCGAATCGGCAAACATGCTCCTGCCGTCGAAAATCAGCTCATCCTGACCACCTATAAGATTACAATACGCAACAGCACAGTCGAATCTCTTTGCGCAGGTTTTAACAACCTGCTCCCTCGTTTCGATCTTACCGATGCGAAAAGGTGAAGCTGAGATGTTAACGATCAACTGGAATTTACCGGTACTTTTAAGAAAATCTTCAAGCCACTCGATTTCCCAAATATCTGCGCAGATAGTAACAGCTACATTTATACCGCAAACACTGATAACTACCGGTTCGTTTCCGGGCACGAAATATCTTTGTTCGTCGAATACACCATAATTCGGCAACCGACCTTTTCGATAAATCCTGCTTATCCTGCCGTCCTGTATAACAGCGGCACAATTATAATTATCACTCCCCCGGCAACCGGCAAATCCAACTATTAAGGTCATATCCGGGCAATCCGCGGCGAGTTTATCCAGCGTCCGCTTATTGGCATCCAAAAAATGCCTTTTATGCAGCAAATCCTCAGGCGGATAGCCGCACAGAGCCAACTCTGGAAAGACAAGTAAATCCACCTTCGATTCAATTGCCCGTGCATAGATTTCACGCATCCTATCGGCATTCCCGGCCAAATCCCCCACAACAGCATTAAATTGTCCTAAAGCCACTCGCATAAAGTTTTAATCCTAAATTATAGAATTCTCTCTCCAACCTAATCTTAATCTCTGATTGTTATAACCAGATTATAACCCTGACATTTCATAAAGTAATTTTATCAGAAAACGGTAAGAATCCATCATAATTTGCCGCTTTTAAGCTTAAATTCTCGAAGCGCATCCGAAGCTATCCACCTCGCACTTTTTAACGGAATCAACTGAATCTTTTCAGCCGTCTCAACTGCCTCTCTGTTCAAATTAGAGTTTCGTTTTCCTATCTGTCGTAACGCCCAGTTGACCGCTTTTTTAACAAAATTTCTTTCATCGGTCGCCCCTTTAACAATCAAAGGGAAAAATTTCATGAACTTCTTATCCTCCGCCTTTTTATCGTGAACCGCCAGACAAGCCATCAATACATAACCGGCGCGCTTAACAAATTCTCTATCGCTGCCTGACCACTCAATCGCCTTCGTATAAGCAAAAGGAGTCTTATCAAAAAGGTTGCTGCAAACCTGATCGCAGACATCCCAGCTATTGAAATCTTTAACCCAGCTTTCGATCTGTTTTTCGGTCACCATTCCCGGTTTTTCGACAAGAGCCGCCAGAATACAGGCTTCGTGAATTCTGGAATCCCAGAGCTGCATCGCCAACGAATGATCCTTACCAATCTCTTTAGCTGTTTTACGTAAAAAAGGAATGCTGACTCCGAGAGTATTTTTCGAATTAATGCCGAATTTTGCCATACCGGCCACCTTTGCCGGATCAGCCTCGGCTTTAAGTTTCTCGATGATTTCTCGGCAGTCCATTATGATAAAAACTATCTTCCTTCATTAATTCCCATCAGGCCGCAAATAAAACGGAGAGGGCGGGATTCGAACCCGCGGTACCAAAAGGCACACCGGTTTTCGAAACCGGCTCGATCAGCCACTCCGACACCTCTCCGTAAAGGTCATACTGTAAACATCTTACCGGTATAATACATAATCCGATGCCAATAACCTATACACTCGATTGACCGAAATTGCAAGTATATTAAGCCTGAATCGTATTTAGCCGATAATAGCCCAGGAATAAAAAGGATGTAAATCCATGTTTTTTTAGGACCTGTTA
>CAZKYP010000059.1:8838-17737 GCA_964556885.1 uncultured Pirellulales bacterium | reverse complement strand
GTACTTCAGTACGCCTCCGAGCCTTTTCCACCTCCGGCCTTGACCACGAAATTTTAGCTCAATCTCGTTACAAAACAGTTTTTGGGATGAGTTCTAAATATCCGTATTTAATCAGCGGAATATTACCGAGTTTTTTCTGTCATTGCTTTGTTTGTATAAGTTGCTGTTGTTATCATGCCGCTTTTATCAATTCTGACGGAGATTGCGCCGTCTTCGGATGTGAAGAATAATTTTTTATTTTTCAATGTCCCGGCGTAGTCTACCCTTTCGTATTGACTCCGGCTGCAACTGCATATCAGAATATTCGCATCGAGCTTTTCGAGAAAATCTTTTTCAAGTGTATTGGGCGAGCCGTGATGGGGGACAACTACGATATCGGCCTTCAGGCTGGGATATAGTTTTAAAAGCTCTATTTGGCCGTAGTTCTCTATATCAGAGCACAGCAGAATTTTAACACCTGCAAAGTCTATCGATGAGACGAGCGACTGGTCGTTGTCGCTTAAATCTTCGTTGCCGGCGGTCTGTTCATTCGGCCAGAGGAAATTTATTCGGGTATCGTTTGTTAAATTCCATTCTTTGTCCAGCCGTTTTAGGGTAAAACCTTCTTCGGCCAGGCACTCTTCGAGAAACTGAGCCGTTCCCCATACATCCTTCTTGTTGAAAAAGGCGTCGTTGGCATAAATACTCCCGACCTTGCGGTACTTTACGATTTCAGGTATTCCGTTTATATGGTCAATGTCGTTGTGGCTTATTATAACGGCGTCAATATTTGTTATTCCGATATAATTCAAAAAGGGGATTACGGTTCGTCCGCCGACGTTGCTTTTGTACATCGACCCGGCATCGAACAGAATATTTGTTCTGCCGGGAAGCTGTGCGAGTATTGCCTGTCCCTGGCCTACGTCGAGGCATGTAAGTATCAGGTTGTTTCGATAGGTTCGCTGGTATTTCGTGATGCCAAGGCATAGGACCGTTGTCAATAACATTGTGGTAATGACCGTTTTTTTCAGCCGGGCAAATCGCGGGTGTTGATAAAGGACAATGATAATCATACAGTAATACAGGATTATCAGATAAACCGATACATGCCCGATTAATATTTCCGAGATGTTAAGTTGTGCTATAAATTTGACAAGCCAAATCAGAATATTCGATATTTGTAAGACGACGACCGCCAGCACGGAACTTATCGTTGGAAACAAATAGTACAGAACCATCTTGGAAAATCCGATTGTCAGTACGGCGCAGACAAGAGGGAAGACAAGTACGGTCCAGATACTTGTCAGTGGTGTGATTGTGAAGAAGTGGTACAGCAGGATGCCGGCGCCGCCGAGCCATGCCGCGAAGCCGACGGAGAACAATCTCAGTACCCATGAATGGAGTTTCGATATTGTTCGGTGTGCCGGACCTGATGGTATATGTTCGGATGCGAATGTTTCAATCCGCTCGGTTAAAAGTATTATACCAAGAACTGTTGCGAACGATAATTGCCAGCCTGCTTCGAACAATTGAGTCGGTCTTATCAGCAAAAGAATTATTGCCGCTAATGACAGGGTATTGACGGGATTGGAATGTCTGCGAAAAATGAACGATGCACAGAAGACCCAGCATATTATTGCAGCCCGCAGCGTCGGCGCTCTCAGTGGAACAATCACAAGAAATATACATACTGCGATTGCACAGACAACAGCCCTTGCAGGTTTCAACAGCCCGATTATTTTGCACAGCCACCAGACGATTCCCACCAAAATACCAAGGTGCATTCCGGACAGACTGATAAAGTGCAGAAGTCCGGTTTTTCTAAATGCCTCATATGTGTCACTATCGATATCACTCCTGTAACCCAATAACAAAGCCTGTAACAATCCGTTGCCTGCATCTTCATCAGGTATGTCGTTCAACATGGCCTGTGTTGCAAGCTGTCTTATTTTGTTTCTGAATCCTGTAGCAATACCGGCGGGGGACTTCGGCAGGAGTAAGATTCCGTCGCGTGATTTTATTGAAGCTGTAACAAAGATGTTTCGCCTTGTCATGTATCCGGCTATATCGAACTGACCCGGATTGGTCGGTGGTTCGAATCTGTCCAGCCAGCAAAAGAGCTGAATTTTGTCACCGGCCTTTAAGTCGTGGACAGGTTCGTCGACATGAACAAAGACGTTGCCGCATATTTTTTCCCATCTGGTTTTAGTTTTAACTTCAAATGCCTTAAAGTAAAAACTGCTCGTAGGATCCGTCGGTGTGAATTCTGAAAATTTCCATTGCCGGTTTATGTTGATGTGCGGCTCCGAGATAACAAGGCCGCGGATGGTTGCGAGTGTCGGCTCCCCGGATGTGATGTTTCGTATGTCATCGGAGCGGGGCATGTTGAAGTTGTTCAGCCTGATAGCACCAAGACAAATAAAACAGGCCAAGGAAATATATGCCAAATAAAATTTGATTTTGGTCGGCCGTCGACGGACAAGAAACATGATAATACTTAAGATTGCAGAGACGATTAAAAATATTGACCATGTGAAAACGGGCAGATTAATCCGGTTTTGAATTAGTATCCCTGTGATGAGTCCGGCCGCAGCGAACAGCAGGGGGCATGTGCCGGTTATGTTTCTATGGAAATCGGTCCCTGATAGTTGCTGATCGATAAGGGCTAATTTCCTTTTTATCTCGTCCATAACGGGGCAGACTACAGAAATGAAAGGAAAGACACAAGTTTTATCTTTTTACAGATTAAACTTTGTTTGGAAACAAATGAATGTATCTGTGTTCGTTTTTCAGGGAAGGTCGCCTCAAAACAAACCCGCTTACCAGGACTGATAAGCGGGAATTTATAGGGACTTATATTCGTGTCTGGTTATGAAAAGCTATAATAAATGTTGATAATGATTCAGAAAACTTTGTACTGGTTGCTGGCTCATATTATTTCACATATCAATTTGGTTTGTTGATATTGCTTTCCAGCCATGGTTAAGTTCTTCCATTATCGTAATGACCTCGCGGATTATTTGCGGATCGCGTTTTATATTGGCATCGGAAAGACGCTGCTGCATGAACATGTAAAGTTTACGAAGGTTGCCGGACAATTCACCACCGGCCTGCATGTCCAGGACGGCATTGAGCTCGTTAATTATTTCACGCGCCCTGTTAATATATTGACCTTTTGCTTCATAATTGCCTGCCTCCAGTTCCTTGATTGCAAGCTTCATGAACTTGATAGCCCCCTCGTAAAGCAGGACGATAAGGCGGCCTTTGCTTTGGGTGGTTACCGAATTTTCCTGATATGATGCGATTCCATTCATGATATTGCCTCGTTATATATTTATAAGCTGTATTATGCTTGTTTGTTTACTTTGTCGTTGAACGCTCAACAGATCGAAAAGTTCCGAATATCTGAATTGAGCTTCTTTCAAGATGAGTACAATCCGTGTTTTCAGTAGTATTAAGGCGTATTTTGATGTTGCTCACGTCTCAAATTATGGGGAGATGACTTATGTTTTGTACACAGTCATCTCCCCGTTTTCGTACGGTCAATATTTCTAATGACTGCTATATTATCTGAGCAGTGTCAGTGCCATCTGAGGCATTGTGTTTGCCTGAGCGAGCATTGCGACACCGGCCTGTGCAAGCACCTGTGTTCTCGTCATTGCCGCCATTTCAGTAGCAACGTCGACGTCCGAAATTCGTGATTCTGCCGCTATCAGGTTCTCAGCCTGGTTGTTGATAACCTGAATGGTGCTTTCGAGACGGTTCATCTTATAACCGAATCTTGCACGAGCAGTATCCTTGTTTGTAATAGCAGTGGCTACTGTGAGCAAAGCTGCCTGGGCACTTACGACTCTCGCAATCGATGCTGTGGAAAGACCGAGAGTTGCGCTTCTCATATCGCTGCCGGTGATGCTGATGGCATCTGAGGTTGCTGCACCGAATTGAATCGATACAGAGGCTGTAGCACTGTTGAGCAGCGTGTTTCCGTTGAACGCCGTAGCGCCGGCGATACGGTTGATTTCGGCGGCCATTTCACTGAACTCGTTGTTCATAATGGTTCGCTGTGCTGCCGAATACGAACCTGTGGCTGCCTGCTCGGCTAACTGTTTCATACGAACCAGTGCCTCATCGATGGTGCCCATGGCTCCTTCCATTGTCTGCAGCATACTGATTCCGTCCAGTGCATTACGAGCACCCTGCTGCAGAACGGCGATATCGGCTCGCATCAACTCACGAACAGCCATGCCGGCTGCGTCGTCCTTTGCACTGTTGATACGAAGACCCGATGAGAGCCTTTCGACCGACTTGGCCAGGGCGTCGTAGCTCATGCCCAAATGTCGAGCAGAGTTTGCTGCCATAATGTTGTTTTTAATTGCTAACATATTTTTGACTCCTTAAAAAGTACCAGACATATTTTTGCGGCTCTGTTAATTAAAGCCCCCGATACGACAATTTTTCAAAGTACCATTCTTGTGTGCATCTTGCACAACAAGGAAAATCCCTTTCATAAGGCAATTATCGTTTAAAAATGGGGATACTTAAGGGCTTTATTCGATGAAAGTAACTGCGAATTTGTTGGACCGGTAATTTATGTGCCATCAGTATTAATATCGAAAAAGGCCACCGGATTTCGTAGAATATTCGAGTAAAAAATGTATGATAAAAAAGGAGGTATGGGCCGGTATTTTCCAAATAATTTGATTATGCGTTTTAAAATATCGTATTTTCTCGCTCGGAGGTAAACTTCTTATTATTCGTTATCGGGTGCTGATGGTTGTTCAAGTGTATGGCTGTGGTCCACCTGCCGCATTAGTATCTTTTGCTGGCGGTCGGATACGGTTGGCATATATGGCGAAAGGATTGCTATTCCCGCCCATGCTATCAAACAGGAAACTAAGCCGACAACAGCTCCGACTTTTAGCCATTCGAAAAAATGTATATGTGTGCGGTAACGTTTCTCGAGCATGCCGAGCGCGACAATGTTGGCTGTTGAACCGATCATAGTAATGTTGCCGCCGAGACATGTCCCCTGGAGAAGCGCCCACAGCAACGGTGTCAGCTCAAGTTTGTTCACAACGGGCATAAACGCCGCAACAAATACAATATTATCCACGAAGGCCGAGCCGAGAGCCGAGATGCCGATGATGGTTGGCGTCAGAATCCAGAGCCGGTGCCCGAAGGCCTGCTGGAAATAATCGGCAATTTTGGCGGTGACATGGGTCTCCTGCAGAGTGCCGGCCACCGCGAAAAGCATCATGAAAAACAGAAGCGTCCACCATTCGACATCGGACTCGATATAATGTCGTGACCTCTCGTGGCGCCAAAGCATAAGCAGTCCCGCGATGACCAGAGGTGCGACAATCAAAACCGTGTTTGGCGCCAGACCAAGTTTGTGCTCGATATAGTGATGCAAAGCAATGAAGATTATCATTCCGACAAGGATGGCAAGTCCTTTTTTGTAAGGTACCTCGACAAGCGGCCCGAGTCCCAGTCCGATTTCACGTCTGGCCCGAAGCCGCTCCGAAAGCAGGCTGATGTCGCGCCTGAACCAGTACATAAGAATAACGATGGAGATGGGTAATGTTACCAGCATAATCGGAAACGACCATGTCAGAAAATCGAGAAAGCTCAGCGGTGGTACGGCGTTCTGCCCTATCACGATTCCGACCGGGTTGCCTAACATCGTACCGCTGGAGCCGACATTCGTTCCCATCACACCGATAATAATAAACGGCGTCGGTCGAACCTTCAAAGTGTCACACACCTGGAAAATCAGGGTTGCGACAAACACTATCGAAGTGACTTCATCCACAGCACAGGCCATGAACGCTCCTAAAAAAGCAATGATGATGACAAACATCGGGCCGTTGATCTGCCTGATCGAGATAACGCTTTGGATAATCCAGGTGAACAGTCCGAGTTCTTTTAGCACTCCGACCGTCACCATCATGCCGATTAAAAACAAAATCACGTCGAGCTTGCATTCCCGGATAAAAGTCGGAAGGGTCAGTACGTTGGTTCCCATCAGGACGCCGATGCCGACAAAAGCTATAGCCAGGCGAAGTTTCCAGAACAGCAGCGTAGCCATTATTACCATCATGAAAATCGAGCATGACATGATCTGCTGACGGTCGAGGTGAATCCAGTGTGCAAGCAGAGCCACGAGGCCGCTGACGCCGAACATTACGGCAATGCGAATAACTGTTCCGAACGAGTTTCCGTTCCTGTTTGTCAGAGACATAGATTCACTCCCGAAGGATTTTGTTTAGGAAATTCGCAAGTGTGACAATGCCGACGAGCTGCTTGCCGCGCACCACGTATGCAAGGTCCGCGTGCTGCCGCGTTATTTCCTTCGCGACCTGAATAGCCGGCGAGTTTTCGTCCACGGTTGCATATTCCGTGGTCATAATTTCTGTCAGCCATGTTTTGCTTTCTTTCTGGAGAATCTGGGAGAACGGCTCGAAATTCAATATCGGCGTCAGGTCTTCCATCCACAAAACATAATCGGGCAGGCATACGCGTAAAAGCTCGTAGGTCGACACGACGCCGATCAGCTCGTTGTCCTTGTCGACGACCGGAAGCTCGTTCAGCCTGTGCCGGACGAACAGGTCGATGGCGTGCTCCAGGGTGTCCTGCTCCTGCATCTTGATCGTCACGGGTTCCATTATGTCGCACGCACGCAAATGGTCCGGCAGCTCCAGGCTGTCGCGATGGAAAAATTCCCAGACCTTATCCGCCGTTGCGAATCCCGCGACCGTATCGGCGGTTGACGGGTCCTGGCATACCTTCGCGATGGAACTTACGGTTTGTAAATACGCCCCCGGAGCCGCTTTCGGGGCCAGGGTCAGGATAATCAGTTTGATTAATTTGTCGGGATTTAAGGGATCGTATACGATTCCGTTTTGGCACGTGGCCACTCCGACTACAATGCTGTCGATTGCATCGAGGCGTGCGTGCGGCATCGCAATGCCGGGACCGACGATTGTCGGCATTTCTTTTTCTCTTGCCAGAACCGCCTGATACGCATCGTTGACGTTTCCAATCCCCCGCTCGTATGCGAGCAAATGAAGAATATCGAGCAGAATATCGTCGCGGTTTGTTTTTTGGGTCTGACATATAACCTGGGTGGATTTGAAAAGCGAGGCGAACTGAACATGATTATTCTTTTTCGGCATCACTGTATTACCTCTTCACAAGAGGAAGCATAACCAACTGGTAAACGAATTACTTATCCTGTCATTCATACCTGTCAGTTATTAAATGAAAAGTCACATTTAGCACAAAGTCGAAATAATAGTCAAGAAAAAAGATTTATACATTATCGACTTTTACCATAGAAATGGTAATCTGGATGAAGTGGTTGGTATTTGAAGTTGGGATTTGATGTTCGGTTACCTTGGAATACTGGAAAATATATTATGCTTAAAAATATCTTATTATCTTTCATACCCATTTTCGTAGCGGTCGATGCAATCGGAGTCCTGCCGATATTTGTTTCTCTTACCGACGGCATGGAACAAAAAGAACGGATAAAAGTGATTCTCCAGTCAATGATAACGGCAATCATTCTGGCCATGGGTTTTATTCTGATAGGCAGGCTCGTATTCAGATTGTTGGGCATCGAGATGGGCGATTTCATGATTGCAGGCGGGGCGATACTGTTTTGCCTGGCGATTATCGATATTGTGAACCCGACAAAGAAAAGACGCATACCCGGTAATGAGCTTGGCGCAGTGCCGCTCGGCACGCCGCTGATAGCGGGTCCTGCGGTTCTGACAACATCGATACTGATAATATCAGAGTACGGTCTTACTGCGACGACGATCTCTATTATAGCGAATATTCTGCTTGCCGGTTTTATTTTCAAATCGTCATTTATAATCATGAAAGTGCTCGGTGTAGCCGGTACGAAAGCGATGTCAAAGATAGTAAGCCTGTTGCTGGCGGCTTTAGCGGTGATGTTGATAAGAAAAGGACTGGGGCAGTTTCTGTGAAAATACGTTGGTGTCTATGCCGGTATACATAGATATACCATGTACCCGGCGTAGGCACAAAGCAGCAAAATACCGGCGAGCCGACTGATAACACGACGCCCGATTATTATCGCAAGCGCAAAAGCCACACTGACTGCGATCATAATCCAGTAATCAGTTCCGCCCGCTAATCTGTGTTCTATCTTAAACGGCCTGACGGCGCCGGCCGCACCGATGACAAGCAGGGTGTTAAAGATGTTCGAGCCGACAAGGTTGCCGACGGAAATATCATGGTGGCCTTTTATAGCTGCCGCTATGCAGGTTACAAGCTCCGGCAGCGACGTGCCCAATGCTATGATGGTCAATGCAATGACGGCTTCGCTCAGGCCGATGAGTCTGCCGATGGAAACCGCGCCGTCCACGGTCAATTTCGCACCTAACGCCAGGCCCGCCAGTCCTATGATTACGAAAAGAATATTTTTTGTATTCCATTTACCATATTTGGAATCATGGTTTGTCTGTTTGATCGCGTTTCGTGTTTGAATTGATTCCCGTTTTGCTTCGTATATCGTTAAATAGACCAATACGATAAATAATAAAAGCAACATAAAAGCTTCCGTTCTGGACAAGAAAGAATTATGTATAAAAAACCATAACAGCAGGGCCGTAAATATCATCACGGGTATTTCGCGGCGGAGCGTTTGTTTCTGAACTTCAAGAGGACGAATGAGTGCAATCAGGCCGCCGACGAGGGCCAGGTTTGCAATATTGGAGCCGAAAACATTGCCGACCGCCAAATCTCCGCCGCCGGATTTATGCAGTACTCCGGCGATACTTGCGGCCACTTCGGGCGCCGATGTGCCCATTGCAACCACCGTCAGGCCGACAACAAGTGAGCTGATGCCGAAATGCTCAGCCAGTCCAACGGCCCCGTTAACCAAAAGCTC
>CAZKYP010000059.1:0-8738 GCA_964556885.1 uncultured Pirellulales bacterium | reverse complement strand
TTCAGATCGCAGCGTTCATCCTGATTTTCCAGATTGATTGTGGGTGGAATGGTCGAGTCGGTTATGGTTTTTACACATACGATAAGCTCAACCGCACCGCTGGCTCCGAGCAAATGTCCGAGGCAGCTTTTAGTCGAGCTGACCGGTATATTGTATGCGTTCTTCCCGAATACGGACCGGATCGCCGAGCTTTCCGCGATGTCGTTCAGTTCGGTACCCGTCCCGTGCGCGTTGATATAATCTATCTTGTCTATATCCAATCCTGCATCGGCCAACGCCAGCTTCATCGCCATTGCGGCTCCGGCGCCGTCAGGCAGGGGGGCGGTAATATGATAACCGTCGTCGGTCGCGCTGTAGCCGAGCATTTCGGCGTAGATTTTTGCACCGCGTTTTTTCGCATGGCCGGCTTCTTCCAAAACCAGTATCCCGGCTCCTTCGGCAAGGACAAAACCGTCCCTGCCTTTGTCGAACGGTCTTGAAGCGGCGGTAGGATCATCGTTCCGTGTGCTGAGCGACCTGGCGGCACAGAACGATGCGAGCCCTATGGGCGTCAGGGCCGCTTCGGCTCCGCCGGTTATCATGATGTCACTTCGCCCGCAGACGATATTGTTGAAAGCCTCTCCGATTGCATGATTACCGGAGGCGCAGGCGCTTGAAACACAGAAGTTGGGACCGCGCAGGCCGAAAACAATCGCAATGGTGCCGCTCGCGGCGTTGGCCATAAGCCGCGGAACACAGAAGGGAGAGACCTTGCACGGACCTTTGTCCAAAAGTCTTAAGTGCTGGTCTTCTATCTCCTTGATGCCGCCTATGCCCGTACCGACAATGGCGCCGATTCGCGAAACGTCCTCTTTTGAGAGATTCAGACCGCTGTCCTTTACAGCCTGGCTTGCAGCGCCGACAGCCAACTGGGTAAAGCGATCCATACGTTTACTTTCACGCTGATCGACGTATTTAGTGACATCGTAACTTTTAATTTCGCCGCCGATGTGAACAGGGTACGCGCTCGTATCGAATAACTCGATTGTGGAAATACCACTTTTACCCTGACACAGCGCAGTGAAAAGCTCATCAGCGGATTCGGCCAGGGCTGTCACACAACCAAGGCCCGTGATAACAACTCGCCGTTTACTCATATCTGGACTTATTCACTACTCTTTGCTTTTTGATTGTGCAACGTTGACAATGTAATCGATTGCGGCGCCGACGGTCTGGATTTTCTCGGCTTCCTCATCCGGGATGCTCATGTCGAACTCGTCTTCGAATTCCATGACCAGCTCGACGGTATCCAGTGAGTCGGCGTTCAAGTCGTTGATAAAAGATGTCTCACGGGTAATTTCGGACTTGTCCGCACCCATTTGTTCACTAATTATCTCGATTACTCTTTTTTGTATAGCCTGTACATCTACTCCATCAGCGCTCACTTTTTTTCCTCCCTAATAATATTAGGAATTTCATTTTCACATTATTACAATTTGTCTCTGGTGACAACTATACGAAACCAAAACTGCTTTAGAGACAAACACCGTTCATTTTATTAAGCATTTCGGCGGGTATATTACCGGCAAAAGCGCCTGTCTACAAACATTTTTTTATTTTTTTTACATGGCCATCCCGCCGTCCACGCAAAGTACCTGGCCTGTGATATAGCCGGCATCGTCCGACGCCAGAAAAGCAACGGCCCTGGCGACGTCCTCGACCTGTCCGAACCGCCTCACCGGAATAATCTGCTTTGCGGCCTCTTTAACCGCATCTGGGAGCACTTCCGTCATCTCGGTCATAATGAATCCAGGGGCGATGCAGTTGGCGGTTACGTTCTTTTTGCCTACTTCCCGCGCCACTGATTTTGTCATGCCGATAAGACCGGCCTTGCTGGCCGCATAATTGCTTGAGCCGGCCTGGCCCATAACTCCTGCAACCGAGCTCATATTTATTATCCGCCCGAATTTGTTCCGTACCATTGACCTGAGCGAGATGGTAGTTGCCATAAAAGCGGCACGGAGATTTACGTTAATGACCCTGTCGAAATCTTCCTCGTTCATCTGCATCATCAGTTTGTCGCGTGTAATACCGGCGTTATTGACCAAAATCCCGATTCCGCCGTATTCGGTGGCAAGAGATTCGAGCGTTTCGGTCAACTGGTCCGTTTTTGTGATGTCCACGAGCCTGGTTACGACGCTAAAGCCGGCCTCTTTTACAACCTTTTCAAGCTCCTTAAGCTGTTCGGCGTTTATATCCAGCCCGGCGACGATGCGGCCCTGTTTTAGCAATTCGATTACGATTGCCCGGCCTATACCTCTGGCGGCCCCCGTTACGATTGCCAGTCTCTTTTCCGACATTTTTCGCTCTCCTTAGTTCGTTATGACAAATCCTTTATCGCCTGGGCGGTGCTGACGTTGACGACTTTTGTTTTCCTGTCGATTCTCTTCATAAGCCCCGTCAGTACCCTGGCCGGCCCGATCTCATAAAAACTCTCAACTCCTTCTTCGATAAGCCTTTCCATACAATTTTGCCATAGAATAGGGCAAGTCAGTTGTTTTACAAGACCTTCTGCAATATCTCGGCTGCTATTATAATAATCAGCGGTGATATTGGCAATAATTTTAATCACCGAGGGCTCTGAAATCTCACAATCTTTTATTGCATTTTGAAGGGCTTTTGCCGCTGCGGACATCATCTGGGTATGGAATGCCCCGGCCACCTCCAGTCGGACGACTTTTATAGCACCGCATTTTGCCGCCAGTTCTTTGGCCCGTCTGCAGGCCGCTTTACCGCCGCTGATGACAATCTGCCCCGGGCAGTTGAAATTTACCGGCTCGAGAATTTCACCTTCGCCGGCGTCTTCGCATATCTGACGAATCATATCTTCGTCAAGACCGATAATGCTTACCATTGCGCCTTTGCTCTCATCGGCCGCCGCCTGCATCGCCTGGCCGCGCTTTTGTACGAGTCTCAGGGCATTCTCGAAACCAATCACACCCGCTGCGTACAGGGCGGTATATTCACCGAGGCTAAGACCTGCGGTAACATCCGGATGCAGCTTGCTTGTAGCGGATTCCGTCCTGAGGACCTCCAGTATTGCCGCGGAGACCGTAAAAATTGCCGGCTGTGATATAGTTGTACTGTTTAGCTCCTCGGCGGGGCCTTCGATGCAAATCTTTTTAAGGTCGTACCCGACGATTCTGTTTGCCTTTTCGAAAATTTCCGCCGCTGCCGGATATGACCGTACTATATCGGCACCCATTCCAACTGTCTGAGCGCCCTGTCCCGGAAAAATAAATGCAGTTTTCATAACATGTTTCTCTTATCAAAGTATTTCGTGTCCGATTTGTTTGATAACGGAAGACATTTTACGCAGTTAAAACTCAATTACATTTGCTCCCCATGTCAAGCCCGCACCGAAAGCAACCAGTATAACGATATCGCCTTTTTTTATTTTCCCTTTCCTGGCGCATTCGTCGAAAGCTATAGGAACCGAGGCCGCCGATGTATTGCCGTAGTCGTTGATATTAATAAAGACTTTTTCATCCGGCAGTTCCAGTCGCTTTGCCGCCGATTCGATAATTCTTGCATTCATCTGGTGCGAGATAAGCATCGAGATATCTTCAATTTTCAAATTGCAGATTTTCAGGCAGTTTGTAACGGTCTCAACGATTCGTCTGATGGCTTGCTGATATACTTCCCTGCCTTTGATTTGCATGTAGATTTTGTTGGGATCGTCCAGCTTTTTTGCCGCCGGGTATCGAGAGCCGTATGCCTGGCAGTTCAATGCTTCCCAGCGGTCGCCGTCCGAGTGCATCGTGCTGTAGATTATTCCTTTGCGCCCATCATCATTTCGCTGCAGCACTACTGCACCAGCACCGTCCCCGAAAAGAATACAGCTTGTCCGGTCGGTCCAGTCGGTGATTTTAGTCAGGGTCTCGGCGCCTATCACGAGGGCGTTTTTAATCCGGCCGCTTTCCATAAACTGCTGCACTATAGAAAGACCATACACGAAACCGCTGCAGGCTGCGGCCAAATCAAAAACCCATGCTTTCCTTGCGTGCAAAGCCCGCTGCACGAATGACGCCGTAGATGGAAAAACCATCTCAGGCGTAATTGTGGCAACAATAATAAGTTCGAGATCTTTTGCGGAAAGCTTTGCCTGGTCAAGGGCTTTTTTGGCCGCTTCGGTTGCTAAAAACGCAGTGCTTTCCTTCTCTGTTGTGATATGCCTGGTCTTGATACCGGTCCGCGTCGTAATCCATTCGTCCGATGTATCTACCATCTTTGCAAGTTCGTCGTTTGTTAACAGCTTGGCCGGCGCAAATGAGCCGTAACCGGTTATAACTGCACGATAAGTGGGGGGCGGGCCATCCTTTTGGCTATTCATTAGCTGTCCTTACTGTAGTTCCTACGGGTACCGATAGACGTTCAATAATCTTATCGTTAATCTTTTGGGTGTAGAATTTTTTCGAAGCCATAATGGCATTCCTTATGGTTCTGCTTCGACTTGAACCGTGACATATTATCGCAGTGCCGTTTATTCCCAGCAGAAGTGCTCCGCCGTATTCATTATAATCGTATTTCTGATAAATTCTCATCATGACTGGTTTGAATTTCATGGCGAGTCGAAGTTTCTCTTCCATAAGCTCGTATTTTATCGCTTTGAATAATCCGTCAACGAGGCCTTCGGTCAGCTTCAAAATAACATTACCCACGAAACCTTCGCATACGGCCACATCACAGGCGCCCGAAAAGATGTCCCTTCCTTCGATATTCCCGACGAAGTTAATTTTTGGGTCGCTCTTCATCAACTCACGTGTCTTTTTGACGACTTCGTTGCCCTTGGCTTCCTCGGAACCGATGCTCATGAGCCCGACTCTCGGTTTTTCGATACCGAGCAGGTTCTTCGAATATATACTTGCCATCACGCCGTATTGATAAAGATTTATCGGTTTGCAGGCAATATTCGCGCCTACATCGCATATTGTCACCGGGCCTTCCGGAGTGGGAAATACAACCGCTATGCCGGGACGGTTGACGCCCGGCAGATTTCTCATTCTCATCTGAAACGCCGCCACACAAGCCCCGGTGTTGCCGGCCGATATAACGGCATCGGCCTGGTCTCTCTTGGCTAATTTGGCTACAACCGAGATTGAGCTTTTTGGCTTTTTTCGAAGGCTCTCTATCGGCACAGCCCCCATCTCGATGATATCAGGAGCGTGGACAACGCTGACCATGCCTTTACGATCCTTAAAAGACCGCAATTTTTCACTAATTATATCCTCAGGGCCGACAAGTATCAGCTTATCTTCATCAGAAAGAAACTCGATAGATTCTATCACACCAGCGATGATTTCATCCGGCGCGTTGTCGCCTCCCATTGCATCTATAGCTATACGCATCCTTAGCAGCCTCTATCATGACTCCTTCCCAAGTTTCAACGTGATTTTTGGGTTCACGTAACCGCAATTACTACACGCCGCATGTGGCAATTTGGCCTGGTCGCATTTCTTGCAAACCGAATAATTCACTGCTTTCAGGCTTTGATGGCTTCGGCGAGTTCTTGTTCTGCACTTACTGGTCTTTTTTACCGGTAACATTTATAACTACTCCATATCAACTTCTAAATCTAAATAAAACAACATCTTATGACCGCTGACGGCATGATTTAATACCTTTGTTTATACCGGCAACGGCTGTACTAAAAACTGCTTTAATAGTTTACAGACGCTCCTTTGTCAAGCGAAATTTAGTTTTTACCCGCTATCTTTCTTTCTGGAACCGCTGATATAGTGGTTTTTTTGAAGCTTTTTCTGTAGGTTACTTTATGTGGTATGCTTTTGGGGTGCTTATTTTTCGTCTTTGATGGTTCGTTTGGCCAGTCGCAGGAGTTGTGAACGGATATCAATTCCGGCCTGCTTTGCCGCTATAAGATTGGCTTCGAAGCCGACTTTTTTATTTTCAGTTACAAGATTAATTATTCCGCCTGTCTCAAGAAAATCTTCGGTATCCGCGACGGTAAGAACTCCGTTATTACGGACCGAATCTATTATCTTTTTGAAATGTTTCTTTTCAGACGGGCAGATAAACAGAATATGTGTTTTCCTGATAGCTTCTATGTCTGGATGCAGTTCAGTGTTTTTGTTCCGCCAGTCACTATCGATTTCGTCTATGCCCTTGAATTTCTTAACGATAACCTTTTTACCGTTTACTTTCTTGTCCTTAAGCTCATCAAAAATGTCCCTGAATACATCCTTGCCGATGATGCTGATAATCAGAGGTTTGTCGTCTTCGACTTTCTTTTGTTCCGGCCAATCTATGAATTTAAGGAAATTGTACAAAAAAGCGGCCTTTACTTTATACTCCATCTCGGAAGCATCCTGAGCGAAGGCTTGATGGACAATCAGCAATCCAGGCAGCAGGGCCAGTATAATAATTTTAGTACAACTTCGTTGATTCATTTTTATTTACCGAAAATAAGAAAAGATTTTATATCGTTAGAAATTCACACGAAGACCGGCAAAAAAGGTTCTGCCCGGCAATTCATGTCCCGTATATTCATTACTTTGTCTTTTTGGTTCATGAATCCTTTCGAACAGATCGCTGACACCAATAATAATTTCCCCTTTTTCTTCATTAAAGCTTTTCGATAATGTAATGTCAAGACGATTCGAAGCATCAACTTCATTGTTAGCTGCTATGGGATTACCGCGGGTCAAACCGGTATAGGCATAATTCATATTAAAAGTCAGACCGGGCTCCAAAATGCGTCTGAAACGTAGACCCGCCTTATGTCTTGCCGGCATAAAGGCTGTGATATCCTGATTTGACCTGTCCGATTGAAAATTGTTGTATGAATACCAGGTTGAGATTTTACCCCAGTTATGATCCATGACTATTTCGAAGTCGCCGCCCCATGCATCTGCACCGTCAATGTTGTCGGCTGTGGCAAATATCTGGCCAAGGAAGTTTGTAGTCTGACGATATCCGATTAATTTATTGAACTGCTGGTAAAAAGTGTTTGCACTGAAATATAACGATTTTGATAATTTTGCCGTATACCCGGTTTCGAGACAGAAAGTCTCCTCGTTTTCAAGATTGCCGGGTGCGGTAACATTCAATAAATAAAGTGGGCCACCCATAGGTATTAGAGTGCTGGATGCCTTTCTCAACTCTGAGAGGGGGGCGCTATAAGCCTTTGCAGCGCTGAATCGAAGGATGTGGTTTCTGCTCTGATCGAGGGCGTAAAAGGCCGTTAATCGACCCGACCAGTCGGCCCTTGTTCCGGAATACCAGTCGCCGCGGAGCTGGCTTTCGAGCGCCCAGCTATCAGTTAATTCCCATCTGTCGATGGCAAACAATCCGACGTTGTATTCGTCAAGCGGCTCACCGCTTAATCGTGCCTGTTGCGGCTGATTCGAGCTGGGATCGGAACTAATATGGTCCCACCTGAAACTCGAACCAATGCTCGTAAGATGTTTGTTTTTAGTTGCGAAGTTATATTGGCCTTCCAGCTCGTTTTGCAGCGTCGAGAATTGCGTCGCCATAGGCCAGTTTGTATTCCACGATTTACCGGACCACTGGAGATAGCCGGAGTCGCCATTGTTGAAATCGTGGTCGAGCTTGATGTATGAGCGTACATGGTCTTCGCGAATATCCACTCTTGGATAAAAACCTCCGAGTTCGAAATCGCCGCCGTCTATGTGCGTATGGCCTAAGCCGAGTGACAGCCTGGTCACATCTGATATGTTGTTAAAAGCTTCGGTATCAATCCGCCGATTCCGTGTAAAATCCCTGGCTTCGAATGTGTTGAATCCTATCATACCGTTTAACGCAGGCACGTACGATTTGTAATCTGCAGTTCCGTTTATTGCATCTTCGGAACTTTTAACATCCTCGTACCCGACTGAAACCTTCCAGCTCCAGTTGCCATCTTTCTCGGCCCACCTGAGGTGTGTATAGCTGTCACCAAATTCCGTTACGGTCGTTTTAGTCATACCGCCAAGGATGTCCTCCGGTTTCTTCGTTACGATATTTATCACACCGGTGAGTGCATTCGCTCCCCATGCGGCGCTGCCCGGACTGCGAACCACCTCTATTCTTTCGATATCATCCACGAGTATCGGCAGGCCCTGAAAATCGGGTCCTCCGTATACGGGATTGTCCGCGAGCCGACCGTTAACCAGCAGGGTGGTACGATCTGAAAAGGTCTCGTGCAGACCGTGAATGCCGATTGCGTATCTTCTTCTTTCGATCTGGAGTACATCGACGCCGCAGAAAAACTGTAATATTTCCGGTATGCTTGTCAGGCCGCTGTAACGAATATCTTCGGCTGTTACTATGGTAACGGGGCTTGAAATCTCACCTGTTTCATTAGGTAATCTGGATGCGGCTGTTGTTACAGGAATTTCCATTAGTTGCTCAATAGGTATATCGAATAAATTTGGCAGAGCATCACTATCCTGCTTTTGTGCGAAAAGAGGTATATTTAAGACAATATCGCAATAAAGATGATGCTCTTGTACATCTATTCCCCAGTTGATTGAAAAACGACTTTATCCAAATATATCGTTTTTAAAAGCCCCCATTTGTTGTTTTCAACAATTCTTATACCTTTGATTCGTTTTTTTCGACTCTTCAGGATATGAAGGTTCTATCGTCAATTAAGTATATGATGTTTAACTTGAGTTTGTTGATTTTTTGTATAGAAATATATGTATTGCCGGATAATCTTTATGAACTAATCCGGCTAT
>CAZKYP010000058.1:0-17822 GCA_964556885.1 uncultured Pirellulales bacterium | reverse complement strand
GATGACCGGACCGAAGATGGCAGAAAGCTCAAGTTCCTCACGGTGCTCGATGAGTTTACGCGAGAAAATCCTGCTATTGAAATTGGCCGGTCGATTCGGTCAAGGGATGTGATTGCTGTTCTGGAGTATTTCGTGGTATACCGAAATTTATCCGCAGTGATAATGGTCCGGAGTTTATCGCCAAAGCGATAAAGAGATGGCTGGCAACCAAACAAGTCGAGACATTATATATCGAGCCTGGAAGTCCGTGGGAGAACGGTTATATCGAATCTTTCAACGGCAGGCTGCGTGATGAGCTTTTGGATCGTGAATTGTTTTACAGTGTAGCCGAGGCGAAGGTTCTTGTCGAGAACTGGCGGCTGGAATATAATAATCACAGGCCGCATAGTGGACTGGGGTATATGACCCCTGCGGCGTTTGCGGCGTCGTGTATTGCTTCCGCTTCGCCTACGGCTCAGCTCCAGCAATACATGGCAGAGAGCGTGGATAACTCTCTAATCGTAGCTGGTACATAATTCGGGGTCAGATCAGCGGAATGCGGAGCGGGATTGTGTCCTGGGGATTTGTATCCAGGACCACGTCGAGAGGGTAACAAACCGGATGGATCCTAACACTGTAAGTGGTCTATGAACATTGTGCATATAAAATACTGATCTTGCTGAAGGACTATCATCCGGCCAGATTCCGGAACATCTGGATTTGAGAGCTGAAAGATTTTCCAAGCCTGTGAAGTGTTTATTCTGTTATTTTGAATTCCGCATAAATAACAATAAAAAATCTATGTATTTATTTGCTTATTTATCCTTCAGTTCTATTTAAGGGACATTCAAGTGTGATGTTATAGGTCCCAATACAAAAAGGTTGAGAACTAAGATGTTTGTCTTGACAAATGTATAGAAAATAGAGTATAAATGAATATATATTCATTGAAAGGTAAAGTTCTTTAGATTTATTTTTGCATTTTTATAGTCTTGATTCACTGTATTCATCAATATAGATGAAGCATGGTTCATTTCGAAGGGGAGAGTTGGGGGATGAGAAAATTTGCACCAATTTATTTCGTATTCTGTATCTTTTTGATTGGTACCGGTTCAAGTAAAGCAGATCCAGTGATTATCTTCTCCGATAATTTCGACTTGGAGAACGGCGGGGTTGGGATCAATAATTATTTCGGCTTCTCGAAGTGGACAATATCGGACGGTACGGTTGACCTTATCGGCTATACCGGTGTCGGGAGTCCATATTGGAACTTGCAGCCTGGTAATGGTCTGTATCTGGATATGGATGGTTCAGCTCAAAACGCCGGGAAAATCACTTCTATTTCACTTTCTCTGGAACCGGGCGATTATATTCTCAGTTTCGATATCGCTGGCAACCAACGAGTAGATGATGTTATTGATAAGGTGATTGTGCAGGTCGGTGAAGGCAGCTTGTTGGATGAGACCGTATCGGTTTTATGGGATGTTGATTTTATGACTATGAATATGCCTTTTTCCATTTGTTCCACTGTCAACACTTCGATTAGCTTTGAGGGATTTGGAGGTGATAACGTGGGCATGCTTCTCGATAATGTATACCTGTCTACGAACAATGTTGTTCCAGTTCCTGGTGCTGTTTTATTAGGTAGTATCGGCCTTGGTTGTGCCGAATGGTTGCGCAGACGCTTTGTATCATAGACACTATTGCATAATATATTTATAAGAGATTACGGATTTATTATGCAGGGCCTTCCTGATGCTGTGTATGTATCATTTCTGAGAGACGTCTAATTCTTCTTTAGTTATTGATTTAGTTTTATATCGGGCATTCCGAAACTGAATATTGCGTTGTATTCCAATCGTGACGGAAACAACATTCACTCATTTCAGAAAAGTCAGGAATATTTGGGCAGAATGATACAACTATTGTGTGGATAATATGGGCAATATAGATGATATGAAAGACAGTGTGTTATAATTTGACTTTGAATGAAATGTGATGGTTTGGGTATTTTAAAAAGAATGAATAATATAATATTTCGATTTAGTGGATTTTTAGCTTAATATTTTTTGTTTATTTGTCCGATAAAATGTTTAAGATGTAATATAAAAAATAGCTTTTTAGCATAAAACTTTATAATTTGGAACTATATAAAAAAAATATTCACAGCTATTAACTTGTAAAAGCTCTATTTGTAAGCAGTTATAAAAAAAACTAATATGGCATAAAAAATTTGTTTATTTTTTTACTTGACGTGAATATAGGATGTGTAAAATAGATAGGAAGATACGGCAAAATAGATTCTGTAGATTCCTGACTTTTTTTCGTATCTGAGGTTGATGAAAATTTCGTGTATCTTTTTACGGTAAGGAATCAAGATACAGTTATAGAATTAGGCAACAGATGGATGGAGAGGTGTTAGAGGACCCAATGTCCGGCTATTTATGCTGAGCAGACAGTTCGCTTTTCACCGATGCCTGTTTTACCAGACCGAACCTTCCACCTGATCCGGTTTGATGTGTGGTAATCTTTTGTATACAAACTCATCGGATAGAAGCTTTGGATTACAGGAAGGGGAGGCAAAATCGACAATATTTTGTTGTTAAGGATAACAGTTCAATAAATGAATATCGAAATAAGGGAAAGGAGACCCAAATGGAAAAGAGACTTTTATTCATTTCATTGTGTGCGGCTGTAATTTTATGTATCGGCACCCCCGCCTCGGCCGCAGTAACCAATATATGTATCGGCGGACAGCGAGTCGTTTATGATTGCACGAATCATCTGTATTGGTACCCGTATTTGACAGATACCGTGGGCATGACCAGAGACGGGCAAGAGGGCTTCATCGCCGGCTTGAATGCCGCTGGCTACGCCGGTACAAAAGATTGGGAGATGGCCAATTACGATCAATTGATTGGCCTGAGGGTGTCCCTTTCTTCCATGGGAGAGACACTTATTGAATATGCGTTTCCAGGAACAGAAGGTTTACCACGGGATGCATCCTCACCTTATCTGGCCTGGTCTGTCCATGCTGACCAATTCTTTACTCCCACGAATCTGACTACTATTCCACCTCTGTTTGGTGATACACTGATCCAGGTCTTTAATGGACGCATAGCTGACTGCTGGGCTTGGCGAAATAATGGCGATGGTAATCCTGCAACCTGGTCGTACGGAGACGCCGATGACCATTTTGTAGTACATTCATATATGACCCCGGGCGAGTTTGCGACCATGACATTCAATTATGACGTGCATTATCTTACAGATAATGATACGTACCAAGATATGCCTCTTCCTGGCGGTTTTATTGTTGGGAATGTTGGCACATGGATAGTCTCAGATGCCGGACCGTGTCCGATTCCTGCACCGGGTACTCTTGTTCTTGGCGGCATTGGTGTAGGTTTGGTCGGCTGGCTGCGAAGACGCAGGACGCTGCTGTAATTTTTGTTTGGGTACAGACTCTTATTGGGCTGTGAGTTAATCCTTGCAGCCCTTTTTTTTCACACATGTTCCTTATGGAACCATTTCTTGTACCGTTCAATTAATAATAAAAATAAAATGGGTATTGAACAGATTGACTGCTCAGTTGTATTATATTGTATTGGTAAAAGGTGAAAAAACGGCATATGATAAAGACAATAAGGAAACCAGGTGATTCGGACAGATAAAAAAGGAGAAGAAAAATGGCGATCACTCAAAAAAAACTTATAGATTTATTGAATATGGACCTCAAGCTGGAATACTCGGCGGCAATTCAGTATATCAACCATGCGGCGGTAATGACAGGAGCGGCGTACGGTGATATAATAAAAGAGATTAAAATACACGCCAACGAAGAAATCATGCACGCCATGACTCTGGCAGACCAGATCGATTATCTCGGCGGCTCACCGACCGTGGAAGTCGGTGACATCCATACGGCAAAAGACAATGTAAAAATGCTTGAACAGGACCTCGACGGTGAAGAGGACGCAATTAAAAGATATAAAATAAGGGTCGAACAGGCCGAGCAGCTCAAGGAATTCGCCCTGGCGCAGCAGCTAAGAGGGATTCTGGCCGTCGAACAGGAACATGCTATGGATATAAAGCAGGCGCTTGGCAAATAACTGTTGCAGATAGCGTTTGGACTTTTATATAGCAAGTCGCTATTCAGATTTGAGCTGGCGATTCATCAGCTCTTCGATTGCATTGTGTACGGATTTGTTCTCGAACAATACCTCGTAGACGGCCTGTGTAATCGGCATCTCGACATTATGTTTTGCAGCCAGTTCAACGACCGACTTACAGGTGGTGATTCCCTCGACAACTGATTCGGTGGCATCCTGTCCCTGTTGGGGGCTCATTCCTTTGCCGATCCTTTCGCCGAACGAGCGGTTCCTGCCGGAAGGCGAGATACAGGTGGTGACAAGGTCACCCAGGCCGGTCAGGCCGGCGAAGGTCTGCGGCCGGGCCCCGCAGGCTATGCCCAGCCGGGTTATCTCGGCGAGTCCCCTGGTCAGAAGAGCGGCCTTGGCGTTATCGCCTGCGCCGATCCCGTCGATGATTCCTGCGGCTATGGCGATAATATTTTTCATGGCCCCGGCCAACTCGACTCCGACAACATCGTTGTTGGTGTAGACACGCAGGTAGGGGACGCCGTCGGAAAAGGTATGCTGAACGGCTTCGGCCAGCAATTCATCTTCGGCGGCGGCGCAGGCAGTTGCGGGCAGATGCCGGACCAGCTCATCAGCAATCGTTGGGCCGCTTAAAACGGCAGTTTTAATTTTGCCTCCAAGAACATCGTTTAGAATCTGGGTCGGGCGAAGAAGCATGCCGTTCTCGATGCCCTTGGCGACCGAAACAATCGGAATACCTTTAGGGACATAATCTTTCAATCTCGCCCAGATCGGCCGCATATACTGGCACGGAACCGCCGAGACAATCAGGTCGGCCCCGGCCATTATGCGAGCATCGTCAGGTTCGTAGAGGAGCTCTTTCGGGAGCTTATAGCCGGGAAGGAATTTTTTATTTTCGCGGATCCGTTTGATTTGAGCTAATTGTTCAGCGTCGTAACCCCAAATGCGTATATCGAGTCTCGCGGTTTTTGAATGGGTGCCTGCGGCGGAGCTTTTTTCACATAGCAATATCGCCAAAGCAGTGCCCATGCCGCCGTCGCCGATTATCGAAATACTCTTAAACATCATGCGTATATCGTATTGTGTATCGACTATTGCGTCAACTGTAATCAAGGTCTGGAATTAATCCAGAGATCACACATAGTCAGGTATGCAGTTTTTTGGATTGGGTGGTTCTGTGATGGAGCGATATTAAATTAATCTTGCTTTTTGGGTCTGTCTTGTGATAATCACATTTCAAGAACATGACGAAAATACGAAGCTTCTTATTGCTTATAAGGAGATTTGAACTATGAGAAGGAAAACTTGTATCTTTTTGCTGTTGGCGGTACTTATCTTTGTTTTTCCGGCTGGTTGTTCGTCGTTGAAACCTTCATTCGAGGTTAGCAACGGCAAATTGGCACTGGTACTGCCGTCGGATGAATTGCCTGCACCGGGCACACTGGTGTTAGATGGCTTTTTCTTCGAGACCGGCGATGGAAAAACGGAACTGTCTTCCCGACTAATCGTCGAATCGAGCGGTGCTTCTCTTAAAGGCCAGGCTGAGTTTCAGGACGGCCGCACTGTCAGGGTGTCGATTGAGCAGCGGGGAGACAATTATATTGTCAAATTCGATGCCGAACCGAATAAGGACATCATCAAATGGGGATTTGCAGTAGATGCCGGCCAGAACGAATATTTTACGGGCCTGATGGAACGTGTTGTCGATGGTAACCAGCGGGCATCATGGGCACCGGGCATCACCGAGGCGATGGACCTTCGCGGCCAGACGGTTGATATGATTCTCAAGCCTACAACATCGGTTTACGCACCATTTTATATATCATGTAGGGGATATGGTGTATTTGCTAAAACGGACTGGCCGGGACATTTCGATTTCTGTGTTGGCGATCCGAATCGCGTGCATATCGAATTCGAAGGGCCTTCACTCGAGGTAAAAATATACACCTCGGATGAGCCGGCTCAGTTGATACGTGAACATGCGATCGACGCCGGGCCACCAGTCATGCCACCCAAGTGGATATATATGCCGTGGAGATGGCGCGACGAGCACAGGATTCGCTCGGAATACTACGACGGCACGTCGTGGACCGGACCGTTCAACGCCGAAGTGATGGAAGATGTGCTGATGATGAATGCCTTTGGCATTCCGTGCGGTATATACTGGATAGATCGCCCGTACGGACCGGGGCGTATGGGTTATGACGACTTTGAAATAGATCCCAACCGTCTGCCTAATTTCACCAAAATGGTCAAATGGCTCAACGGGCAGGGGATGCAGATGGTGCTGTGGATAGCCCCGTTCTTCCAGGGCGAGATGGAAAAGCAGGCTTTAGCCAAAGGCTATACACTTGCCGGCCAGCAGCCGCAGCGGAACAATTACCCGCTGTGTGATTTCACCAATCCGGAAGCCAAAGCATACTGGCAGGAGGGCTTTTCAAAACTGCTCAAGCTGGGTGTGGCCGGATTCAAGCTCGACAGGGCTGAAGAGGGCATTCCCGAGAGCGGGCCTTTCAAAGTGCACGATGGTCGCTCAATACGAGAGAATCGGAACGCATATCCTCCTATGTATACGAAGGCCACATACGAGACGGCCAAAAAATACCGCGGGGACGACTTTGTACTGATGCCACGTGCGGCCTATACGGGCAGCTCGCAGTACGCCGTATTCTGGGGTGGTGACATAGGCGGGACGCAGGAGGGTCTTCGGGCCTCGATTATCGCCGTGCAGCGTGCGGCGGTTATGGGCTATCCGAACTGGGGCTCGGATACATGCGGGTACAACCAGCAGTTAATGGAGCAGGAGGTCTGCGGCAGGTGGCTGGAGTTTAGCTGCTTTACGCCAATTATGGAAGTTGGCCCGACGCGAGACAAGGGATTCTGGAACATTCTGCGGGGTGACCAGACCGTATACGACGATGAACTTATTGCAATCTGGCGGGTATATGCGCGTATACACAAGCATCTGGTCGATTACAGCTATAAGTGTGCTCAGGAGGCTCACAAAACAGGTATGCCGATTGTGCGGCCGCTTTTTGTGGTTGAGTCCAAGTCGGCAGAAGCCTGGTCGAACTGGTGGACTTACCAGTACGGACCGGATATTCTTGTCTCGCCCATCTGGGAAAAGGGAAAGCGGCGGCAGGAAGTTTACCTGCCTTCGGGTGATAAATGGCGGGATGCATGGCGGCCGGAACAGATTTACGAAGGTGGTCAGACCATTACTGTTGATGCCGAGCTTCATCAGATGCCGCTGTTTATTCGTGTCGGTTCGGGTATCGAGTTAGGCGACCTTAACCAGGAATACATGGATGCAAAGGCCGTTGCGCAGAAAAGACCCGATCTGAAAGCACTGGAATCAAAGGTAAAAGAATGGTTTGAAAAGAACCAATAGGCTGATAATAAGCACACTATTTCGGAATTGAGTTTACGAGCCCGAATTTGCATTGCGCATCAACTGGATTTGGGCCAGCTCATAAGGTTTGAGCGTAAGCGGCTTGTCGAACTGGATACCAATGCGAAAAACGGTTTCACTTTCTTTATCGATGCGGCACACCCGTCCGGTCCGTGTTATGCTCACCATAGCCGAAGAATCCGTTTCCTCGGAGCGGGGGAGGCTGAATTGGACCGTCAGATGTTGGTCTTCCTTGAGGTAACCTGTTTCAACGGTACATGAAAACGCGATACCTCCGCTGGAGACATCGACCATCAGGCCCTGATCGATTCTCTGTGTAAAGTCTTCTGAAAACAGTACGGGCCACTTGTATTGCAACCTCTCTTCGGTTCTGCGTTCTCTGCCTTCGTCCATCAAAGCTCTCCAAATTGGTTTATCTTCCGTTTATCAGTGTATCGACATATTTTATTAATGACTTGAAATCGGGTGATGAAAAAAGGGCTTATATCGAACAAGTCGGTATAAGCCCTTAATCGTTGTTAAATCCGTCCCGAAACAGTCGTGGCGGATTTCACTATTTGTAACTACCGATAGAGACGGATGTCATCGAAGAATACATACCCCGAACCGCCTGCTGTTGGATTACTCTTATTGCCGAAACCGAGGGATATTGAACTTACATTGCTAAGATTCACGCCCTTTTCAGAAAATTCGGCCAGGGGAATGTCCCATCGAACCCAGTCCAAAGACTTTGCCGCATTTGCATCGGGATTTGCAACAACAGCGTTACCGTTGAGAGCGACGAACATAGTTTCAGCCGCATTATCCTGATTGCCCTGGTACCAAAGCGTCAGTGTGGTTACGTCGCGTATAGTCCAGTTTCGTAATGAAGTCAGGGTTTTGGTCACCTCGGATAGTCCGACGCTGTTGTCGTAGAACAGGGGGAACGACTGGTTGCCGCTGTGAACAATCGTAGTCTCGAGGTAATGTTCACCGATATTAAAATCGGGTTCGGGATAACCCGAGGACGAACCATTGGTCGCAACGCCATACCCATCGATCCATGTATTCCAGATTTCATTCGGTGGATAGTCGTTATAGTCCTCGAAATCTTCAACAATAAGATAATCGGTTATCGTAAGACTCCATACATCGCCTTTGGTGATTGTCCCGTCGTTATTTACTTCATCGATGCGCCAGTAGTAGTTCTGGCCCCATTGATAACCTTCTGCAGGAGTAAAGCTGGCGGCAGCCTGGCGGCCTCGATATACACCAGTGGTATCTGTTGCGTCTACAATAGTCACATCGAACATATCCGTACCGAAATAGACATCATGTTGAGAAGCCGCGCTTCCCTTTACCCATGTGAGAGACCCGATGTTTTCTATATCGATCTTGGTGCCGTCGGCCGGTACGGGATTCGAAGCTTTTAAAATGTCACCGGCCATCATAGCCTGTATTTCCTGCTGTGATAATGCACGTTTATAAAGTTTGACATCGTCGATCAAACCGCCGAAAAAGCGAGAGCCTGCTCCGGAATTTTCTCCGATATAGAAGGCGTCGTTTGTTGCGGCGATTTGTCCCGTGCATCCTGTAGTTACATCCATCATACCATCTACGTAAAGTGTTGCACGCTGTGCAATATGGTCGTAAACACCTGCACCGAGATGCCATTCGTTATCCGTGACGGTTCTACTACCATCGAAGTAATTGGCCGAGGTGCCGTTTACACCCATGTGCAAAGCATTACCTGTAGTTGCGGACCTGCTCAGCCTGTAGGCGCCGTCGCCCTTGGCAATAATGGCCTCCCAGTCTCTTGTGAATCCTGCTGTCTTAAACCAGACTGCCATAGTAATGCTGTCCTGGATAACGAGTGACTGTGCATTGCCGCAGTTCACGTAGTCACCTGCGCCGTCGAATGCCAGTGCGCCACCGCTTATACCAGCTACCCATTGAGGATCACCTTTTATAGTGCCGTTGTTGCCGTTTAGGGAACCGTCGTGGGCGATCGTGCCCTGGCCTTCATTTAAAGCCCACCAGCCGACAAGGTCGGGATCTATTGCGGACGTTTCGGGTAATGTTCTTAAACGCCACACATCACCTGTGTATATGGTACCATCGGCTTGAACGGCATCGATCCGCCAATAGTATGGAGTGTCGTTTTCAAGAATTCCCGGATCGAAAGAGGCTTCGGGCTGATTTCCTTTGAGGGTATCAGCGGTTCCGGCGGCCACATCATCCTGGCTTGTACCGAAGTAAACGTCATTGGAAACTGAACCGACGCCCGGAATCCAGCTAAGTACAACATCCGCAGGCGTCCACAGATACCCATCTTCCGGATCGGGGGAATAAGCAGTTGCCGGCCCGGTTGTAAAGCTCCATACGTTACCGGTGTAAGTGATAATCCCATCATCTCCGATCGCATCGATGCGCCAGTAATAAGTTGTTTCCGGCTGCAAACTGGACGCGTACTCATACGTCGAAGTAGTTTGACCCTCGCTTACCAGATTCGCGGCCGCGAGTGTTGGAGATGTGCCGAAATACACATTTTGTGTGGCGGCGACATCTGCCGGTGTCCATTCGAGAACGAGCGGCTCACCGACCATTTCAGCGCCGTCAGCCGGAACCGGATCTTTGGCCTTGAAACTGACCGGGGGAATAGCAAGGGCTGAAACGTCATCGGCAGTTAGTGCAATATCGTAGAAACGCACGTCGTCGAGTCTGCCGTTAAAGTAGGCCTCCGGAGCGGTGTCGCCGCTGTTGGATCTTGCTCCGATATAGAACCTTTGTGATGCTGCCGTGATGGTTCCATCTGGATTTGTATCCCAAACAGAATCCTCCACACCGTCAAAATAAATGTACTTTTTATTATTTTCCTGGTCATATATACAGGCTATATGAGTCCATTCATTTATTTTCGGTTCCGTATTACTTGGAGTATCTTCCACTCCATCCAAATCGTGGCCTATACCTCTTGTGGTAAAGCACAGTGCGGTTGTCGGCATGGTATATGTTGTGGGATGTTGCGACGCCCACCAGCCTCCGAAAGTTCTGAGGCACCAGCCTACACCGTCGCTTCGGTTACCTAACATGCTGTTGGCCCATTCACCGGACCAGCTTGAAATGTTCGCCCATAGTGCAACACTGAAGCTGCCTTCCGGTGCGCTGAAGACCGGGTAATTACCGATTTCAATGCAATCGTTGCCGCCGTCGAACTCCAGCGCTCCATTTATCACACCACTAACCCAGGTTGGGCCGCCTTTCAAGATTCCATCGTATGTTCCGACTGAATCTTCGGCAATGCTGCCGGAGCCTTCATCAAGTCTCCAGTAAGCCACTGGTGTGATCGCAATAGCGCTCGTAGTAATGCTTACATCATTGAGATAACCCTGTGTTACCGTAAACGTCACGTAATTCGTAGGGAAGTGTGTAGAGGTTGTTCCGGTTAATGTCAGGGTATTTGTAGGGTCGTCTGTTTGTGTAAAAGTGGCGGTTAACGTTATACCGTCATCCGTAATTATAAAGTCCCAGTCGACGGCTTCATCATCACCTGGAATATTGGCGCCTTCGGATATAGAACTGTCCCACGGCCAGATGCCCGGGGTTTTTTCCAGCATGTCCAGATTGGGCGGACTATCCGAATCAAGGGCGTTCTGCCAGAAATTAATGCGAATACCGCTGTCGAGTATATGTGTCTGGCCGCCGCCTGTATTTGCTATAATATTCGCCCGAGTCCAGATGTCCATGTCACCGTTTTGGGCCAGTGTTACCGAGCCGCTTATGGTCAATGGAGTTGTTGCCGGATCATACTGTCGGGCGGTGGCGAGATAATTAAGCTCAAGGTTTGGTCGATCGAAATATACCCGGCCTCCGCTTTGAGTTATAGTTGAAGTGGGTCCGTTGATAAGCTGCCACTTATCGGTGTTCAGACTGGCGCCTTCGAAATCATCCTGGACCAGTGTGTCTGCGAGCACTGGATTGACAGTAAGGCCCAATACCCAAAAGAAAGAAATCAGACCAATTAATCTTCTATACATAATTGTCCTCCTTCGGAAGATATTAAACAATTAGTTATGTTCCGGCCACACACCGCAACATATATTGTTTTTTACCATAGGATAGCTTTTATCGGCGAATGTGCCCACCTTAAAATATATGTCGTACTACCATCAAAAAATAGTTTCTTTCTTGGGCTTTGAACCACCTCCTTCTTATAACGATAATGTAATTGGTTTAGTTATATCACCGTTTCAGACTTTGAGCGCACAATTCACAAAATATCCATTATCTATTATATTTCGACCATCTCGTCTTTCATCTTTCGGAGAAGTTTTGCTGTTTTTCTTCCTCGCTTGATAACTCCGATACCACTTAGTCGGTATATTAAATATTTTATCCACGGCAGAACTATAAACTGTAGACTTAATTGGATTAATATACCACAAATATAACACGTTATTTAAGCTAAATCCGGGAAGAATTGCAGGTTTATGTGTGCAATACTAATGTTTTTATTGGAATCTGGCTATTTGGGCCGGGAAAAGCAAATTAGGTTGAGTTTTATCACATAAATTTCAACTTCTTCTTGCCAAAACATTTTAAAATGTTATTATACAAAAAGTTTTTTAATCGAAATTCATCGTTTTAAAATTCCCATGAATCATTCTAATGACTGATACGATTACCGGGATAATAAAAAGGATAAACAGGCAGCAATATGTCGTTCGGACAGCCGAAAGGTCCTATAGAACCAGGCAAGCGGAAGTAACTGTTCATCCGAATCTCGTTGGCCAGTTTGAACTGGCTGAAGGGGCGGCTGTTACCGGCCGTGTCGAGCGAAGTAAAGGCAAGTTCAGATTGATATCCGTTGATACTGTAGGGGGTATGCAGCCGGAAGATTTTAGTAAACGTGTGCATTTTACAGATTTAATAGCAGTAGATCCTCACGATCGATTTGACCTGGGAGGCTGCGGCCAGGAGAGTATGCGGATAGTTGACCTGATCGCACCGATAGGCAAGGGTACGAGACAATTAATTGTCTCGCCTCCCAAGGCCGGAAAAACCGTTCTTTTGGAACAAATCGTCCTAGCAATTCGCCACTGCTCACCCGAAACCCGTATTATCGTGTTATTGGTAGACGAGCGGCCCGAGGAAGTTACACACTTTCGCAGGGCCGTCGAAGGGGCCGAAGTGGTTGCAAGTACGAGCGACCACACCGCAGATGAGCATGCAGAGCTTGCTGAGCTGATGCTTGCCCACGTGCAGTCGGAGCTGGAGTGCGGTCGCGAGATAGTTCTGATGGTAGACAGCCTGACGAGAATGGGCAGGGCGTTCAACAATCGCAAGCGGCGGCACGGCGCACCGCGGGGGCACACAATGAGCGGCGGACTTGAGGCTGGAATACTGGAGATACCGCGTCGCTTGTTCGGGTTGGCGCGCAATATTGAAAACGGGGGCTCCGTCACCATCATTGCTACCTGTCTGATAAATACCGGCTCTCGAATGGACCAGCTTATCTTCGAAGAATTCAAGGGAACCGGCAACAGCGAGATAGTTCTTGACCGTTCACTGGCCGAGGCCAGAGTTTTTCCGGCTATCGATATCCCCGCCAGCGGTACACGGAAAGAGGCGAAGCTCTATAGTGATGAACACAGCCGGGGACTTGCTACCCTGAGGCGCGTTCTGTCAAACTACGGGACACGCGATGCTATGGAGGCTTTCTTCAAGCTCCTCAGAAAATTCCCCGACAACAGGGAATTCCTCGAGCACATGAGCGCCGGCATCTGATTATATTTTACGGCAGGCGCTGCAGTCCTTCCCATCTGATATTCCACGTGTCGTCCTGCGGGAAACCAGGGGCGTTTGTATCAGGGGCACCGTCCCAACCTGCGGCCATCAGTGCTACTGCCGACAGCAGCGAACAATTCACAGGCAGGTACGCCGGACAATTCATAGGTTCCTTCGGTCGGGGGACAAGGCCGTTGGGTAGATAGCGGTTAGTTCCCCTGTCGCCGCAGAGGATATCAACTGCGATATTCTGTTCGCCCAATCTGGCCGCCGTCATTGCCACGGCACCCGCTCCCCAGCTTGCAAAGCGGCGGTCTGTGCCGACCACCCTTTGAAAGGTTCGATGCATGGTCTCTTTATCCACCTTTGTTCCTTCGGGTAAAAATCCCAGAGCCATGAGTGTGGAAGTTGGGCCGCCTCTGCCGCGTTTGTAAATATCAGGTTCGGTTTCAATCTCGAGATATAAACCGTCCTGAACCGGCAGGGGAGCCAGTTTATTCAGGACATCGGCCCATTTTTGGTTCGGCTCCATTCCCAGACGCTCGCGCCATTTCTGTGCCACGGAGAGTCCGTAATGCCAGTAAGCCAGTTCGAAAGTCGGATTCCTTGTATTATTTTCGCCGGAGTCTTCAGAGACGTTTTTAATAGGAGGACCTAAATTGTATCGATCTTCCTTTTCATTGTAATAGGCATACGAAGCCAGAAAATCAGCCGACTCGAAAACCAAATCTTTGTATTTATTGAGCGTGTCACGGTCAGGATGAGTTCTGTAGCAAAGTTCCGACAGGTAGATTAAATTAGGCTGGTTCCAGATGATAAATGGATTAATGCTGCCAGGGCTTTGCCGGCCGTCTATTCCGACCATTTTTGGCCAGCGGGCGCCTTTGATGCCGAGATTCTTGGCCAATTCTCTGGCCTGCGGCAGGATGCTCTGATACCAGGGAAGGCTTTTTTCGAGCAGTTCGATTCGTCCCCACTGTGCAAAATGGGCCACGTGCCATAAATACATTTCCGTGTTATGCTTGCCGTACCAGCTTATGTGTGTCAGACCGGATTCCTGCGGCGGAAATGTTCCAGAATACTGTATTTTAACCTGATATTGCGATAGGACAATACGCCGCTCCAGTTCCTTCGCTCTCGGGTCGGTGCAGCCGGACAAATCTATCGCTCCGCCGCTCTTCCAGTATTGCTCCCATGATTTGGCGCAGGCATTTTTGGTCGTTTCGAATGAGGGCAAATCGTTATTAATAGATCCTTTTGAAAAAGCACATACGAATGTTAGCTGCTCGCCGCTCGAAGGCTCGAAGATAAATTCGTGAGGACCTTTTTGTTTGACCTGGTTGTCACCTTCCCACGTAATCTTGACATAATAGCGACTGTCGTCGAGTAATCGTTGAAACAGCACACTGTTTTTATTCGGTTTCGCCATCCTGGTAACGTGCGAATCCGGATGCGCCCGGTCGAAGGGCGGCTTGTTTTTAATAGATGCATCATAAGAGTATGGGAAGTGGATGCTCAGTTTCAGTTGTCCTTTGGGAAGCAGGGGCGATTCGATTCGAACTGCGATTAAATCTATGTCCGGGTGGCAGATGGTCTCGACGAGCACAGGCTCACCTTCAATTTTATAGCTGCTTTGAATAAAGCCTGTCCAAAGGTTAAGATTCTGTCGAATGTTTTGTATGTCATTCGGCTCGACGGTTGAGCCGTCGGTTTTTGTAAGGACAAGACCGAGTTGGCCCAAAGGTATTCGATGTGGATTTTTTCTAAAGTACTGACCGGCGGGGCTTTTTTCAAGGCTGGCGTAGGGTACTTTGCGTCCCTGAAAATCATATTCTTTATATGCATCTTTTAGAATCAAATTTTCAGTGTTCGGGAAAGAGTGCCAGCCCCAGTTGGAAAGCGTCTCCAGCGGGATGCCGTTTTTGTAATATAAATCACCGAATGTCTGGAGGCCGGTGACATCGACCGTGAACGCAAAATCGCCGTTACCGACTGAAAGCGGACACATCGGATCAACTTTATCAATCTCGACATTATGCCTGTTGACAAGCTCGAATCTGTTTATCGGTGAGTTCTGTGAATATGCAAGACTGGCTGTTAAAAGAAGGCATAAGAGTAAAATGCAAACTGAGTTTTTTAGAACCATTTTCTACCTCCAGGGGTTTATTTTAGATTGAGATGCCTGTCATAAAAATTCCATGTTGGTTGTATTTTAACTTGTGCTACATTATTTATGTGTATTATAAACATCTGTGCTCTTTTTCGAAATAATTTATTGGAATTACCGGCAGATAAGGAGAAACGAACATGTCAAATCCGCATTCGCAAAAGAATAAATCAACCCGACGGGAATTTCTCAAAAAGGCCGCTGCCGCCACCGTCGGTGGTCTGGCGATTTCTTCGGTTTTGTCCTCTTCCGGTTGCTGTGATGGTATGAAATGCGCATTCGGCGGGGCGTCTTACGGGCTGTCCGAAAATCGTAATGTTATTTTATTTCAGGGCGATTCAATTACCGATATGGGCCGCGACAGAAGACGACAGGATACTCCCAACGACCAAAGGGCCCTTGGAGGTGGCTATGCTTTTCTGGCCGCTGCACAGATTTTAGCTAAATATCCAAGTGCAAAGCCGATGGTTTATAATCGTGGCATCAGCGGCAATAAGGTATACCAGCTTGCCGAGCGATGGGATCAGGACTGCATCGCTCTCAAGCCCCATATTGTCAGTATTCTCGTTGGTGTCAATGACTACTGGCACACGTTCAAACACGGTTACGAAGGCACCGTAGAGACATACGAGAAAGATTATCGCGCACTATTGGAACGTACACGCAGCGAGCTGCCGGGGGTGACTTTGGTTGTATGTGAGCCGTTCGTGCTGCGCTGCGGCGAAGTGGATGAAAAATGGTTTCCGGATTTCGACGGCTATCGGGCCGCTGCGAAGAAGATTGCCGACGAATTGGATACGAAGTTCGTTCCGTTCCAGAAGATGTTTGATGATGCGATTAAAGAAGCCCCGCCGGAATACTGGGCCGCTGACGGTGTCCACCCAACCATTGCCGGCGTCTATCTGATGGCGCAGACCTGGCTGAAAACCGTTCTGGGAATGAAAACATAAAAAAGGAGCTTGTGTCGAATCGAACAATACAAGCTCCTTAAATCATCAATCAATTGTACTGATTTTGTCAATGTTACTTTAATTCATCATGCTACGGCCGATACAGGCGGATGTCGTCGAAGAAAACATGACCTTCTCGGTCTGCGCCGCCGACCGGATTGGCCCTGTTGCCGAAGCCGATGGTAATCGAGCCGACGTTGGCAAGATTGACACCCATATCCGAGAAAGTCTGCAATGGAATATCCCATTGTGTCCATTCGGTTACCAGAGCCGCATTTACATCGTCGTTATTGACTACCGCGTTGTTAAGAGCGAAATACATCGGCTCTGGAGCGTTGTCAACATCGCCTAAGTAAAACAACGTCAATGTGACAACACCGTCCCGGGTCATGTCACTCATCGGAGATTCAAGTGTTCTGGTCGCCTCGGAGATTCCCGCACTGTTGTCGTAGAACATCGGCATCGACCAGCCGCCGCTGTGGACATACGTATTATCCAGATAATGCTCTCCAAAATCGAATACAGGATTAGGATAACCCGCTGATACGCCGTTGGCCGGATTCTCGTATCCGTCTATCCATGTATTCCATACCTCATCCGGTGGGTAGTCGCCGTAGCTCTCGAAGTCTTCTATTACAATAGGATAGTTTAGAACGGTAAAGGTCCAGACGTCGCCTTTAATAACATCGGAACCACTAATCTCATCTACACGCCAGAAATAGGTTTGGCCGTACTCGAAAGGACTTGCAGGGGTATAACTGAGCTCCGACAGGTTTTGGCCGATTAAAACGCCCAGCGGATTATTCATGTTAGCCTGCTCGACGTTTTCCAAAACTGTTCCCAGGTACAAATTGTGTGTCTCGGCGCCGTCCCCGGCCATCCAGCCAAGATTCGCATCCGGCGGTGCTTCTGTTTCGCCGCTAACCGGACTCGGCTTCCATGCAAGCACTGGATCGCCTCTCATATTAAACGCCATCATTGCCGCTATTTCGTCTTCCGTCAGTGCTGCATCAAAAATCCGGACATCGTCGATTCGCCCATCCCTGTAGAACTTGTGCAAAAGGCCGTCTCTGTTATCTGTCATTGTGCCGATATAGGCGTTGTGTTGAGATGTCCCCGAAAGGTCGTAGCCGACGGGTATATCACCCACATTATTTCCGTCCGGCACGCTGTCGATATACAGAGACAGCACTGTTGCCTCTCTGGTAACGGCGACCTGATGCCAAATGCCATTATTAACTTTAACGGTGCCTGTTAGTACTACCTTGGTAACATCATCATCCAGGACTATAGTAACCAAACCTTCCTCATAATCGTTAATAGTCACAGCATATCGCTTTCCCCCGGTCCAATCCCCCCCATTACAAATAATCGGACATTTGAAATGTTTACATTTTTCTCAAATTTTATAAGTCGCTGATATAAAA